>DLGP01000142.1:2626-18920 GCA_002482765.1 Alphaproteobacteria bacterium UBA7691
CTCTCCGGCACGATCCAGAACGACATCCTCAAAGAATTCATGGTGCGCAACACCTATATCTACCCGCCGGCGCCGAGCATGCGCATCATTGCCGATATCATCGGCTATACGGCGAAGAATATGCCGAAATTCAACTCGATCTCGATTTCCGGCTACCATATGCAGGAAGCCGGCGCCACGGCGGTGCAGGAACTGGCCTTCACGCTGGCCGATGGCAAGGAATATGTGCGCACCGCCATTGCCAGCGGCATGAATGTGGATGAATTCGCCGGCCGGCTCAGCTTCTTCTTCGCCATCGGCATGAATTTCTTCATGGAAGTGGCCAAGCTGCGAGCCGCGCGCCTGCTGTGGCACCGCATCATGAAGGAATTTGAGCCGAAAAAGCCCGGCAGCCTGATGCTGCGCACGCATTGTCAAACCTCCGGCGTCTCGCTCACCGAGCAGGACCCCTACAACAATGTAGTGCGCACGGCGGTGGAAGCCCTGGCGGCCGTGCTTGGCGGCACGCAGTCGCTGCATACCAACGCGCTGGATGAGGCCATCGCGCTGCCGACCGAATTCTCCGCCCGTATCGCGCGCAACACCCAGCTTATCATCCAGGAGGAAACCGGCGTCACCAACGTGGTCGATCCGCTGGCCGGTTCCTATTATGTCGAAGCCCTGACCCATAGCCTGGCCGAACATGCCTGGGCGCTGATTCAGGAAGTGGAAGAACTCGGCGGCATGACCAAGGCGGTGGAAAGCGGCATGCCCAAGCTGCGCATCGAGGAAGCCGCGGCGCGGCGCCAGGCGCGTATCGATCGTGGCCAGGATGTCATCGTCGGCGTCAACAAATATCGCCCGAGCAGCGACGAGAAGCCGGAAACCATGGAAGTGGACAATACCCGGGTGCGCGAATCCCAGGTGGCGCGCCTCAACACCATCCGCAACACGCGCAACAAGGCCGCCGCCGAAGCCGCCATCCAGGAACTGGAAGCCGGCGCGCGCGGCAATGCCAATCTGCTTGATCTCTGCGTCAAGGCGGCGCGGGCGCGGGTCACGGTGGGCGAAATGTCGGATGCCATGGAGCGGGTCTTCACCCGGCACCAGGCCGTGGTGCGCTCGATTGCCGGGGTTTATGGCGCCGCCTATGAGGGCGATGCCGGCTTTGTGCAGATCCAGAAGGACATCGCGGCTTTTGCCGCCGAGGAAGGCCGCCGCCCGCGTATGCTGGTGGTCAAGCTGGGCCAGGATGGTCATGATCGCGGCGCCAAGGTGATCGCCACCGCCTTTGCCGATCTCGGCTTCGATGTTGATGTCGGGCCACTGTTCCAGACCCCGGAAGAAGCCGCCAAGGATGCCATCGACAACGACGTGCATGTGGTGGGCATTTCCAGCCAGGCCGCCGGCCATAAGACGCTTGTACCGCAATTGATCAAGGCCCTGCACGAGCAGGGCGCCGGCGATATCCTGGTGGTTACCGGCGGCGTGATCCCGCCACAGGATTACGATTTCCTGCGCCAGGCCGGCGTGGCGGCGATTTTCGGCCCGGGCACCAATATCCCGGCCGCCGCCGCTGAAATCCTCGGCCTGATCCGCGCCCAGGCGCAGCATCAGGCGGCCGAGTAAGGCCGGGCGGCCAACTCCCCCTCCATCGTCATCCCCGGGCTTGACCCGGGGATCTCTCTCCAGTTGGAAAATGCTTGGAGAACAGGCGAAAATGGGATGCCCGGGTCAAGCCCGGGCAAGACGAAAAGAGTGTGTGTGATGAAGCCGAATGTGGATCCAAACGGATGTTACCTTTTCATGCACCCGGCTTGCGGCAGGGCCTAAGCCGGCGTTTAGTGAAGCCTCTGTAACGGGAGGGTGCCATGCGCCTTGTTTTGTTTGCCATCACCGCCGCGCTGCTGCTGGCCCAGCCGGTTCAGGCCTTTGATCTGCAAGGCCATCGCGGCGCGCGCGGCCTGGCGCCGGAAAACACCCTGCCGGCTTTTGCCAAGGCATTGTCGCTGGGGGTGACAACGCTGGAACTGGATATCAACCTGACGGCGGATAACGCCGTGCTGGTGGGCCATGATCCGGTTCTGCTGCCCACGGTGACCCGCAAGCCCGATGGCAGTTTCCTCAACGAACCCGGCCCGGCAATCCGCAGCCTGCCCCTGGCCGAGCTGCGCCGCTACGATGTTGGCCGGCTCAATCCGGATCATCGTTACGGCAAGACCTATCCCGAACAGCAGCCGGTGGATGGCACCGCCATGCCGCTTCTGGCCGAGGTGTTTGCCCTGGCGGCGAAAGCCGGCAACCAGACCGTGCGGTTCAATATCGAAACCAAGCTCTCGCCGCTGAAGCCGCAGGATAGCGCCAGCCCGGAAGCGCTGGCCGAAGCCCTGGTGGCGGAAATCCGCAAGGCCGGCTTGGCCGGGCGCAGCACGATTCAAAGTTTCGATTGGCGCAGCCTGCGCCATGCCGGCAAAATCGCGCCGGAAATCAGCCTGGCCATGCTGAGTATCGAAAGCCCGAATTTTGACACGCTGGAACGCGGCAAACCCGGCCCCAGCCCATGGCTCGGCGGGCTGGACCTGGATGATTTTGGCGGTTCGGTGCCGCGCCTGGTGTTGGCGGCGGGCGGCCGCATCTGGTCGCCGTTCTGGCGTAACGTGACGGCGGAAAACCTGGCCGAAGCGCAGAAACTGGGTTTGCAGGTGATCCCATGGACGGTGAACGAGCCGGCCGAGATGGCGCGGCTGATTGATCTCGGCGTGGATGGCATCATCTCGGATTACCCGGATCGGCTGCGCCGCGTGCTGGCCGACAAGGGCAAGCCGCTGCCGGCGCCCAGCCCTGTAAATCCTGGGCGGCAGTAACAATTCGCCGCAGGGCAATTTTCAGGGTTCCCCTCGGCGCTTAACGGGTCTACAAGGCGGGCAGCTTCCTCCCCCTTCACATTCCGGATTCCGGCCATGATCACAGCCTACCTGCCGCAAGGCACGCTGCTGCAAAGGATCGAACTCGGCCCCGCCGACAATCTGGCGGAAGCCTTGCCCGAAGGTGTGGTCTGGCTTGACCTGATGGAGCCGACACCGGCCGAGGAAAAGGCGGTGGAAGCCCTGCTCGGCCTGGAAATGCCGACCCGCGAGGAGATGCAGGAGATTGAAATCTCCAGCCGGCTCTACCGCGAGGCCGATGTCAGCTACATGACCGCCAATGTGCTGTTCCATGCCGAAACGCCGCTGCCGCAAACCACGCCGATCACCTTCATCCGCTCGCATCGGGCGCTGGTGACGTTACGTTATGCCGATCCGCAGGCTTTCCGGTCTTTCATCGGCCGCGCCATGCGCACGCCGTCGCTCTGCGCCACGCCGGATGCCACGCTTTGCGGCCTGCTTGATGCCATCATCGACCGTGCCGCCGACGTGCTGGAATGGGCGGCGCGTGACCTCGATCAATTGTCGCGCTCGATCTTCGGTTATCGCACCGATGGCACGCGCGAGGAACCCGATGATGCCGATCTGGAAGAAGCCGTGCGTAATCTCGGCCGCATCGAGGATTTGAATAGCCGCATCCGCGACAGCCTGATGAATCTCAACCGCCTGGTGGCTTTCCTCAACCTGGCGCTGACCGAGCAGCGTGGCACCAAGGAAAGCCGGCAATGGCTCAAGACCCTGGCGCGCGACGTGCAGTCGCTTTCCGAGCAATCCGGCTTCCTGGCGCATAAGGGCAATTTCCTGCTCGATGCCACTTTGGGCCTGATCAACATCCAGCAGACCAAGATCATCAAGATTTTCTCGGTGGCGGCCACGGTATTCCTGCCGCCCACCCTGATTGCCAGCATCTACGGCATGAATTTCAACACCATGCCGGAACTGGATTGGACCTTCGGCTATCCGATGGCGATCCTGATCATGATCGGCTCGGCGGTGCTGCCGTATTGGTGGTTCAAGCGTAAGGGATGGCTGTGAGCATGACCGAGGGTTTGCACGCACCGCGCGATACCCAGCTTTCGCTATGGCGCGGCTGGCGTGGCCGCTGCCCAGACTGTGGCCAGGGCCGCATCTTTGGCGGTTTTCTCAAAGTGCAGGAAAGTTGCCCGCAATGTGGCCTGCGGCTGGATGGCCATCGCGCCGATGATGCGCCGCCCTATTTCACCATCCTGCTGGTGGGCCATATCATCGTGCCGCTGATGCTGCTGCTGGAACAGAAGGCGCAGCCGCCGGAATGGCTGCATATGGTGCTGTGGCTGCCGCTCACCCTGATCCTGTCGCTCTGGCTGCTGCCCAAATTCAAGGGCGCGCTGATCGGCCTGCAATTCGCCCGCCGCATGCACGGCTTCGGCAGCGAGCCGCATTGACCGCCGTTTCCTTTATTTTCGTCATGCGCGGATCAAGTCCACGGCTGTCCGGTTTAACTTCTGACCGACTGAGCGTCCGCTCCGCCGTCATCCCCGGGCGAGCGTTCACCGGGACCGACAATGCCTGGCGGTGGCAATCTGAAGATTTGGATTCGGCGCCTGTGCTGATGGCTCCTCACGACCCGTTGCGGAGTTGAGCGCTGCCCTCTCCTGTCTCGATTGGCGGAGGAGGCGGGGTTCAGGTGTTCACCCCCTCGTGCGAACGCTCCATCGCGCGCTTGTAGGCGTCGCGGCCGGTGGTGCGAGCGAGGTAGGCCTGTTCGGCGTCGCCGAGGGTGATGCCGCAGGTCCGCTGGCCCAGGATCAGAGCGTAAGTCACCGAGATGTCGGCGGCGGTGAAAGCCTCGCCAGCGAGGTAGGGCGAGCTGGCAAGCCGTTGGCTGACCAGCTTCAGCCGCTTCTGAAACGACTTCAGGCACCAAGTCGCGCCCCAGTTCTCGCGTTCGGCCTCGGGCGCGATGAAGCGGCTGACAATGACGGGCATCATCAGGGTCGCGAGGCCGGCTTCCCCCAGGTGCAGAAACTGCTGGTAAGCGGGGAAGGTCGGAGCCTGCGGCGCGGGCGCCAACGGCGTGGGCCCGTAGCGGGCCATCAGGTACTCCATGATCGCGATCGACTCGACCATGATGACCTCGCCGTCCTGGACCGCCGGGATGTAGTTGGCGGGGTTCACCGCCAGAAACTCGGAGTCCTGCTCGGCGGCCAGCATGTCCACCTGCCTTATCCGATAGGGAAGGCCCATCTCCTCCAGCACCCAGACGACCCGAACCGATCGCGAGGTCTGTCCGCCCCAAACCGTGATCATGCGCCGGCCCTTTCCTGATGTGACGGAGGATCGACTGTCGTGAACCCTGGAGGACCGTGACGCCCCTAGCCCAGGCGAAGCTTAGTTTCAACTAGGTTCGCTCGCCACCCACAACAGCCGGTGGGAAGGTCCGCTTGCGTGCGCTGGCGACCGACCTTTGCCAGCGTCGGTGTATCCCCTCATTTCAGGGCTTGACCCGGGGATCTTTCTCCAATTGAAAAATGGTTGGAAAACAGTAAAAAATGAGATGCCCGGATCAAGCCCGGGCATGACGATTATGGGGTGAGGAGGCCGGAGATGACGAAACCGGCAGTGTCACCACACTGGGCCGCTCAAACGCCGCTTTGCGCCGCCTTGATGTCGCCGGCCCTGATGCCCAAAGCCTTGAGCCTTGAAGCCAGCGTGGTGGGTTTCACATCCAGCCGCTCTGCCGCGCCGCCCGGGCCGAATATCCGGCCGCCGCTGGCTTCCAGCGCGGCCAGGATATTACGCCGGTCGCGGGCGCGGCGGTCGCTCTCGGTCAGTACTTCCCCGGCTGGCACCTGCTCCGCAATGGGCGGCGCTACCGGGCGCGTATCGGGCGGCATGGCATCGGGCAGGTCGAGCCGCAATCGGCCTTGGCGTGCCAGGATGGTGCCGCGCTCGATCACGTTTTCCAGTTCGCGCACATTGCCGGGCCAGTCGTAGCGCGTCAGGCGGCGCATGTCGCCTTCGGTCAGGCGCAGGTCGCTGGTTTTCAGCTTGCGGCTGGCGCCGCGCAGGAAATGTGTTGCCAGCAAAGCGATATCCTCGCGCCGTTCACGCAACGGCACCGATTCAATCGGCACGACGTTGAGGCGGAAATACAAATCCTCGCGGAAACGGCCCAAACGCACTTCCTGTTTCAGATCGCGGTTGGTGGCGGCGATGACACGCACATCCACTTGCCGCGTACGTTCCTCGCCCACCCGCTCAAAATGCCCCTCCTGCAACACGCGCAGCAATTTGCCCTGCAATTCGAGCGGAATTTCGCCCACTTCATCCAGGAACAGGCTGCCGCCATCGGCCAGTTCAAACCGGCCGACACGATCGCGCAGCGCGCCGGTGAAGGCGCCTTTCACATGGCCGAAAAACTCGCTCTCGAATAATTCGCGCGGGATGGCAGCGCAATTGACCCGGATCAGCGGCCGGTCGCAGCGTTTGCTGGCATCATGGATGGCGCGGGCGATCAGTTCCTTGCCGGTGCCGCTTTCGCCGGTCACCAGCACGGTGGCATCGGTCGGTGCCACCAGGTCGATCTGGCGCAGGATATTCTGGATCGCTGCCGATTGGCCGATAATGCCGCGATGATTGCCCTCCAGGCGGATTTCCTCCTGGAGATAGGCATTCTCCAGTTCCAGCCGCTGGCGCAGGCTGTCCACCTCGGCCAGGGCGGCGCGCAGCTTTTCCTCGGCCTCGCGGCGATGGCCGATATCGCGGAACACGATCACCGCGCCCACCACCACGCCACGGTCGCGGATCGGCGTGGAGGTATATTCCACCCAGACCGGGCGGCCCGAGCGGTGCCAGAACACTTCGTTATCCACCTGATGCACCGCGCCATCGCGGAAGGCGGCATAGATCGGGCAGGCCTCATGCGGATAATGCGCGCCGTCATGCCGCGTATGATGCACGATGGTGTGCATGTCCTTGCCCACCAGTTCCTCGGCCGGCCAGCCCAGCATGCGCTCGGCAGCGGGATTGACAAAAGTGGTCTTGCCCTCGGCATTCACGCCATAGATGCCTTCGCCGGCGGCGCGCAGGATCAACTGGTTCTCGCGTTCCATATCGCGGAAAAAACGCTCCACGCGCTGCCATTCGTTCAGGCCGCCGCGCACATAACCTGCCGCTGCTTCATCCACCTGGCGGCGGCGGCGCGCTTCCAGGTCGCCCAATGTCAGCAGCAGGCGCGGCGGCTGATCCTGATCGACCAGCACGGCGCCGGCATATTCCACCTTCAGCTCGCGCCCGGCGGCATGGCGCGGCCGCAGCTCGCTGCTCCAATACCGGCCCTTGGTCAGCACCGCTTCGCTAAACACCATCAATGCGGGTATCTGCCCGGGATGCAATGCAGCCATGGAGATGCCGCGCAAAGCGGCACGATCATAGCCCAGCAGGCGGCAGGCGGCCGGATTGGCATCCAGCACCGTGCCACCATAGGGATCGGCCACCAGCATCGCATCCGGGTTTTGTTCAAAGGCCGCGCCATAGCCCACGCCGGATTCGCTCATGTTGATCGCCTTGTTATGATAATTCGTAATTTATACTACGGATTATCATAATATACGAATATTCGTAACCCCTTCCAAGCATAATCGACAGCGCGTGATTGGCGGAATCCCGGCTTTCCCGCTCTAGGTGGTAAAGCTGGCATGAAGCTTGCTGCTCTGTGTGCAGTTGTTTCGGGCAATGCGTGATTTGCCCGAAATTTAGGCAACACGAGAGACGGAGGCCACCGCCATGTCGCTGTTCCAAGATCCCTTCGACGCCAAAACCCGGCTGGATGCCTGCCCCTGCGGCCAGCATCACAGCCTGTCGGCGCATAATGCCGATGTGGCGGAATGGCAGCGGCAGACCCAGCTTCGCCTGACCACCGCCGCCGATGAGGAAAAGCGCCTGACCAGCGCCGTGGACCAGGCGGTGATCCGCGCCCTGATCCCGAATGACGTGACCCGCCGCCGCGTGCTGCATGCCGTGGGCGCCGGCACGCTGCTTTCGGCGGTGGAGCAGTTTTTCCCGCTCGCCACCGCCCGCGAGGTGTTTGCCCAGGATAAGGGGCCGCTGGAAAAGAAGGACCTCAAGGTTGGCTTCATCGCCATCACCTGCGCCACGCCGATCATCATGGCGCATCCGATGGGCTTCTATTCCAAGCATGGCCTGAATGTGGAAGTGGTGAAAACCGCCGGCTGGGCGGTGATCCGCGACAAGACCATCAACAAGGAATATGACGCCGCGCATATGCTGTCGCCGATGCCGCTGGCGATCACCACCGGCAGCGGTTCAAACCCGATCCCCTACACCATGCCGGCGGTGGAGAATATCAACGGCCAGGCCATCACCCTGGCGATGAAGCACAAGGACAAGCGCGACCCGAAGCAGTGGAAGGGCTTCAAGCTGGCAGTGCCGTTCGATTATTCGATGCACAATTACCTGCTGCGCTATTACCTGGCCGAACACGGCATCGACCCGGATACCGATGTGCAGATCCGCTCGGTGCCGCCGCCAGAAATGGTGGCCAATCTGCGCGCCGACAATATCGACGGCTTCCTGGCGCCCGATCCGGTCAACCAGCGCGCGGTGTATGACGGCGTTGGCTTCATCCATCTGCTGACCAAGGAAATCTGGGACGGCCATCCCTGCTGCGCCTTTGCCGCCAGCCAGGAATTTGTCTCCAGCCAGCCCAACACCTACCGCGCCCTGCTGCGCGCCATCATCGAAGCCACCGCCTATGCCACCAAGGCGGAGAACCGCAAGCAGATCGCCGAGGCGATTGCCCCGGCAGCCTATCTCAACCAGCCGGTGACGGTTGTTGAACAGGTTCTCACCGGCACCTTCGCCGATGGCCTGGGTAATGTGAAGAAGGTGCCGGATCGCATCGATTTTGCGCCCTTCCCGTGGCAGAGCTTCGGCATCTGGATTCTGACCCAGATGAAGCGCTGGGGCCAGCTCAAGGGTGATGTGGATTACCAGAAGGTGGCCGAGCAGGTTTTCCTCGCCACCGACACCGCCAAGCTGATGCAGGATGTTGGCCTCACACCGCCCTCCAGCCCGTACAAGACCTTCTCGGTGATGGGCAAGCCGTTCGATCCGTCGAAGCCGACTGACTACATCAACTCGTTCAAGATCAAGCGGGCCTGACCATGAAGGTATCCTTTCGCCTGCGTGCTGCCGCGGTATCCTTTGCCCTGCTCATTGCGCTGCTTGCCGCCTGGCAGATCGGCACCATGGGCACCGGCGCCACGCAGGCGATGGATCCGGAATATGCCAAGCTTATGGGTCTCACGGCCACCCAGGGCAAATCCGCCATGCCGGGGCCGTGGGATGTCGCCAAGGTGCTGGGCGCGCATCTTGCCGATCCGTTTTATATCAAAGGCCCGAACGACCAGGGCATCGGCATCCAGCTGGTCTATTCCATCGGCCGCGTTGCGCTCGGCTTCGGCCTGGCGGTGATCGTGGCGGTGCCGTTGGGTTTCCTGATCGGCCTGTCGCCGCTCTTCCGCCAGGCGCTTGATCCGTTCATTCAGGTGATGCGGCCGGTCTCGCCGCTGGCCTGGATGCCGCTGGCGCTCTACACCATCAAGGATAGCGGCATCTCGTCGATCTTTGTCATCTTCATCTGCTCGGTCTGGCCGATGCTGACCAACACCGCCTTCGCGGTGGCGAATGTGCGGAAGGAATGGCTCAACGTGGCGCTGACTTTGGAGGTCGGCACTTTCCGCCGCATCTTCCGCGTCATCCTGCCGGCAGCGGCGCCCACCATCCTCACCGGCATGCGGATCTCGATCTCGATTGCCTGGCTGGTGATCGTCGCCGCCGAGATGCTCGTGGGCGGCACCGGCATCGGCTATTTCGTCTGGAACGAGTGGAACAACCTCTCCATCGCCAATGTGATCAACGCCATCCTGTTCATCGGCGTGGTCGGCATGCTGCTTGATCAGTTGCTCGGCATTGCCGTGCGCCTTGTCACTTATCCCGAGTAAGGCCCGCCATGACCCAGCCTTTCATCCAAGTGCAAGACCTGGCGCGCCGCTTCGCCAACCCGGCGGGCGGCAGCACCACGGTGTTCGAACATGCCTGGCTCAATATCGAACAGGGTGAGTTTGTCTGCATCATCGGCCATTCCGGCTGCGGCAAGACCACGGTGCTGAATATCCTGGCCGGCCTCGACAAGCCATCCGAGGGCGCCATCCTGCTGGAAGGCAAGGAAGTGGATGGCCCCAGCCTGGATCGCGCCGTGGTGTTCCAGAGCCATGCGCTGATGCCGTGGATGAGCGTGGAGCAGAATGTCGGCTTCGCGGTGGCTTCGCGCTGGCCGAAATGGAGCAAGGAAAAGGTGCGCGAACAGGCGCGCAAATTCATCGCCATGGTTGGCCTGGCCGGTGCCGAGGCGAAAAAGCCGTCACAGCTTTCCGGCGGCATGAAGCAGCGTGTCGGCATTGCCCGCGCGCTCTCGATTGAGCCGAAGATGCTGCTGATGGACGAACCCTTCTCGGCTCTCGATGCCTTGACCCGTGGAACACTACAAGACGAGGTTTTGCGCATCCGGGCCGCCACCGGGCTCACCGTGTTCATGATCACGCATGATGTGGACGAGGCGATCCTGCTCGCCGACCGCATTGTGCTGATGACCAACGGGCCGCAGGCGCGCATCGCCGAAGTGCTGGTCAACACGCTGCCGAAGGATCGCCAGCGTGAAACCCTGCACCAGCAGCCGGAATATTACCCGATCCGCAACCACCTGCTGGATTTCCTGGTGCGGCGTTCCAAGAACTTCGTGCCGCCGGCGGATTACGATCCGCGCAAGCCGCCGCATGTCTATGCCAGTGCGACGACGCCGGCGCGTGAAGCCGGCCTGCATGATGCAGCCGATTGATTAGGTAAGGACCAAGGAGAAAAAAAGTGCAGCGCAGCGAAGTGACCGAGAAGATCCTGGATGCCAAGCGCCTCAAGGGCTGGACCTGGAAAGACATCACCAAGAAGATCGATCCCAAGGAATCGACCATCTACCTCACCTGCGGCCTGCTCGGCCAGATGAAGCTGCTGCCGGAGCAGGCCAAGAAGGCGGCCAAGCTGTTCGGCCTCAGCAAGCTGGAAGAGACCTTGCTGACCGAGGTGCCGTATCGCGGCTCGCTGCCGCCGGGGCCGCCGACCGATCCGACGATCTATCGCTTCTACGAGCTGGTGCAGGTTTACGGCACCACCTGGAAGGAATTGATCCATGAAGAATTCGGCGACGGCATCATGTCGGCGATTGATTTCAACATGACGATGGAACGCCTGCCCGATCCCAAGGGTGATCGCGTCAAGATCGTGATGACCGGCAAGTTCCTCGATTACAAGCGTTACTAAGAAAAACAAAAAAAGCCAGCCAAGCCCCCCCGGAATGGAGTGTCCTGCTGATTGCCCGACCCAATAGAACTGCTTGATTTCATCGCCTATGCCGCCAAGCGCCTGGCTCAGCGCCAGCGTCTGGCGGCCCAGGCCCAGGAAGCCCGTGCCGCCATCGGCTATGCCATCGCGGTCAGCGACGTGCTGCATTGCCTGCAAGGCGAACGTGGCTCAAGCGCACTTTACATCGGCAGCAAGGGGCAGCAATTCAAGCCGGAACTGGCCAAGGCGCGGCAGGCGCTGAATGAACGGATAGCAGCCCGGCAGGTGGCGCTTGAAGCCTGCCGGGCCTTTGCTTTGCTGAAGCCGCTGGTGGCGGCAGCCGATGCCGCCACGGCCGGGCTGGATCGCGCCCGCGCTGCCCGGCCGGCGATCGATGCGCT
This sequence comes from Alphaproteobacteria bacterium UBA7691, assembly GCA_002482765.1. GTDB lineage: Bacteria > Pseudomonadota > Alphaproteobacteria > Ferrovibrionales > Ferrovibrionaceae > Ferrovibrio. Next base: position 14,328 of record DLGP01000142.1, read on the forward strand.
GCAATTCAATGCGCCACAATCGTTCCAGAACTGGACCCAGGCGGTCCGCAGCGAACTCGAAACCCTGTTGCAGATCGGCCTGGCGCTGGAGCATCCGCGCCTGATCCGCATGCTGGATGCCTTCATCGCGCTGCTGGAAGGTTTGGAGAAATCCGCTCAGGAACGCGCCACCGGCTCGGCTGCGCTGGCGGCGGGACGGTTCGAACTGCCGGTCTATCAGCGCTACATGGCGCTGGCCTATATGCAGGAAGCCGATTTTGCTGCCTTCGCCGCCCGCGCTACGCCGGAACAGGCGGCGATGCTGCAACAGGCGCGCCAGGATGTGGCCTGGACCGATCTGCTGGCTTTGCGCAGCAAGGTGTATGAAGGTTTTGCGCTCGGCCATGTCGGCGGTGTGGCGGCGCCGCATTGGTTCGATCAGGCCACAAGGCGTATCGCCGTGGTCAATCAGGTGCGTGACCGCGTGGCGGCCGATCTGCGTGCTCTGGCCGGTGTGGAGATGGATGCCGGCGAACGCCGCCTGGTGCAGCTTTTTGCCCGCGGCATGCGTTTCGGCCTCGCCATCGTTGGCGGCGGTAATGGTGCGCTGGCGGAATTGCGTGGCCGCCATGCCGCTGCGCAGGAAGGCGCCGCGCAGCGTCTGCTGGAAGCGCGCCAGGCCCAGGCGCGTCAGGAAGCCGAGGCCCAGGCCCGCGCCGCTGCCCAGGCGCGCGAGAAAGTGGCGGCCGGCGAGGTGGCGGATTTTGTCGCCCGCGTGGTGGCCGGCGATCTTTCCAGCCGGGTGGCGCCCGATGGCAAGGAAGGTTTTTTCCTGCAATTGAGCCAGCAGCTTAATCACCTCACCAGCATGTTGCAGAACATGACCGGCGAATTGGCCAGTGTCACCGAAGCTTTGGGCCATGGTGATCTGAGCCTGGAAGTGCAGGGCGAGTATGGCGGCATCTTTGGCGAATTGAAGCAGAGCGCCAATCGCATGGCCGCCTTGCTGCGCGATTTCTCCGGCCGGCTGGCGCAGAGCGCCGAAACCGTGCAGGGCGCGTCCGAGGAAATCTCCCAGGGCAGCCTGGACCTGGCGCAGCGCAGCGAAAGCCAGGCTGCCGCGCTGGAAGAAACCGCCGCCACCATGCAGCAGATTGCCCAGACCGTGCGGCAGAATGCCGGGAATGCCGTTGAGGCCGATGGCCTGGCGCGGCAGGCACGCGACAAGGCCACGGCTGGTGGCGCGCTGGCGCAGGATTTGATCCAGTCGATGTGCCAGGTTGAGGAATCCGCCGACAAGATCGGCGAGATTGTCAGCTTGATGAACGAGATTGCGTTTCAGACCAATCTGCTGGCGCTCAATGCCAGCGTGGAGGCGGCGCGGGCTGGCGAGGCCGGCAAAGGCTTTGCCGTGGTGGCGCAGGAAGTGCGCAACCTGGCCGGACGTTCGGCGGCGGCCTCGAAGCAGATTCGCCAGCTTGTTGATGCCTCGGGCGGCCATATCCGCAATGGCGTCGGCATGGCCAATCGCGCCGGCAGCGCGCTCACTGAAGTCAGCGGCGCGATCCAGACCGTCAGTGCGCTGATTGCTGAAATCGCCACCGCCAGCCGCGAACAGGCTGCCGGCATCGAGCAGGTCAGCAAGGCGGCCAGCGACATGGATGCGATGACCCAGCGCAATGCCGCCCTGGTGGAGGAAACCAGCGCCGCCGCCCAGGCGCTGACCAGCCAGGCCGCCGAGCTTTCCGGCCTGGTGCGTTTTTTCAAGAAATAACTGTGATCCAGCCGCGCATCGGCCGCGTATCAAATAATGCCGTGATCCCCTCTCACACAGCCACGGCAGCGCCGCACCTCACCGGGAAGGCGTCGGGCGATGGCTCCCCCCAGCCATCGCCCGTTCCATTTTGTCGCATTCCCGCAAATCGTGTATCCGCCGCCATTGTTGCGACTCGATATTAATCGGTTGCCCAACTTCGCGGCTGGCGGTACATCATTCCCAGCATGCTGCAACTGGATAGTTACTTCCGCCCGATCCGGGATTTCAGCGCCAACTCGCTGCCATTACTCGGTTCCTATGAACCGGAACTGGTGGCGCTGTCGGTGTTCATTGCCGTGCTCGCCGCTTTCATTGCCTTGTCGCTGTCAAACCGCGTGGCGGCGGCGCGCACACCCGGCGCACGTTTTGCCTGGATTGCCGGCGGCGGTGTCAGCATGGGCGGCGGCATCTGGTCGATGCATTTCATCGGCATGCTGGCTTTTGGCCTGCCTTGCGCCATTGCCTATGATCCCTGGGTAACGCTGCTCTCCATGCTGCCCGGCGTGCTGGCCAGCGCGGTGGCGCTGGTGGTGATCGCCGATCCGCGCGGCTTCTCCTGGCTACGGCTGCTGCTTGGCGCCGTGCTGATGGGTGGCGGCATCGGCGCCATGCATTACACCGGCATGGCGGCGATGCGGCTGGATGCGCTGCTGCGTTATGATATTCCGCTGGTGGCGCTGTCGGTCGGCGTGGCCGTGCTGCTGGCGTTCATTGCGCTGGGGGTGCGTTTCCTGCTGCAATTGCAGCCTTTGCTCGCCACCTATTCCACGCCGCTGGCCGCCGTGATCATGGGCTGCGCCGTGCCGGGCATGCATTACACGGCGATGGCGGCGGCGCGGTTTTATCCCACAGCGGCCCCCACCCAGATCACGGCGGCGCTGGAACCCACCACGATGGCGTTGCTGATTGCGGCCTTCACCTTCTGCGTTGCTGCCATTGCCTTGGCGGCCGGTTTTGCCGGGCGGCAGTTTGAAACCGCGATCCGGCTGGCGGCGGAAATTGAACGGCGTGGCGAGCTGGAGCGTGAATTGCGTGCTGACCGCACCCGGCTGCAAGCGATCTTTGATGGCGCGAATGATGGTATCGTCACCGCCAATGCCCAGGGCCAGGTGCAGCATTGGAGCCGTGGCGCGGAACGCATTTTTGGCTATAGCGCCGAGGAAGCGCGCGAGCTGAATGTTGCCACCTTGTTGCCCGGCCTGGCGCTGAGCGACTTCGGCAAACAATTGCGCCGCCGGGCGCGCGGCGAACTGGCGCAGCTTACCGCCACCGAATACGAGGCCGAGGCGTTATGCAAGGATGGCGCGCTGGTGCCGGTGGAATTGTCGGTCAGCGAAGCCAGCATAGACGGCGAATTGCTGCTCACCGGCATCCTGCGCGATATCACCGAGCGGCGCCGGGCGCAGCAGGAACTAGAAACGGCACGTCAGGGCGCCGAAGCGGCCAACCAGGCCAAATCCATGTTCCTGGCCAATATGAGCCATGAAATCCGCACGCCGCTCAATGCCGTGATCGGCATGGCGCATTTGATGCTCAAAACCGAATTGGGGCCGCGCCAGCGCGATTATGTGCGCAAGATCCAGCAATCCGGCCGGCATCTGCTCGGCATTGTCAACGACGTGCTGGATTTCTCCAAGATCGAGGCCGATCAGCTGGTGCTGGAGCGGGTCGAGTTTGATCTTGAAGGAGTGCTGGTGGGTGTGTCCGACGTGGTGGCGGAACGCGCCAATGCCAAGGGCCTGGAACTGATCTTTGATCTGCCGTCCGATCTGCCCACCGATCTGGTGGGCGATCCGCTGCGGCTTGGCCAGGTGCTGATCAATTATGCCACCAATGCGGTGAAGTTCACCGAAGCCGGCGAAGTGGTGATCCAGGTGCGCCAGGAAGTGGTGGATGGCGACAGTGTGCGGCTGCGCTTTGCCGTGCGGGATACCGGCATCGGCATTGCCGAGGATGAATTGCCGCGCCTGTTCCAGTCTTTCCAGCAGGCCGATGCCTCCACAACGCGGCGCTATGGCGGCACCGGGCTGGGCCTGGCGATTTCGCGCCGCCTGGCTGAAATGATGGGCGGCAGCGCCGGGGTCAGCAGCCAGCTTGGCCAGGGCAGCGAATTCTGGTTCACCGCCTGGCTTGGCAAGGGCCGCAACCAGCCCGGCCAGCGTCATGCCGAGCCGGCGCTGAACGGCCGCACGGCTTTGCTGGTGGATGACAATGCCAGCGCGCGGGCCACCATCGCCGACATGCTGGAAGCCATGCAGTTCCGCGTGGTGCAGGCGGCAAGCGGTGCCGAGGCGTTGCGCCTGGCCGAAACCGAAAGCTACGACATCGCCTTTGTTGACTGGCGCATGCCGGAAATGGATGGCCTGGAAACCGTGCGCCGGCTGCGCGCCACGCGGCCGCAGGCGGCAGGTGTGGCGCATGTGCTGGTCACTGCCTATGGCCGCGAGGATGTGTTGCGCCAGGCCGAGGCGGCCGGGCTGGATGATATCCTGGTCAAGCCGGTGAACGGCTCGCTGTTGTTTGATTGTGCCGTGCGCATGTTGTCGGGCAGCGCACCGCAGTATGATGCCGCGCCGTTCAGTGACTTGCCGCCGGATCAATCCGGGCTGCTGCGTGGCCGCCGCGTGCTGCTGGTGGAGGATAACGAACTCAACCGCGACGTGGCCTGCGATCTGCTGCGCGCCGTGGGCATCCAGGTGGCAGCGGCACATGATGGCCGCGAGGCGCTGCACCGGCTGGACCATGAACAATATGATCTGGTGCTGATGGATATGCAGATGCCGGTGATGGATGGCCTG
>DLGP01000171.1:0-5781 GCA_002482765.1 Alphaproteobacteria bacterium UBA7691
GCACCGGCCTGGGCCTGGCGCTGACCCGCAGCCTGGTGGAGCTGCATGGCGGCCGCCTTGCCATTGATAGCGAGGTGGGCATCGGCACTACGGTGACGGTGATCCTGCCGCCGGATCGTTTGCAGGATCGCCCGCCGGTTCTGGCAACAGCCCGGCTGCTGACCATGCCGCTGGTGCCGGATACTGCCGGGCCGGCCTCAGGCGATGCGGAGCACCAGCTTGCCTACCGCCTGGCGCTGGCCGAGGCGGCTGATGGCGCGAGCAGCGCGGTTGAACGGATGAATCTCGCTGACCAGCGGCCGCCCCTGGCCGCTGACTAGCCAGTTCGACAGGTTGTGCCGCATCAGCGGCTCCAGCGCCGGCTGGCGCCGCAATTGCTCGCCGGCCCGCACCCCGATCAGGGCGGCGCCACGCAGCAGCAGTTTGTTGGCCGGCAGGCTGGGGCGCTCGCCCGAGGCAAAGCCGATCACCAGATAACGCCCGTTTGGCGCCACGGTTTTCCAGGCGGCGTGAAACGCGGCGCCCCCAACCGGATCAAACACCACATCGCTGCCATGATCAGCCGTCAGGGCGAGTAATTCCCGCGGCCAGTCCGGGTTGCCGCTATCCAGGGTGATTTCGGCGCCGGCCTGGCGTGCAGCCTGGCGTTTCGCCTCACTGGACGCCACTGCGATGACACGGGCGCCAAGCTGCACGCCAAGCGCCACGGCGGCCATACCGGTGCCGCCACCGGCACCCAGCACCAGCAGGCGTTCGCCGCGCCGCAAATCGCCGCGCGCCACCAGCCCGGCCCAGGCGGTGTTGGCGGCCACTGGAAAAGCGGCGGCCTGTTCATAGGAATACTGCGCCGGCTTGGGCAGCAGCGCGGCAACCGGCGCCACCAATTCCTCGGCGAAGGCGCCGGTGCGGCAATGCACCAGCACGGCCATGCCGGGCTGCCACTCTGTCACATCGGCGGCGACCTCCAGGATATCGCCGGCAGCCTCGAAGCCAGGAATGAAGGGCAGCGGTGGCTTGTACTGGTATTCGCCCGCCAGCATCAGCAGATCGGGGAAATTCACCCCGGCGGCACGCACCCGCAGCCGCACATGGCCCGGCGGCACTGGGCCGCGCGGCATGTCGGCAAATTCCAGCACGTCCTCCGGTGCGCCCAGCCGCATGCAGCATAGCGCACGATAGCTGCCGCCGGTTTTTGGCGCGCTGCTCATGGCGCGGCCCCGCGCCCGATCCGGCGCATCGGCTTGTAGAATATCAGCAGGGTCAGCAACAGCAGGGCCCCACCCACCAGGTAAGGTGCTTCAGGGCTGACCGCTTCGTATAACAGGCCGCCAAGCACGGGGCCGAGCACACGGCCGAGGGCTGCCAGGCCCTGCGCTGCGCCCAGGGTGATGCCTTGATGCTCGGGCGCTGCGGCGCGGCTGATCAGGCTGGCCAGGCTGGGATTGATGATGGCAAAACTGGCGGCAGTGAAGAGAATCGAAAGACCCAGCATCGGTACATTCACCACCCAGGCCACGATCAGGGTGCCAAAGGCCAGGCCAACAATGCCGATGCGCAGCAGCAGGCTTTCGCCAAAGCGCCGCGAGAGCGGCCCGATCAGGCCGCCCTGCATGGTCAGCACAATGATGCCGATGAAGGTGAAGGCGATGCCCACCTCAAAAGCGTGCCAGCCGAAGCGATCCGCAGTGAAAAGCGGGAACAGCACTTCGATTTGGGCAAAGACAAAGTTGATGAAGAACTGCACCAGGATCAGGGCCAGGGCGATGGGGCCGATCTTGTCCAGTCCGCGCAAAGGATTGCGGCTCGGCGCCCCGCCGGCTTGGGCCCGGCCCGGCGGATGGGTTTCCTTCAGGCGCCAGAGCGCAAAGCCCAGGGCGCAGAATGAGGCCAGCGCCGCCGCCAGTGCCGGCAGGTGGTAGTTCGGCGCCGCCGGATCGGGGCCGGTCAGCAGGCCGCCCAGCACCGGCCCCAGGATCATGCCAAGGCCGAAGGCGGCGCCCACCATGCCCATGCCGCGCGCGCGCTGCTCGGGCGGTGTGCTGTCGGCGATGATGGCCTGGGCGATACCGATCTTGCCGGCGCCGATGCCCGCAAAGATGCGCGCCAGAAACACCGCAGCTAGGCTATCGGCATGGGCCAGGCCGATATAGGCCAGGCAGGAAATCAGGGTGCAGGCCAGAAAAACCGGCCGCCGGCCGATACGATCCGTGAGGCCGCCCAGCAATGGCGCGGTGATGAATTGCGCAATCGAGAATACCGAGGCGAGCAGGGCGATGACAAAAGGCGAGGCGCCGAAGCTGCTGGCATAGAAGGGCAGCAACGGCAGCACGATGCCAAAGCCGATCAGGTCCACCATGACGGCGAAGAAAATCACGCCCAGCATTGAAAAAGTCTCATATGTTACAAAGGCAGGCGCGGTCTCCGGAGCAATTGCCTCGCTAGGCCAGACCGGCTATTTTCCGCGCCGATTTTCCTTTTACCCGAAAGGGCCGACCATGAAGGTTAACGGCGTAGCTTACCGCACGATCTGGGTCAATGACGATGGCTGGTCGGTTGGAATCATCGACCAGACCGGGCAGCCACATCGTTTTGTCACCACCAGCCTGACCAGCATGGAAGAGGCGGCGCATGCGATCAAGGCGATGATCGTGCGCGGCGCGCCGCTGATCGGCGCCACCGGTGCCTATGGCCTGGCGCTGGCGATGCGCCATGACGCATCCGACGAAGCTTTGGCGCATGCCTATGATGTGCTGGTGGAGACCCGGCCGACCGCGATCAATCTGCGCTGGGCGCTGGACCGGGTGCGGACTGTGCTGGCGCCGCTGGTGCCCAAGGAGCGCGCCGCTGCCGCCTATCGCCTGGCGGCGGAAATCTGCGACGAGGATGTGGATGTCTGCTCCTCCATCGGCAATCACGGCCTCAAGCTGATTGAGGCGATGTATGCCGAAACCGGCAAGCAGCGCCCGGTCAATATCCTGACCCATTGCAATGCCGGCTGGCTGGCGACGGTGGATTGGGGCACCGCCCTGGCGCCGATCTACAAGGCGCATGATGCCGGCATCCCGGTGCATGTCTGGGTGGATGAAACCCGGCCGCGTAACCAGGGCGCCTCGCTCACGGCTTGGGAATTGGCCAGCCATGGTGTGCCGCATACCCTGATCGTGGATAATGCCGGCGGCCATCTGATGCAGCATGGCCAGGTGGATTTCTGCATTGTCGGCACGGATCGCACCACGCGGCGCGGCGATGTGTGCAACAAGATCGGCACCTATCTCAAGGCGCTGGCGGCCAAGGATAACGGTGTGCCGTTCTATGTTGCGCTGCCCAGTTCCACCATCGACTGGACCATTGCCGATGGCGTGCGCGAAATCCCCATCGAGGAACGCGCCGAAAGCGAAGTGACCGTGATGAGCGGCAAGACCGCTGCCGGCGACATCGTGTCGGTGCGGATCACCCCCGATGCCACCCGCGCCGCGAATTATGGTTTCGACGTGACGCCGGCCCGCCTGGTTACCGGCCTGATCACCGAACGCGGCATCTGCCCGGCATCCGAAGCCGGCCTGATCTCGCTGTTCCCAGAACACGCCCTCTGAAACACGAAAGCCCCGCAAGATGAAGAATCTCTGGTCCGACCGCGATGCCAAGGCCGCCATCAAGCATTACGCGCTGCAAGGTGTGAATGAGGATTTGGCGATCCGCACCTACACCACGCGGCTGCTCGGCGGCGTGCCGGCCCTGGTGCAGCATGGCGGCGGCAACACCTCGGTGAAAACCCGCATGCGTGACATCCTGGGCAATCCGGTGGATGTGCTCTGCGTCAAGGGTTCGGGCTGGGATATGGGTGTGATCGAGCCGCCGGGGCTGCCCGCCGTGCGGCTCAAGCCGTTGCAGGCGCTGATTGACCTCAAGGCTTTGACCGATGAGGACATGGTAAATGTGCAGCGCTGCAACCTGCTCGATTCCACCTCGCCCAATCCGTCGGTGGAAACGCTGTTTCATGCCTTCCTGCCGCATAAGTTCATCGACCATACCCATGCCGATGCGGTGCTGGCGCTGACCGATCAGCCCGATGGCATCGAACTGGCGAAGAAGCTCTATGGCAAGCGCATCGCCGTGGTGGAATACGAGATGCCGGGCTTTGGCCTGGCCAAGAAGGCCGCCGAAGCCTTCCGCCGCCAGCCTGATGCCGAGGGCCTGGTGCTGGTGAAGCATGGCATCTTCACCTGGGGCGACAACGCCAAGCAGGCCTATGACCGCATGATCGAGTTTGTCTCGATGGCTGAGGCGCGGCTGGCCAAGGGCAAGAAGACCGTGTTGGCCCAGGCCAAGCTGCCGAAGAAGATTGCGGCGCCGGAGGATGTGCTGCCGATCCTGCGCGGCCTGATCGCGCTGCCCACCAACCCGGATGACGGCCAGTTTGGCCGCTGGGTGTTTGATCGTCGCCAGACGCCGGAAATTGATGCATTTGTGAATGGCAAGGATGTGGCGCGCTACAGCCAGGCCGGCACGGTGACGCCGGATCATGTGATCCGCACCAAACCCTGGCCGATGATTCTGCCGGCGCCGGAAGCCGGCAAGCTGGATGTGTTCGCTGCCGGTGCCCGCAAGGCGCTGGATGCCTATATCGCCAAGTACAAGGCCTATTTCGAGCGCCACAATGCCGTGGCGCAGCCGAAGAAGATCATGCTGGACCCGATGCCGCGCGCCTTGCTGGTGCCGGGCCTGGGGCTGATCGGTGTTGGCAAGTCGCGCAAGGAAGCCAGCATCGCGGCCGATATTGCCGAAACTGCCGTGGCGGTGATTACGCGGGCCGAAGCCATCGGCACATTCACCTCGATTGCCGAACGCGACATCTTCGATGTGGAATACTGGTCGCTGGAGCAGGCCAAGCTCGCCGGCAACAAGCCGAAGCCGCTCACCGGGCAGGTGGCGCTGATCACCGGCGGCGCAGGCGCGATCGGCGCGGCGACGGCCCGGCTCTTCNNGCCGGCGCCATCGGCGCGGCCACGGCCAAGGCCTTTGCGGCTGAAGGCGCCGAGATTGCGGTGCTCGACCTGGATGGCGCCAAGGCGGCCGAAGTGGCCAAGAAGCTTGGCGGCATCGGCCTGGCTTGCGATGTGACCCAGGAAGCCGCCGTGCGTGCCGCCTTTGCCAAGGTGGCGGCGCATTTTGGCGGTGTTGATATCGTGGTGTCGAATGCGGGTGCTGCCTGGGGCGGCCGCATCGGCGAGGTGAGCGACGAGAGCCTGCGCAAGAGCTTCGATCTCAACTTCTTCAGCCATCAATATGTGGCACAGGCCGCCGTGGCGATCATGCTCAAGCAGCAGACCGGCGGCTGCCTGCTGTTCAACGCCTCGAAACAGGCGGTTAATCCCGGCCCGGATTTCGGCACCTATGGCCTGCCCAAGGCAGCCACGTTGTTCCTGTCGCGGCAATATGCGCTGGATTATGGCGCGCAAGGTATCCGCTCCGGCGCCGTGAATGCCGACCGCATCCGCTCCGGCCTGCTCACCGACGACATGGTGGCCAAGCGCTCGAAGGCGCGCGGCGTGTCGGAGAAGGATTACATGTCGGGCAACCTGCTCGGCCGCGAAGTGAAGGCCAGCGATGTGGCGCAGGCTTTTGTGCAGCTTGCCGTGGCGCAGAAGACCACCGGCGGCGTGGCCACGGTGGATGGCGGCAATATCGCGGCGGCGTTGCGCTAGGGCTGGTCTGGTTTAGCTTTGGATAGTTCGCGCCGGGCGGAACCCATAACACAATCGTCGTGGTCGGCGCAGGCCG
>DLGP01000171.1:5843-7119 GCA_002482765.1 Alphaproteobacteria bacterium UBA7691
GCCTTCGCGTACCATGACGATTTTTTGGTATGGGGCCGGCGAATATGCCGGCTGCTATATTTCCAGCCGCGCCAGCACCTGGCCTTCCTTCACGCTGTCGCCCTCGGCCACCAGGATGGCGCCAAGCTTGCCGGCTTTTGGCGCTTCCACCGGAATCTCCATCTTCATCGATTCCAGGATCATCACCACGTCGCCGTCGCCCAGCGCGTCGCCAACACTGGTTTCGATCTTCCACACCTTGCCGGTCACTTCGGCCTTGATATCAATAGCGGGCATATCCTCTAGACTCCCTTTTTGAACAATGTATTTTTGAGTTTTGTAATAGAGGCCGCACTTTGCAAGCAAACCAGTATAGCTATCTGGCATCATACACGAGGGCCAAATGAAGTTTGCGATACTGATCTTTTTGTTGTTGTTGGCTCCATGGTTCTCGTGGGGGCAGGAAAAATCTAGCAAGCGGGATGTTCAAGAATTGCTTGGGCATTGTAGGGCAGGGTTGGGCAAGACTGAATACATCCGATGCTTATATTATGTCTCTGGGGTCGTAGACATGATGGGTTTGAACCGCATTGCGTCAAATGCTACTGATAGTCAGGAGGCAAGGATCGCGCTTAAGCTTTTATCGTTCTGCGGCGATCCCACATATGGGGCCGCGGTTCAGGCTTTTATAAATTGGGCAGAAAGGAACCCAGACAAGTGGGATTATGCGCAACTTATGGGCGTTCATTCGGCTCTTTCTGAATTGTGGCCTTGTAGTCCCAAGTAAGTGAAATTAGCCAAATATTTTGAAGCATAAATTGAGGCACAGTTGGGGGTGTTCCAGCTTCACCGGACCAGCTAATTGGTGATGCTGGGCTGGCGCAGGCTTTGCGGCTGGCAGCCGGCGCCGTAGCGGCGTAGCATAGGGTCGACCGGGAGAGCCAACATGCGCCATTCTGCCATCGCCGTTTTATGTGCCACTGCCGGCCTGCTGGCCGCCTGCGAAACTGATCAGGCAGTGGGGCAGAATGGTGGCAGCTTGCGGCCGCAGCCCTCGGCGATGGACAAGCCGATGCCCGGGCCGGTAACGCGCCAAGCCTATCAAATCCCGCCGCGCACTTACCCAGACCAGTCCAATACCAGCCCGGTTGGCTGGGTTTCGCCCGAGGAACGCGCCGCCGAGGAGCGCCGGGCGCAGGCGCGCAAACTGGCCGAGGAGGAGCGCCGCGCCGCTGCCGAGCGCGAAAAGCTGGCCGCCGCCCAGGCCGCTGCCGAAGCCAAGGCGGCCAAGGCCAAG
>DLGP01000171.1:7182-7722 GCA_002482765.1 Alphaproteobacteria bacterium UBA7691
CCCGCCGCTGCGCCCGTGATGGCGGCCAAGCCGGATGCCAGCATGGCCGATAAGTCGGCAAAGCAGCCGGGCCGCTGGCATGGCCATATCGCCTCACATCGCAGCGAGGAAGCGGCGATCAACGATTGGCAGGGCCGGCTGAAGGCCAACCCGCAGGTTTATGGTGAACTGGAGCCGGCGCTGATCTGGGTTGACCTGCCCAATCGCGGCTCTTTTGCTCGCCTGACCTTTGGCGATTATGCCAGCAAGGCCGAAGTGGATGTTGCCTGTGGCAAAATCCGTGGCCCCGGCCGCTATTGCAACGCGGTGGCGGGGTAACAATCTAAACTGTTGCTGAGGCAAGACGTAAAAAAAGCCCCGCCGGTTTCCCGGCGGGGCTTCTTCGTTACGCGGCAGCGTGGCTTAGACGCTGAAATACATCTGGAACTCGATCGGGTGCGGAGTGTGCTCAAAAGCGTACACTTCTTCCCACTTCAGTTCCATGTAGGCGTCGATGAAGTCGTCGTTGAAGACGTTGCCGGCCTTGAGGAACTCGCGGTC
>DLGP01000162.1 GCA_002482765.1 Alphaproteobacteria bacterium UBA7691
GACTGGTCGTCGTCGCCCACGCAGCAGATATTCTTATGCGCCTGGGCCAGCAGCCGCAGCCACAGATACTGGCTGACATTGGAATCCTGGTATTCGTCCACCAGGATGAAACGGAATTGCCGCTGGTAGCGTTCCAGAATATCGGGGCGCTGGCGGAAGATGGTCAGGTTATGCAGCAAAAGGTCGCCGAAATCGCAGGCATTCAGTTGCAGCAGCCGCTCGGCATAAAGCTGATAGAGGCGCAGACCCTTGCCCTCGGCAAAGCCGCGCTTGGCCTGCGGAATCTGATCCGGCAGCAGGCCCTTGTCCTTCCAGCGGTCGAACTGCCCGGCCACCAGGCGCGGCGGCAATTGTTTCTCGTCGATGCCTTCCAGGTCCAACACCTGTTTCACCAGCCGCAACTGGTCGTCAGCATCCAGGATGGTGAAGTTGTTTTTCAGCCCTACCACTTCGGCATGGCGCTTCAGGATGCGGTTGGCGATGCCGTGGAAAGTGCCCAGCCACAGGCCGGCCGCCGCTTCGGCGCCCACAAGCTGCTCCACACGTTCCCGCATCTCGCGGGCGGCCTTGTTGGTGAAGGTCACGGCCAGAATCTGGCTCGGCCATGCCAGGCGCTGATACAGGATATTGGCCAGCCGGTTCACCAGCACGCGGGTCTTGCCGGTGCCGGCGCCGGCCAGCACCAGCAACGGCCCATGCAGATGCGACACCGCCTCGGCCTGGGCCGGGTTCAGCTTGGTCAGCCAGGGCGGCGGCGGCGGTGGGGCTTGCGGGGCCGGGGGTTCGGGTTCGAATCCGGCAAGATCAAAGGGATCGGACATGCCGGTTACATAGCCCAAGGGGTGCGGCCTGACCACCGCTGGCATTGCCATCAGGCCCCTGGCGCGCTACGACTAGCTGCATAAACGGAAGGAAATCGCCCATGGCCGCCATTGCCGCCGCACCGCGTCTCTCTGCCACCGCCACTCAGGCTGCAATTGAGGCCCTCAAGCAACTTCTGGGCGATCGGCTCAGCACCGGCCAGGCGATCCGCGATCAGCATGGCAAGGATGAAAGCTGGAACCAGCCGTTTCCGCCCGATGCGGTGGCTTTTGCCCAGAGCACCGAGGAAGTGGTGGAGATCGTCAAGATTTGCGCAGCCCACGGTATGCCGATTGTGCCTTATGGCGCCGGCACCTCGCTGGAAGGCCATGTCGGCGCCTTGCAGGGCGGCCTCAGCCTGGATGTGATGCAGATGAACAAGATCCTGCGGGTTAATGCCGAGGACTTGGACGTGGTGGTGCAGCCGGGCGTGACGCGCAAGGCGCTGAATGAATTCCTGCGCGATACCGGGCTGTTTTTCCCGATTGATCCGGGCGCCAATGCTTCCATCGGCGGCATGGTTTCCACCCGCGCCAGCGGCACCAACGCGGTGCGCTACGGCACCATGCGCGAGAATGTGCTGGCGCTCACCGTGGTGCTGGCCGATGGCCGGGTTATCCGCACCTCGAAGCGGGCCAAAAAGTCCGCTGCTGGTTATGATCTGACACGGCTGTTCATCGGCTCGGAAGGCACGCTCGGCGTAATTACCGAAATCACGCTGAAACTCTATGGCATCCCGGAATCGATCACCTCGGCGGTCTGCTCGTTTGACAGCCTGGAAGGCGCCATCAACACCGTGATCGCCACCATCCAGAGCGGCATTCCGGTGGCGCGGATCGAATTGCTGGATGATCTGCATGTTGATGCGATCAACAAATACGCCAAATACGACATGCCGGTGAAGGACACGCTGTTTCTGGAATTCCATGGCACCGAGGCCGGCGCCCGCGAACAGGCCGAGATGGTGCAGGCTTTGGCGGCCGATAATGGCGGCGCCAATTTCTCCTGGACCACCAAGCCCGAGGAACGCGCCCGGCTGTGGCAGGCGCGCCATGATGCCGCCTATGCCGCCAAGGCGATGCGGCCGGGCTGCGAAATCTGGGCCACCGATGTCTGCGTGCCGATCTCGCGCCTGGCCGATTGCATCCTGGAAACCAAGGCCGATCTGGCGCAGAGTTTCCTGATCGCGCCGCTGGTCGGCCATGTCGGCGACGGCAATTTCCACTTGGCCTTTGTTATCGACCGCAGTAATCCGAAAGAGATTGAGGAAGCCGAGCGGCTCAATGCCCGCTTGGTGCAGCGCGCGCTGTCGATGGAAGGCACCTGCACCGGCGAACATGGCATCGGCACCGGCAAGATGAAGTATCTGGTCGCCGAGCATGGCGAGGCGGTGAGTGTGATGCGCTCGATCAAGAAGGCGCTCGATCCCGATAACCTGATGAATCCAGGCAAGATTTTCAGCGCCTGAGGCATTCTGAACACATTGCCTGGCCTGTTCGCTGGCGACTGGAATTGCCGGCGGAATAGTCCTATCTTTGGTGCTGTGCAGCATTCGTTCGTAAGCGAACGAAGCATTCTGCCAGCGATACGTGTTTGGGAGTTGGATGATGAACGCGCGTAAATGGTCGCCGGATAGCTGGCGCTCGAAGCCGATCCTGCAAGTGCCGGATTATCCCGATGCCGCCGCCCTGGCCGCTGTCGAGCAGAAGCTGTCGCATTATCCGCCGCTGGTTTTTGCCGGCGAGGCCCGCAATCTGACCAACGCGCTGGCCCGGGTTTCCGAAGGCCGTGGCTTCCTGCTGCAAGGCGGCGATTGCGCCGAGAGCTT
>DLGP01000125.1 GCA_002482765.1 Alphaproteobacteria bacterium UBA7691
CAGTTTCACTTTGGAGAGCGCCAAGCCGTCTTTCTGTTTCACCTCATCCCGCGAGAGGGCACCATTCACCGCGTGTTGCGCGGCGTCCATCACGTGTAGATCGAAGAAGCGGTCGTAGAATCTCACATCCAACGCTTCGGTGGCGTTGCCAGGCAACAGCTGGACCGGGCCGGCGTGGTTGATATGCAGGTATTCGATGATGATGCTCGTTTCCAGCACCTGACGATCCCCGTCGAGGAGAAGTGGAAACTTGAGCAACGGCCAACGGCTTCGCCACTCCTGCACATTGTCCGGCGCGTCAGGTCCGAGGCCGCGGAATTCGAAAGGGGTCTCGTTCTCGTAGAGGGCAATCAGCACCTTCTGCGTGTATGAAGAGAACGGGTGTCCGAAGAGAACGAGCGGCATATTGTTTCCCAGGCTATGAGTTCGCCGAACCCTACGCTTCGTGGAGACGGATTCACATCTTGGGAGACGATCTCTCCTGACAGAAGGCACCAGTTGGCATGGGAGGAGGCGGACCCCGCGTCCCGCCTTGGCGGTCGTACGGTCTCTAAGTCATTTGCTGGGAAGGCGCGACGCGGTCGAGGGGCGGGAACGCCGATAAGCGGCTGACAGTTCGTGCAGCGAGGTGTGAGCGGTCATCTCGGTTCTCCGTTCGCAAGTCGGGTAGGGTTACCGCCACTATCGGCGGCGGGACGAACAATCTCGTTGCGGAACATCATGAATACGCCGAGCGCGATAAATGCGACCCCTCCGCCCACATAGTGCGACAGCCCATATCCGCCGATACCTACCAGCCATCCCGCCACAACGTTGCTGAAGGATGCGCCAACCCCCTGGACCGTCATGACAGCCGCGAAGCCGATGTTGAAACGACCAGTCCCCTCGAGAAGCCGTTCAACGGCGACCGGCGTCAGGATCCCCAGCAATCCCGCGCCAATCCCGTCGAGGAATTGCACCGGGTAGACGACCCAGAAATCTGAGAAGCTCCCGGCCAGGAAGCCGCGCAGCGGCAGCGCGAGCAGCGCGATGACAAAAACTGCCGAAAGGCCCAGACGGCGAATGAGGAAAGGGGTAGCTGCCGCCACGAAGATCATGGAGAATTGTGCGACACCCGTGATGATCGCCGTGGTGCGGAAGGGCGTGCCCAACTCAATCGAGAATTGTTGCGCGATGAGCCGGCTCATGGGAGCGTTTCCCCAATGAAAGATCAGCATGATGCCGGCGAGCAGGATAAGCCCTTTCGTCTTGTAGAGAACCTGAAAGCCCGACGGTCCGGGCTCACCGTCGTCGACAGCCAGACCGCGAGCGACGTTGTGGTCGATGCGCGTGGGATCGATCGCAAAGACTGCGATCAGCGCGCCGATGGCCGTCGCGATCATCAACCAGATCACGCCCAACTGGCCGAACGTCGAAACGATCACGAACACGGCAAAGAGCGAGGCGAAGTTGCCGCCATGGTTCCAGAACTCGTTGCGTGCAATCTGCCGCGAGAACAGTTTCTGGCCGACGAGGCCGAGAGTGAGACCTGCCAGCGCCGGGCCGATCACGGCCCCAACGACGGCGGTGCCGATCTGACCGGCCCATACAACAGCCACATTGGGAACAAGGAGCGTGATCAGCGCGGCTGCCGTAACGAGGAAAACGGGGATGGCAACAAGCGTGCGCTTCCAGGTGGAACTGTCGACAAGAGCGCCGCAGACAGGCGTCGCGATAAGGCCGATCAAACCACCGACCGTGGCTATGAATCCCAGCGTCAGGGGCGACCATCCGTTGGTCGCCAGAAAGGCGTCCAGAAACGGCCCTAACCCGTCGCGAGCATCTGCGAGAAAAAAGTTGAGGACCGCCAAGGCAACCAGAGACCGATCCGACACCAGGCGTGGTGCCGTCTCCGACTTCGTTCCAACCGTCATTAAAGCTGTCCCCAATCGCGGCTTCAACAATGCGAACGGCGACCGAATGTTCCATCGGCCGATTATTGAGGCACTTGCCCGCATCTGGTGAGGGCTTTCCGGATGCGCGTGGTGTGAGACCCATCGACCGAGCAGCGCGGCGCTAACCCCTTCCGCTCCATGTCAGCCGGCCTATATTCTAACGGCAAGTTCTGGAATTAATGGCCAAGGGGTCGTCGTTGGCGTTTCGCAAAGGCCACATTCGAGAGTGCCGTTTCTGCGGCGAGGCGTTCAGGACAAGGGTGCGGCGCTATTGCAAGCCGGCGTGCCGTCGCAAGGCCGGGCTTGTGCGCTTGGCGACCCGCGAACCCATGTCCGCCTATCTGGCTGAACTGAAAGCGGCAGAAAAGGCTCGAAAGGCGGAAGCCGAGCGGCGAGACCGCGAGTGGGATGAAGCAGCTCCAGAGTAGCCGACGCCTGCACTCCCGCGATCTTTCCAGGATCATGGCATTTGTGCAGAGATGACCGTTCCCGGGCCTCTTCCGGCAGAAAATTGCCTCTCATCGTGTTGCGTTGGTGCGCAATCCCGGTTCGAGGCCGCGGCCGGGAAGTGGCAATCGCCCCCATACCCACGCAACCAGCCCTTAAGTGTGCAGCGGCGAGATGCTGTCGATAGGCGCCACGGGAACCTACGCGGTTCAAGAGATGGTCACGGGCCGGCGTCTGGCATCGCATCTCGGCGGCTAGATTGGCGCCACACGGTCTCCTCGCGTGACGCCCCTCGCATCGGCGAAGCTTCGCTATTTGCTCTTCTCAGGGATGGTGAAGGATCGTGGCTCGGACCTCGATAGCGCCTACTCAGCAGCCATGCGGTCAGGATCATCCTCCCTTGCGAGTCGTGCCGCAAGTTCCCGGTCGTCTGCAACGCCAGCATCGTACATCGCCAGCAATGACGATGCGACGTGCTCGCGCCCTTCGCGGCTGCGAATCCCGTGCTTCTCGCAGTGTTGGTTCAGAACGCGGACCAGCATTGTGATCTGATCAGGTCGAACCACCGAACGGAACAGCATCGATACCTCCAACCAGTGGAACGTTGTGGGGGCAATCGTAGCGTCCGCTTTTTCCGAGGGGCAACAACCTATGTTAGGGCCTAGGCGAAGCAATCGTCGGCAGTTTTGTGGTAGGAGGAAATTCCATCTGCTGGGATGTATGTCGCGACCTTACTGCGACCGCACTGAGCCACAATGCCGAGGGAACACGAACGTGAGCCGACCAATTCAAGCGGATCAAGCGCTACCCTGAATGTCCATCGAATTGTCCCTAAATCGATGGCTGCAGAAAATACGCAGATATTTCAGATGGATAGACAAAAGAATGGCGGAGAGGGAGGGATTCGAACCCCCGATACCCTTGCGAGTACTCCGCATTTCGAGTGCGGTGCATTCAACCACTCTGCCACCTCTCCGCGGGGCGTGGTTCGCCGTTGCCGGCGCGGCGCACTCAATACCGGCTCGATCCTCAGCTTACAAGGCCATTTTCTTCGAAAGTTGCGGATGGACAGCAGATCGGATCCAGAGGGCAAGCGGGCACGCGCGAATGTGATGCCTTGCGTGCTGATATTGTCTCCGTGACACGTTTGGGCGGCGGTTTCGGCGATGAAAAACGGGCTTCACCTTGACTGGGCGCGCGGCTTCCGTTAGCACGCGCCCGGACGGCGTGGAGGAATCCGCGCCCGTTCGCTTTTATCGAGACCCGAGAAGACTGACAAAAAGACGGCCGGAACGCCCACGGGATGTTCCACAAGGCCGACCGAACAGCGAAAGGCTAAAAATGTTCGCAGTCATTAAAACGGGTGGCAAGCAGTATCGCGTTGCCGCCAATGACGTATTGAGAGTTGAGAAGGTTGCCGGTGAAGTCGGCGATATCGTGCAGTTTGGCCAGGTGCTGGCGTTCGGTGAGGGCGACAGCGCCACGCTGGGCGCTCCCTTCGTTGTCGGCGCCAGCGTCGCCGCCGAGGTGGTGGAACAGGGCCGTGGCGACAAGGTCATCGCTTTCAAGAAGCGCCGCCGGCAGAATTCGCGCCGCAAGAATGGCCACCGCCAGGATTATCTGTCGGTCAAGATCACCAACATCGCGGCCTAACGCGGTTCAGGATTTAGGAGAAGACTATGGCTCACAAAAAAGCTGGCGGTTCCTCCCGCAACGGTCGCGACTCGCAGAGCAAGCGTCTCGGCGTCAAGAAGTTTGGCGGCCAGGCTGTGCTCGCCGGCAACATCATCCTGCGCCAGCGCGGCACCAAGGTGCATCCGGGCAAGAATGTTGGCCTTGGCAAGGACCACACCATTTTCGCCCTGGCTGATGGCCAGGTGAAGTTCCATGACGGCAAGCGGGGCCGCGACTATGTGTCGGTGCTGCCCCAGGGTGCCCCGGCGGAGGCGTGATCGAAACGCGCCTTCCCGAAATTACAGCGATTTGAGGGGAATGGCGCAAGCCATTCCCCTTTTTCGTTTCCAGCGAGTCCAGCAACATGAAGTTTCTCGATCAAGCCAAAGTCTATGTGGAGAGCGGCCAGGGTGGTCCTGGCTCGGTCAGCTTCCGGCGTGAAAAATTCATCGAATATGGCGGTCCCGATGGCGGCAATGGCGGCCGCGGCGGCGATGTGTGGGTGGAATGCGTCGATGGCCTCAACACCCTGATCGACTATCGCTACCAGCAGCATTTCCGCGCCAAGCGCGGCGGCCATGGCATGGGCCGCAGCCGCACCGGTGCCGATAGCCCGGCGGTGACGCTGAAAGTGCCGAAGGGCACCGAAATCCTGGCCGAAGACGGCGAAACCCTGCTCGCCGACTTGACCGAAGTGGGCCAGCGTGTGCTGCTCTGCCGGGGCGGCGATGGCGGCCATGGCAACGAGCATTTCAAAAGCGCCACCAACCGCGCGCCCCGGCGCGGCGAACCCGGCTGGCCGGGCGAAAACAAATGGATCTGGCTGCGCCTCAAGCTGATCGCCGATGCCGGCCTGGTCGGCCTGCCCAATGCCGGCAAATCCACCTTCCTGAGCCGGGTCAGCCGCGCCAAGCCGAAAATCGCCGATTATCCCTTCACCACGCTGAAGCCGCAGCTTGGCGTGGTGCGTTTTGCCGACAAGGAATTTGTGCTGGCCGATCTGCCCGGGCTGATTGAGGGTGCCTCCGAAGGCGCCGGGCTTGGCACGCGCTTCCTGGGCCATGTTGAACGCTGCGCCGTGATCCTGCATCTGCTGGATGGCACCGAGGCCGAGCCGGTGAAACATTGGCGCATGATCCGCAAGGAACTGGCGGCCTATGGCGCCGGGCTGGAAGACAAGCCGGAAATCATCGGCCTGAACAAGGCCGATGCCGTGCCGCCGGATGAATTGAAAGCCAAGGTGCAGAAGCTGAAACGCGCCGCCAAGCGCCCGGTCTTTGTGCTGTCGGGTGTTTCCGGCGATGGCATCGATGCCGTGGTGCAGGCGCTGTATCAGCAGATCGCCGCCACCCGCCTGGCCGAGAAAGAGCTGGAGGCCGGAACAGCGCAAACAGGTGTGGTATGACCGATCACCTCAAGCGCTCGCGCCGGGTTGTGGTCAAGGTCGGCTCCAGCCTGCTGGTGGATGGCGATAAAGGCACCCTGCGCGGCCAATGGTTGCAGGCCCTGGTGGAAGACATTGCCGGCCTGCGCGAGCAGGGCAAGGAAGTGCTGGTGGTATCCTCGGGCGCCATCGCGCTGGGGCGCCGCGTGCTTGGCCTGGGCGCCGGCGCGCTGCGGCTGGAGCAGAGCCAGGCCGCCGCCGCCGCCGGTCAGATCCGGCTTTCCGCCGCCTGGGCCGAGGCTTTGGGCAAACATGAATTGAAGACGGCGCAGATTCTGCTGACATTGGGCGACACTGAATCGCGCCGGCATTATCTCAATGCGCGCGAAACGGCGAATACGCTGCTGGGCCTGGGCGTGGTGCCGGTGGTGAATGAGAATGACACCGTGGCGACGGCGGAAATCCGCTTTGGCGACAATGACCGCCTGGCCGCCCGGGTGGCGCAGATGATCTCGGCCGACAGCCTGATCCTGCTCTCCGATATCGATGGCCTCTACACGGCCGATCCCGGTGTTGATCCGGCGGCGAAATTCATCCCCGAGGTGAAGGCGATCACGCCGGAGATCGAGGCGATGGCCGGCATATCGCGTTCCGGCCTGGGCCGTGGCGGCATGATCACCAAAATCCTGGCTGCCAAGATTGCCGTGGGTGCAGGCTGCGCCATGGTGATTGCCAATGGCAAGAAGCAACATCCGATCCGGCAATTGGCCGAAACCGGGCATTGCACCTGGTTCCGCGCCAGCGGCTCGCCGGCCACGGCGCGTAAACAATGGATTGCCGGCCATCTCAATGCCCAGGGCAGCATCGCCATCGATGCCGGTGCCGCCCAGGCGTTGAAACGCGGCCGCTCGCTGCTGCCGGCCGGTGTCACGGCGGTGCATGGCCGTTTTCAGCGCGGCGATGCGGTGCAGGTGGTGGATGCCGGCGGGTTATTGGTGGCGCAGGGGCTTTCAGCCTATTCCGACGAGGATGCGCGCCGCATCATCGGCCATAAATCCAATGAAATCGCCGCCATCCTTGGCTACGCTGGCCGCGATGAGATGATTCACCGCGACGATCTTGTGCTGCGGTAAGGAGGCGAGCATGAACGCGCCGATGCAAACCGATCATTCAGCCCAGGCGATCATGGATCAGCTGGGCCAGGCGGCCCGCGCTGCCGCTGCCGAACTGGCCGTGGCCGATACGGCAGCGAAGAACCGCGCCCTGCTGGCTGCCGCCGCAGCGATCCGCGCCGCCAGCGCCGCGATCCTGGCTGCCAATGCCGAGGATATGGCCGCTGCACGGGCCAAGCAGCTCAGCGCTGCCCTGCTTGATCGCCTGGAACTGAATCCAAAGCGGGTCGAAGCCATCGCCGTGGGGCTTGAGGATATTGCCGCCCTGCCCGATCCGGTCGGCGCTGTGATGGCGGAATGGACGCGGCCCAATGGCCTGCATTTCAAGCGCGTGCGCACGCCGCTCGGTGTGATCGGTGTGATCTTTGAAAGCCGGCCGAATGTCACCGCCGATGCCGGCGGCCTGTGCCTCAAGGCTGGCAATGCCTGCATCCTGCGCGGCGGTTCGGAAGGTTTCCGTTCCAGCCGTGCCATCCATGCCGCGCTGGTGCAGGGCCTGCGCGCTGCCGGCCTGCCCGAAGCCGCCATTCAGCTGATGCCCAGCACGGATCGTGCGCTGGTTGGCGCCATGCTGGCGGCGCCGCAGTATCTGGATGTGATCGTGCCACGCGGCGGCAAGAGCCTGGTGGCGCGGGTGCAGGCGGAAAGCCGCGTGCCGGTCTTTGCCCATCTGGAAGGCAATTGCCATCTCTATGTTGAGGCCAGCGCCGATCTGGCGATGGCGAAAAACATCCTGCTCAATGCCAAGCTGCGCCGCACCGGCGTGTGTGGCGCGGCCGAGACTTTGCTGGTGGAACAGGCAGCGGCGGCAACGCATCTGGCGCCGCTGGTGACCATGCTGCTGGAACATGGCTGCGAAGTGCGCGGCGATGCTGCCAGCCAGGCAGTGGATGCCCGCGTCAAGCCGGCCAGCGAAGCGGATTGGGCAACCGAATATCTGGATGCCATCATCGCCGTGAAGCTGGTGCCGGATCTGGATGCGGCGATCAAGCATATCGAACGCTATGGCTCGCATCATACTGAGAGCATCATCACCGAAGCGGCCGATCATGCCGCCGAATTCATGCGCCGTATCGATAGCGCCATTCTGCTGCATAATGCCTCAACACAATTTGCCGATGGCGGCGAATTCGGCTTCGGCGCCGAAATCGGCATTGCCACCGGCAAGATGCATGCGCGCGGCCCTGTGGGCGTTGAGCAGCTCACCACTTTCAAATATCTGGTCTTTGGCAACGGTCAGGTGCGGCCCTGAACAACACACCGCTTTTGCCGCCCCTGGGCGCGCGGCTGCGGCTGCGCGTCGGTCTGCTCGGCGGTTCGTTCAACCCGGCCCATGCCGCGCATCGTGAAATCAGCCTGGCGGCGATGCAAAGGCTAAAGCTGGATCAGGTCTGGTGGCTGGTCAGCCCGCAGAATCCGCTGAAAAGCCGCGCCGGCATGGCGCCGCTGGCGCAACGGCTGGCCGGGGCGCGGCAGGTGGCGGCGCATCCGCGTATCAAACCCTGCGCCATCGAGCACAGCTTCGGCAGCTATTACACGGCGGATAGCCTGGCCTTGCTGTGCCGGCATTATCCGGCCATGCGTTTTGTGTGGCTGATGGGCGCCGACAATCTGGCGCAGATGCGGCATTGGCAGGATTGGCGCCGCATTGCCGCGCTGATGCCGATTGCGGTGCTGGATCGCCCTGGCTTTAGCCTGCCGGCGGCACAAAGCCTGGTGGCGCGTGTGCTGGCGCCGCATCGGCTGCGGCTGGGCCAGGCTGCCGCCCTGGCCGGGCATAAGCCGCCGGCCTTCATGCTGCTCAAGACGCGGCTGAATCCGCTCAGCGCCACGGCCTTGCGCCAGCAGCGGAAAACAGCAGGCTTGCAAGCCGGCACCTGAATGCCCATATACTATGGCATGACCCGGATGCGCAGCCTTTCTCATATCTGCCGCGCTGGCCGCCTGCATGCAGGCGCTGCCGCCCCGGCCGTGCGCGCTTGATACAAGCCGCCCCCGCCGGGGCCTGACAACCCAATCGGTCATTTTTCCCAGCGCCGTCGCCTGCTTGCATGCAGGCGCGCGTTTTTTGCCTATGGAGTTTTCCAATGTCTTTCCTGCAACCGCTGCCGCCGATCACTGTTGGCAATGCCGATTACGACCGCCTGATGGCTATCGCCGAAACCTGGCGCAGCCGCCGCCCCGATGTGGCCGAAATGCTGATGAGCGAATTGTCGCGCGCCGAATTGCGCCCACAAGGCGGCCTCGATCCGCGTGTGGTGGCAATGCATAGCCGCGTGCTGTTTGGCTACAGCCACAGCCGCGATACCCAGGCCGTCACCCTGGTCTATCCCAATGAAGCCGATATCGCCGCCGGCCGTATCAGCATTGCCACCCCGGTCGGCACGGCTTTGCTTGGCCTGCATGAAGGCGGCAGCATCGGCTGGCTCACCCATAGCGGCGTCGAGCGCCACATCACGTTGCACAAGGTGCTGAACTAACCGGCCTTGCCGCTGACGTTGAAAAAGCCGACCAGCTTGGCCAGTTCGGCGGCCTGGGCGGCAAGCTGCTGCGCGGCGGCGGTGGTTTCCTCCACCAAGGCGCCGTTGCGCTGGGTGATCTCCTCCATGCCGCCGACCGAGGCGCCAACCTGATCCAGGCTGGTGGCCTGGTCGGCGCTGGCGGCGGCAATCTCGGCCACGATATCGGAAACCTGGCCGATTGAGCGCATAATGCCGTCCAGCGCGCCGCCGGTGCGATCCACCAGTTCGGCGCCGCTTTTCACCTGGGCATTGGACGTGCTGATCAGGCCCTTGATATCTTTTGACGCATTGGCGGAACGCTGTGCCAGGGCGCGCACTTCCTGCGCTACCACGGCGAAACCTTTGCCGGCTTCACCGGCGCGGGCCGCTTCCACACTGGCATTCAGCGCCAGCAGGTTGGTCTGGAAGGC
>DLGP01000045.1:0-524 GCA_002482765.1 Alphaproteobacteria bacterium UBA7691
GGCCGCGTACCGGAAGCGGCGCCGAAAACCGCGGCGGCATTGCTGGGTCTCACATTGGCTGAAGCAGCCGACAAGGTGGCGGCTTTACTGGCGGCTGAATTAGCGCCATTGGCGGATCGCCATGCCAGCGCCGAGTATCGGCGCCACTTGGCCGGGCTGCTGGGCCAGCGCCTGCTGCGCCACATTGCGAATGAAAGCTGAAAACATGCAAGCACGTTTGATTACCGTGACCTTGAATGGCCAGCCTTTGCAGGCGATGGCCGAGCCGCGTATGCATCTGGCTGATTTTCTGCGCCAGGCGGCGGCTTTGCCCAGTGTGCGCGTGAGTTGCGAATATGGCGTTTGCGGCTGCTGTTCGCTGCTGCTGAATGGCGAGGTGGTGCGTGGCTGCCTGGTGCTGGCGGTGCAGGCCGATGGCGCCGAGATCGGCACGCTGGAAGGCCTGAACCAGAGCGGTGCCATCGCGGATCTGCAAGAGAGTTTTGTGCGCCGCAATGCCATGCAATGCGGCTATTGCACGCCGG
>DLGP01000045.1:539-11328 GCA_002482765.1 Alphaproteobacteria bacterium UBA7691
TTACTGCCGCTGCACCGGCTATCATGCCATTGTGGATGCGGTGATGGAAACCGCAGCCACGCGCCGGCAAGCAATACCAGCCAAGGCGGGAGACGCGGCATGAGCGTCGACAATGATCTGAAGCAGCTGGCCGGCATTCACGGCACTTATATCGGCAAGCCGCTGCCTCGGCCCAATGCGCCGCGCCTGGCGCAAGGTGCGGCGCGTTACACGCCGGATATCAATCTGCCCGGCATGTTGCATGTGGTTTTTATCCGCAGCCCCTATGCTCATGCCCGTATCCTGGGTATCGATGCGGCGGCAGCCTTGCAGGCGCCGGGTGTGGCGGCAGTGGTCACGGGCCGCGAGCTGGCCGCCATCGCCAAGCCGATGGTGGCGCGGCTGGAGCATCTGCCCGGCCTGAAGGCGCCGCCGCAATATCCGATGGCGGTGGAGGTGGCGCGGCATCAGGGCGAGGCGGTGGCCGCAGTGCTGGCGTTAAGCCGCGCCCAGGCCGAAGATGCCGCCGATCTGGTGGAGATCGACTGGCAGGAATTGCCCGCCATTGTGGATGCCGCAGCGGCCTTGCTGCCCGATGCGCCTGTGCTGCATGCCGAGCTGGGCGATAATCTGGCATTCAGCGCCAAGGTGGATAAGGGCGATGTGGATGCCGCCTTTGCCCAGGCCAAGCTGACATTGCGCCGCGATTTCAGTTTTTCGCGCCATACCGGCGTGCCGTTGGAGCCGCGCGCCATCCTGGCGCAGTATGATGCCATCGAGCAGCGCCTGCTGGTGACACAATCAACCCAGACGCCGTATCAGAATCAGGCCGCCATTGCGGCGATTTATGGCCTGCGTGAAAGCGATATCCAGGTTGAGGCGCCCGATGTGGGTGGTTCCTTCGGCGTCAAGCTGCATACCTATGCCGATGAGATGGTGGTTTGTGGCCTGGCCCTGCTGTTGAAGCGGCCGGTGAAATTTGTTTCCGACCGGCTGGAAAGTTTTGTCAGCGACATTCAGGCGCGTGGTCAGGACGTCAGCGCCGGCATTGCCGTGGCCGAGGATGGCCGCGTGCTGGCCTATGATGTGGATGCGCTGAGCGGCATCGGGCCTTATTCGGTCTATCCGCGCACCTCAACCCTGGAAGGTATCCAGGTGATGAGCCTGACCGGCTCGTGCTACAACATGGATGCCTATCGCGCCCGGCTGCGCCTGGCATTTCAGAACAAGCCGCCGATGGGCGCCTATCGTGCCGTGGGCCATCCCATCGTGGTGGCGCTGAGCGAATTGCTGCTTGATTCGGCGGCGCGCCGGCTTGGTATTGATCCAGTAGATATCCGCCGCCGCAACCTGTTGCGCGACGAGCAATATCCCTTCACCACATTGAGCGGCATGGTGTTTGAGCGGCTGTCGCATCATCAATGCCTGGATAAGCTGGTGCAGATGATGGATTACGACGCTCTGCGCCGCGATCAGGCAGAATGCCGTGCGCGCGGTATCTATCGCGGTATTGGCCTTGCCGCCGTAGTGGAATTGACCAATCCCGGCCCGGCTGCCTATAGCCCAGGCCAGGTGCGGGTCTCGGCCCAGGATGGCTGCCAGATCAGGTTGCAGCCGGATGGCCGCATCCATTGCGCCATCAGCATCACCGAACAGGGGCAAGGCAATATCGCCGCCATCACCCAGGTAGTGGCCGATGTGCTGGGCGTGCGGCCGGCGGATATCCGGGTGGAAATGGGCAGCACTGCCACCACGCCCTATGGCGGCGGCACTTATGGTTCGCGCGGCGCCGGTGTGGGTGGCGAGGCTGCGTTGCGGGCGGCGAGCAAATTGCGCGCCAGCCTGCTGCGTATCGCCGGCGCGCTGTTGCAGGCCGCACCGGAAAGCCTGGAATTACGCGATGGCATGGTAAGCGTGGCCGGCGGCGCGGCGCGTATTGATCTGGCCGAGATCGGCCGCATCGCCTATTTCCGCCCGGATACATTGCCGCGCGATCTGCAACCGGATTTGAGCGCCAGCGGGCATTTCACCCAGCTTTCCAACACGTTTGTGTTCACCAACGGCTTTCAGGCCAGCTACCTGGAAGTGGATGTGGAAAGCGGCTTCGTGAAGCTGTTGAAGCATTGGGCGGTGGAGGATTGTGGCCGCATCATCAATCCGCTGCTGGTGGACGAGCAGATGCGTGGCGGCATCGTGCAGGGCATTGGCGGTGCGCTGTATGAAGCCTGCCTTTATGATGAAAACGGCCAGATGCTGAATGGCAGCCTGGTGGATTATCTGGTGCCGATGGCGGCGGAATTGCCTGATATCGAGATCGGCCATGTGGAAACCCCAACACTCACCTCGCTGCTCGGCGCCAAGGGAGCGGGTGAAGCCGGCACGGCCGGCGCGCCCGCCGCCGTGCTGAATGCAATCAATGATGCCTTGTCGGGCTTCGATGCCGAGATTTTCTCGATGCCGGCAACACCGGAGCTGATCCTGCGCGCCCTGGGCCGGCTGCCGCGCGAATAAGCATATTATCCGCCATCTGCCGAAGCGATTGGCGGATAGTTTGCTTTTGCTCATAGTGTTGCCTAAATGGCAACACAGAATGCAAAATATTGATCTTGTCGCATTGCTTCCCAACGCGCTACCAAAGTGTG
The DNA here is from genome assembly GCA_002482765.1 of Alphaproteobacteria bacterium UBA7691. GTDB lineage: Bacteria > Pseudomonadota > Alphaproteobacteria > Ferrovibrionales > Ferrovibrionaceae > Ferrovibrio. Next base: position 3,161 of record DLGP01000045.1, read on the forward strand.
GGATAAGAAAAACGAACAGGAGAGTTATATGACCATTAAAGGCTTTCTCTCGCGTCGCCAGCTCGGCTGCTGGCTTGGCGCCGCGGCATTCTCCGTTTCGCTCGCCGGCCCGGCGCTGGCGCAGGATGTGATCAAGATCGGCGCCCCACTGCCGCTGACTGGTCCGCTCTCCCCCGAAGGTGTGAAGCAACAGGAAGGTTATAACCTGTGGGCCGAGACCGCCAATGCCAAGGGCGGCATCAAGGTGGGCGGCAAGGCCTATAAGGTTGAGCTGGTCTATGCCGATTATGCTTCCAACACGCCGCGCGCGGTGCAGACCGCCGAACGCCTGATCAGCGAAGACAAGGTGAATTTCCTGTTCTCGCCGTTTGGTTCCGGCGCCGCCAAGGCGGCCAGTGGCGTATCCGAGAAATACGGCATCCCCACCATCGCCGCCACGGCATCTTCCGAGCAGGTTTATGACCAGGGCTACAAATTTCTGTTCGGCACCTTCACGCCGAATCAGACCCTGACCGAGCCGCTGGCCAATCTGGTGGTGGCCAAGGACAGCAAGATCAAGCGCGTTGCCATCCTGGCCCGTAACGACCTGTTCCCGCTCGCCATCGCGCAGGAAATGGAGAAATCGGCCAAGTCGCGTAATCTCGATGTGGTGATGTTCGAGAAATACGCCATCGGCACCATGGATCATGCCTCTGCGATCACCCAGATGCGCGGCGCCAAGCCGGATTGGGTGTTTGCCACCGGCTATATCAACGACCTGATCCTGATCCGCAAGCAGATGAAGGATCTCGGCATCAAGGCACCGGTGGTGACCATGATTGCCGGCCCGGCCTATCAGGAATTCATCGATGCTGCCGGCCCGCAGGCCGAGAATATCTCCTCGGCGGCCTGGTGGCATCCGGCGGTGCGCTACAAGGGCACTGATATTTTCGGCACCACAGAGCAGTTCAATGCGCTGTGGAAGAGCAAGTACAAGACCGATCCGGATTACGCCCAGGCTTCGGCTGCGGCGGCCGGCGCGGTGTTGCAGCTTGGTATCGAGAAGGCCGGCACACTTGATCCGGCCAAGGTGCGCGATGCCCTGGCCAACCTCGACGTGACCACCTTCTATGGCAAGGTCAAGTTTGGCACCACTGGTCAGATCACCTCGCTGGAGCCGCCGGTATTCCAGATTCAGGGCGGCAAGACCATGGTGATCTATCCCGAGGTCATCAAGCAGGCCGATTTCAAATTCGGCACCAATTGATCCTGGCGCTTTACGGAGCAGAGGGCGTGCAAATGCCCTCTGCCTCCAGGATATGTTCCCTATGCCGGATCGGATGACCTCATGATCTATTTCCAAGTTCTTGCGAACGGATTGGTGCTGGGCGGGCTTTATGCCTGCATCGCGGTTGGCTTCTCCCTGGTCTGGGGTGTGCTGAACGTGATCAACATCCTGCACGGCTCGTTCATCGTGCTCGGCTCGTATGTGGCCTATTTCGCCTATACCGCCTTTGGCATCCATCCGTTTTTCTCAGTGGTGATAGCCGGCGCGCTGCTTTATGGCTTCGGCTATGCCATTCAGGCCGGCCTGGTCAACCGGGTGCTGGCCGCACCGGTGCTGATGACCCTGACGCTCACTTTTGGCCTCGATCTGCTGCTCAACAACGCGATGCTGGTTGCCTTCAAGGCGGATTACCGCAAGCTGGTGCTGGAAAATCCCCTGGGTGAATTGGAATTTGGCCCGATCTACATGCCGCTGGATCGTGTTGCCGCCATGGCGCTGGCAATCCTGCTCACGCTGCTGCTCTATCGCCTGCTGCGTGACAGCAAGATCGGCCGCGCCATTGTGGCGGTGCGTATGGATCGTGAGGCCGCCGCGCTGATGGGCGTCAATGTCAGCCGGATCAATGCCGTCACCTTTGGCCTCGGTGCGCTGATGGCGGGCGCCGCCGGCAGCCTGCTCAGCATCATCTATCCGATCTCGCCGCTCAATTCCGGCATGTTCCTCGGCAAGTCATTTGTCATCTGCGTGCTGGGCGGCCTGGGCAGTGTGCCTGGTGCGCTGATCGGCGGCCTGGCGCTGGGCGTGATCGAAAGCTTCAGTGCGATCTGGTTCGGGCCAGAACATGCCGTGACAATTTCCTTTGTGCTGCTGATCCTGATCCTGATTTTCCGGCCAGCCGGCCTGATCGGCAAGCGGGGGTATGAATGAAAAACCGGCTTCTCCTGATCCTGCCTTTGCTGCTGTTTGTTGCGGCGCTGGCGTTGGTGCCGCTCTTCGGCAACAACTACCTGCTGCGCTTGGCCACCATCATGTGCATGTATGCCGGGCTGGCTTTGTCGTGGAACATCATCGGCGGCATGGCCGGCTATCCATCCTTTGCCACGGCTGCCTTCTTTGGCCTGGGCGCTTATGTCTCGGGTGTGTTGCAGAGTATAGGAACGCCGATGGTGCTGGCCTGGTTCTCGGCCGGCCTGTTCACCATGATCTTCGCCGCGCTGATGGGCATGGCGATCCTGCATCTCAAGGGGCATTACTTCGCCATTGCCAGTTTGGCGATTGCCGAAGTGCTGCGCGAGGTGGTGAATTCCGCCGGCGACCTGACTGGCGGCGGCATGGGGCTAAACCTGCCGATTCTGGCCTTGCCGGTGGATGCGCAGGCGCGTTTCTTCTTTGCCGTGATGCTGGCCATGGCGGTGTTGCTGATTGTGATGAATATCGTGGTCAGTCGCAGCAAGCTTGGCTTCGGGCTGAATTGCATCAATCAGAACGAAGACGCTGCCAATATTCTCGGCGTCAACACCACGCTCTACAAGGTGACCGCTTTTGCGCTTTCGGCCGTCGGTGTGGGCATCATCGGCGCCATCTATGCTTCCTGGGTGCATTACATCGAGCCGCCGGATGTGTTCGATATTCTCTATTCGGTGAAGCCGCTGGTGATGGTGCTGCTGGGCGGGCTTGGCACCATTTATGGGCCGGTGCTGGGTGCCTTTGTCTATCTGGCATTGGAAGAACTGGTCTGGCGCAATTTCCTCACCGTGCATGCCGCCGTGCTCGGCCTGCTGATTGTGGTGCTGGTGCTGTTCCTGCCCAATGGCCTGCTGGCGCTGATCCGTGAGCGTTTGCCCAAGAAGGAGGCGCGCTCATGAGCGAGGTATTGCGGCTGCAAGGCGCGTCGCGCCGCTTCGGCGGGTTGATGGCGCTGAACAATGTCAGCTTCGCGGTGCAGGAAGGCGAAGTGCTGGGGTTGCTGGGGCCGAATGGTGCCGGCAAGACCACGCTGGTGAATGTTGTCACCGGCGTGCATCCCGCCAGCCAGGGCCAGGTGTTTTTCCAGGGCGCCGATATCACTAAGCGCGCCCCACACCAGATCGCCCGGCTTGGCCTGGCGCGCACGTTTCAGATCGTGCAGCCATTCCCCAAGATGACGGTGATCGAGAATGTGGCGGCCGGCGCGTTGTTTGCCGGCCGGGCCGGCGGCATGGCTGAAGCTTTTGATCTGGCGCGCAAGCATATCTCCTTCACCGGCCTTGATGATGTGGCCGACAAGCCGGCTTCCACGCTGACCCTGGCCAAGCGCAAGCGGCTGGAATTCGCCAAGGGCCTGGCGATGAATCCCAAGCTGCTGATGCTGGATGAAGTGAATGCCGGCCTCAATTCCACCGAGGTGGATGATGCGCTGGCGTTGATCCGCAAGATCGCCGCCCAGGGCGTCACGATCATCATCATCGAGCATATCATGAAGGTGGTGCTGTCGGTCTCCAGCCGGCTTGTGGTGCTGCATCATGGCGAACTGATTGCCGATGGCGTGCCAGAGAAAGTGACCCGCGACCGCAAGGTGATCGAAGCCTATCTGGGCAAGAAGTATGCTCAAATTCTGGGAGGCGAAGGCGATGTCGTCGAAGCCTAAATTAGCCGTTCAGGCTTTGCAGGCCAGTTATGGCGATGTGCAGGTGCTGTGGGATATTTCGCTGGAGGTATTTCCAGGCGAGATCGTTTGCATCGTCGGCTCCAACGGTGCCGGCAAAAGCACCTTCCTGCGCTGCGCCTCCGGCCTGATCGTGCCGCGCGGCGGCAGCTTCACCATCGATGGCAAGGATATGAGCCGCGCCGGGCCGGCAGCAATCCTGCAATCGGGCGTGGCGCATGTGCCGGAAGGCCGGCGCCTGTTCCAGGCCATGAGTGTGCGCGACAATCTGCTGATGGGCGCCTATTTGCGCGATGACAAGACCGAGGTGCTGCGCGACCTGGAAAAGATCTACGAGATATTCCCGATCCTGGCTGATCGCCGCAACCAGTCGGGCGGCACGCTTTCCGGCGGCGAGCAGCAGATGTGCGCCATTGGCCGCGGCATCATGGGGCGGCCGGAATTGCTGATGATTGACGAACTGTCGCTGGGTCTGGCGCCGCGCGCGGTGGAATTGCTCACCGATGCCCTGCGCCGCATCAACAAGGCCGGCGTGGCCATCCTGCTGATCGAACAGGATGTGATGAATGCGCTGGAACTGGCCGACCGGGCTTATGTGTTTGACCGGGGCCGGGTGGTGAAATCCGGTATTTCGGCCGATATCGCCAAGGACCCGGCGGTGCGTGAAGCCTATATGGGCGCGCTCTGATTTTTTAAGCGCGCTGCGGCGCGGATTGGCAAGGAGAGATGAGTATGGCTGAGGTGTTGCGTTTCGCCGAGGGCGGCTACCGCTTCGTCAAGGGTGTGTTCCAGTATTCCGCCGGCGTGGCTGCCGAGCCGGGCTTTGTGATCGAACGGGCGCGTTTTGACCGCCCCGTATTGCTGGCCGATGGTTTTGCCGCCATCGCGGCGCATCTCAAGCAGCTTGGCCGCCCGCTCACCGCTTTCTGCGCCTGCGAATTGCGCTCGCCGGCGCCCTTCGACGATGCGGGCTTCGAAGCTTTCAATCGCGGCTATATCAAGCCGCTGGAAGAATGGGGCATCTTCCGCGATGGCCTGAATCCGATTGCGCGCAGCAATGTCTGCCCCGAGATCGAAAAGCCGGCTGCTCCCAGCTTCTATGCCTTTTCCTACACCATGCCGGCGGGTGGCGACACGCGGCCCAGCTTTGTGGTGGCCGGCAGCGGTGAATCGCCGGAAGGCAATGCCAGCTATGCCGAAAAGGGCATCCGCATCGGCGAGCAGACGCCGGATGCGCTGCGCGAGAAGGCACAGTTTGTGCTGGCAGAAATGGAGCGCCGCATGGCGGCCCTGGGCTATGGCTGGCGCGATACCACAGCAAGCCAAGTCTACACCGTGTTCGATCTGCATCCTTTCCTGGCCGATGAGATCGTGAAGCGCGGCGCAGCCTCGGCCGGCCTGACCTGGCAATTCTGCCGGCCGCCGCTGGATGTGCTGGATTACGAGATGGATGTGCGCAGCGTGCGGCGCGAATTGGTGCTCTAAGGCAGGCGCCCAATACCAACCAATCCAAAGCCAGGGATCGCGGTCCCTGGCTTTTTTTGTATAAATACAATGGTTTATAAAATATTTGACAAGGTTGCTCTAATTGTCAATTTTAGGTGCAACCTAATTTAACTGAACGGTGTTACCAATGGCCGTGACCACGCTTGGCGTCAAGGTGGACGAGGATCTTAAACTGCGGCTGAAAAAGGCCGCCGATCGTATAGATCGTTCGCCGCATTGGCTGATCAAGCAGGCCATGCTGACGGCGCTGGAGCGGATCGAGCGCGGCGAGACCGCTGATTTTCTGCTTGGCGGCGGGCCGGGGCTGGATGTGGAGGTGCAGGAAGCCGGCTTGGCTGAGGCAGCGCCGACACCGTTTCTGGAATTCGCCCAGTCGGTGCGGCCGCAGAATGTGTTGCGCGCCCGGATCACGGCGGCCTATCGCCGGCCGGAGCCGGAATGTTTGCCGCTGTTGCTAAGTCAGGCGGCGCTGCCGGCCAGCCGTGCCGAGGCGGCAAGTTCGCTGGCGCGCCGGTTGGTTGAAAAGCTGCGGCGCAAACGCCAGGCCGGTGGCGGCGTGGAGGCGCTGATCCATGAATACTCGCTTTCCAGCCAGGAAGGTGTGGCGCTGATGTGCCTGGCGGAAGCCTTGCTGCGCATCCCTGATCGCGCCACCCGCGATGCGCTGATCCGCGACAAGATCGGCGAGGGCGACTGGCAGGGCCATCTCGGCCATAGTCCATCGCTCTTTGTCAACGCCGCCACTTGGGGCCTGCTGATCACCGGCAAGCTGACCAGCACCAGCAGCGACACCTCGTTATCCTCGGCGCTGACCCGCCTGGTGGCGCGTGGAGGTGAGCCGCTGATCCGCAAGGGCGTGGATATCGCCATGCGCATGATGGGCGAACAATTTGTGGCTGGCCGCAGCATTGCCGAGGCTCTGGCCAATAGCCGGGTATTGGAGGCCAAGGGATTCCGCCATTCCTATGACATGTTGGGCGAGGCGGCGATGACGGCGGCGGATGCCGAGCGTTACTTTGCCGCCTATGAGCGCGCCATTCACAGCATCGGCAAGGTGGCGGCACGGCGCGGCATTTATCAAGGCCCCGGCATTTCAATCAAGCTGTCTGCGCTGCATCCGCGCTACAGCCGGGCGCAATGGGAGCGTGTGCAGGCCGAATTGCTGCCGCGCCTCAAGGCATTGGCCATGCTGGCGCGGCACTACGATATCGGCATGAATATCGATGCTGAGGAGGCGGATCGGCTGGATATATCGCTCGATCTGCTGGAAGCATTGTGTTTCGATGCCGATCTGGCGGGCTGGAGCGGCATCGGCTTTGTGGTGCAGGCTTATCAGAAACGTGCCCCCTTTGTGATCGATTATCTGATCGACCTGGCCCGGCGCAGCAATCGCCGCCTGATGCTGCGGCTGGTCAAGGGTGCTTATTGGGACAGCGAGATCAAGCGCGCCCAGATCGATGGGCTGGAGGATTTCCCGGTCTATACCCGCAAGCTGCATACCGACGTGTCTTTCATCGCCTGCGCCCGCAAGATGCTGGCGGCGCCGGATGCGATCTATCCACAATTCGCCACCCATAATGCCCGCACGCTGGCCACTATCCATGCCATGGCGGGCGAGAATTACTATGAAGGGCAATATGAATTCCAATGCCTGCATGGCATGGGCGAGCCGCTCTATGAGGAAGTAGTGGGTGTTGGTGCGCTGAACCGGCCTTGCCGCATCTATGCGCCGGTGGGCAGCCATGAAAGCCTGTTGCCCTATCTGGTGCGCCGCCTGCTGGAGAACGGTGCCAATACCTCTTTTGTCAACCAGATATACGATGAGCGTATCGCCCTGGAGCAACTGATTGCCGATCCGGTGGAACTGGCAAAGCAGATCGAGCCGCTGGGCGCGCCACATCCGAAAATCCTCTTGCCGCGCGCCATCCTGGGAACACGCCATTTGGCTGCCGGGCTTGATCTGAGCAACGAGCAGGTGCTGGCTTCATTGGCTGCCGCCCTACTTGGCAGCCTGGAACGGCAGTATGATGCCGTACCGATGCTGGCGCAGGATCAGCATATGATGCCGGCCACATCCCAGCCGGTGCGCAATCCGGCATTGCAGGCCGATCTGGTGGGCCATGTGATCGACGCGACGCCGGAGCAGGTGGCCGCAGCCGTAGGCATGGCCGTGGCCGAGGCACCGGTTTGGCAGGCCACGCCGCCGGAGCAGCGCGCCGCCTGCCTGCTGCGCGCCGCCGATCTGCTGGAAAGTCGCATGCCGCATCTGCTTGGCCTGATCGTGCGCGAGGCCGGCAAATCCCTGCCCAATGCGATTGCGGAAGTGCGCGAGGCAGTGGATTTCCTGCGTTATTACGCGGCTGATGTGGCAGCGCATTTTGGCAACCACACGCATCGCCCGCTGGGGCCGGTGGCCTGTATCAGCCCGTGGAATTTCCCGCTGGCGATTTTCATCGGCCAGGTGGCGGCGGCTTTGGCGGCTGGTAATGCGGTGCTGGCCAAGCCGGCCGAGGAAACGCCGCTGATTGCCGCCGAGGCGGTGCGCCTGCTGCGCGAGGCCGGCTTGCCGCCCGGGGCGCTGCAATTGCTGCCCGGCGATGGCAGCATCGGCGCTGCGCTGGTGGCCGATCCGCGCATCCAGGGCGTGGTGTTTACCGGCTCGACCCAGGCGGCGCGCAGCATCCAGGCTGCATTGGCGCAGCGCCTCACCGATGCTGGCCAGCCGGTGCCGCTGATCGCCGAAACCGGCGG
>DLGP01000158.1:0-7467 GCA_002482765.1 Alphaproteobacteria bacterium UBA7691
AGCAGCGCCAGCGCCACCTTCATCGGTGCCACCACATTGGTGGCCAGCACACGGCGATAGGTGTCGAAATTGCTGATCGTCAACGTCCCGTCACGATCGCCATAGATGCCGGCATTGTTGATCAGCAGGTCGATGGCATGGCCTTTGTATTTTGCCGCCACATCATCCACCGCCATATCGTCGGTCACATCCAGGCGCTCAACGGTCACCTTGTTTTCCGCCGCCAGGGCTGCCAGCGCCGTGGCGGTGGCCGGGGCGCGTACGGCGGCAATCACCTGCCAGCCCAGGCTGGCATAATGTTTGGCAAATTCGAGGCCGATGCCACGGCTGGCGCCGGTGAGAAACACGGTAGGCATGGGGGAATTACTCCGCGAGAGGCTGAACGGAAACAGGGGCAGCGAGTTTCTTATATAACGGATAAAGCAGGCCGGGCAGCATGTACATCGGCAACTGGCCCATGGCGAAAAACACCACCATGTCAAATTCGGCACGATCAGCCAGCGCCACCATCACCAGGCCCATATTGCAATTGCCGGTGAGCAGGCCCAGCGTGGCCGCTGCCGGCCGGCCCAGCCGGAAAACCAGCCGCCCGGCACCATAACCCAGCGCCTGCAAGGCCAGATTGGCGATGAAGGCGGCCAAAGTGGTGAGCGCAACATAGCCCGGATCGGCCAGCATCTTGTCGGTGACACCGGCCATGATCGCCACGGCAAACAGCACCAGCACCAGCACCGACACACCGTCCAGCAGCCGCGCATTGGCTGCCATCCAGCCCGGGCGGATCAGCTTGCGCAGCAGCAGGGCGGCCAGGAAGGAACTGCCCACCAGCAGGGCGAGCCGGCCCATGAATTCCGGCAGCGACATTTCAATCTGGATGCCAAGCAGCAGCAAAGCCACCGGCGGCAGGGTGAGCGGCACTAGCGCCGTGCCCAGCACGATGACAATCACCGCCAGCGCCGCGTCCAGCCCCAGGATCAGCGAAATCGCCGCCGCCGAGACAATCGGCGGCGCGGCCGCCATCAGCACGATGGCGGCGGCCAGGGCCGGCGGCAGGCCAAAAGGCTTAAGCGCGCCCAGCATCAGCACCGGGCAGAGCAGCAGCAGGAAAGCCAGGATAGCCAGGATCAGCAAGGGCCGCCGGCCATAGGCTTTGAAAGCCTGCCAATCCAGCCGCATCAGCGCGATGGTGAGCGGGATCAGCAGCAGCGGCACAAAAAGCGGCCGCACCAGATCGGCCAGCCAGGGCAGGGCCAGCCCCACCAGCACACCGCCGAACATGAAGCGGGTGGCATGCTTACCAACAAAACCAAGCAGCCCGCTCAGCATGACCAGGCGCAGCCGAAATAGGATAGAAACCGTGTTTCACACGAAACACAAAACGAACGATTTCCCGGCCAATACATGCAAGCTCTTGATTCTTATGGGGCGAAGCGAAAGGCCCAGGTGGCGAGACGGCAACCAGATCGTTTGTTCACGACCAAATTCAGCATAGCGCAGGAAATAGCCGGTGCAACAAGTTGGGCATGGCCGCGCCAGCTATCGCCATCATGCAGTGGCGACCCAGCCTCTGAATGAGAATGCGGCATAAAACAGCGCTACATCGGAAAAACCGGCCTTGCGGATCAGCGCTTCGTCTTCGGTGGCAGACAGAATCGGCAAATGCCCGGCCATTGCGGCAACAGCCGGCGCGGCAGCAACTGCCGCGTCATTCGCGAAGGCTACTGATCGCGATAGCCAGAGTGTGAGATCGCCGCCCGGTGGGCAGCTATGATGCGCAACCACCAGCTTTGCGCCCGGCCGCAGGCGTTGGTGGATTTGCCGCATTGTGTGCAGCCTTTCGTCGGGCGCAAGAAAGTGCAGCGTGAGCAGGCAGGTGGCGCCATCAAACGGCCCGGGCGGCGCAGTGTCGATATAGCCTTGCTGCAACGTGACCTGTCGTTGCACCGCGCCGAGGGCGCGGCTTGCCAAATCCAGCATGGCCGCCGAAGGGTCAATGCCCAGCAACTGCCAATGTGGCTGCGCCTCAGCAAACAGCTTCAGTTCAAGGCCCCCGCCAGCACCAAGCACCAGGATATTTGCCGTTGCCGGCGCCTGTTCGGCCAAAAGCAGCATCGCCATGCGCTGCATGTCGGCCAGCCCCGGCACTTTGCGCGGCGTGCTCTCGGCATAATTGGCCACCATGGTCGGATTACTGAAGGCTTCCAGCGGCCGCATCGCTTAAGCCGAGGCGCGCGCGGCTTGGCGCATCTGCACTTCACTGTTCAACTTGGCCAGCGATACCTCGCCGAAGCGGCGCAGCAGCAAAGCTTCCGCTTCCGCAAATGTTTCCCCCAACACGGCATTAACGGCTTGCTCGACCAGGCAGCCAGGCGATTCGCTGCGATGGCCCATGGTCAGCAAGTCGGGGCTGTCGAGCGCAATGTAGATGTCGCGGAGCGTAAGCTGGTGCAGGTCGCAAGCAATGCTCCAGCCGCCGCCATGGCCCTTTTCAGACCTGACAAAACCACGCTGCCGCAAGCCTGCCATCAGCCGGCGGATCACAACCGGATTGGTGCCCATGGCCTGGGCCAGGGCTTCGGAAGTGTGCGGGCCGGGCTGCATGACCATATGCAGCAGGACATGCAGCAAACCAGATAAACGGCCATCTCGTTTCATGTAACTTTATATGTTACATGATTAGTCGACTGGCAAGCCCTGCTGGCTGAACCGAATCAAAAAATTCCCACTGGACAAATAAATTTCATCATTTAAGTTATTGTTTAAATGATGAAGCAAACTCCTTCCGCCACCTCTCCCGCCCCGGCCGAACCTGGCCCGGATGTTGGCCAGCTTGCCGATATCTTTCATCTGCTCGGCGATATGTCGCGGCTGAAATTGCTGCTGGCCTGCCTGGAGCAATCCTGGCCGGCCACCGAACTGGCGGCGCATTGCGGCGTCTCGCCGCAAGCCGCCAGCCACCATCTGCGGCTGCTGAAGGCGGCGCGGCTGCTGCGCGCCGAACGCCAGGGCCGCCAGATTGTCTACACGGCGGCCGATGAGCATGTGCGCCACATGCTGAAAGACATGATCGAGCATCTTGCCGAAGAGAAAGCAGGCCAGCCATGAGCGCCAGTTGCGGCCATCATCACAAGCATGAACACGGGCATGAACACGGGCATGACCACGATCACGGCGCCGGCGCCCCACGCCGCGCGCTGCTGATCGCGCTGGGCCTCAATGCCGGCATGTTCGCCATTGAAATCGGCGCCGGCATTGCCGCGCAATCCACCGCTTTGCTGGCCGATTCGCTGGATTTCCTGGGCGATGCGGCCAATTACGGCATCAGCCTGATGGTGCTGTCGCTCAGCTTGATCTGGCGCGCCCGCGCCGCGCAGCTCAAGGCATTGTCGATGGGCCTGTTCGGCTTTTGGCTGCTCGGCACCATCCTGTGGCACCTGCTGCACAATACCAGCCCGGAACCCGGCACCATGGGCGCGATCGGCCTGCTGGCGCTGCTGGCCAACCTGGCCACCGCCTGGGTGCTGTTTGCGCATCGTGACGGCGACAGCAACATGCAAGCCGTGTGGCTGTGCACCCGGAATGACGCCATCGGCAATATCGCCGTGATCGGCGCGGCCGGCGGCGTGTGGCTGACCGGCGGGCAGAACTGGCCCGACCTGCTGGTGGCTGGCTTCATGGCATTACTGGCGCTGCAATCGGCCTGGCGCGTGCTGCGGCTGGCCAAGGCAGAATTGAAAACCGTGACGTGAGTCACAAGCGCCGCCATTCGCGCCGGTTTTGCTTGCAGCCCGGCGCGCCTGGCGGCAAAATATCGCCATGAGCAGCATCTCAGCCATCGGTGGCTCCGCCGCCTACAGCCCCGCCCCGGCCGCAGGCCAGGGTATCGGCACCACACCCAGCGCCGCCCAGGCCCAGGCCGTGGCCAATCTGGCGCAGATTTCCGCCGCCCTCACCCAGTCGCTCGGCGCCCTGGCAAGCGGCCTCGGCGGCAGCGTGGATATCTCGGCTTAAGCATCTGGGTGATCTTGGTGGTTTTACAATCGCCCCGAATGCTGGCGATGGAGATGCGACCATGAGCAAAGCCACCTACCCGCTGAAACTGCCGGCTTCGGTAAAGGCTGCGGCAACACGCCTTGCCAAGGCGGATGGTGTTTCACTTAATCAGTGGATTGCCGCCGCCGTTTCGGAAAAAGTCGGCAGCGTTGAGAGCGCCAAACATTTCCTGCACCTGCGCGACGGCAACGCCCGGCCGGAGGATATGTTGCCGTTCCTGAACAATGCGCCGGACCTGCCACCTGACCCGGCCGACGAATTAACGCGCCGGGACTAACGGCTTAACCATCCGCTTGCAATTCGGCGGCGGCGGATTATGGTGTCGCCACGTCCGGGCCCCTCTGGTCGCCGCGCGGGAGCGGTGACGATGTCGGACGCTAGGCACGACCTAGGGCCCTGATACTCCCGCCTGGATTCCGTTTGCCATGGATTTTTCCATTTTCTTGCAGCCTGCCGCGTTGATCAGCCTAGCCGGCCTGATCGCGCTTGAACTTGTTCTGGCCGTCGACAACCTGATCTTCATCACCATTGTCACCAACCGCCTGCCGGCGGCGCAACAGCCAAGCGCGCGGCGCTGGGGCCTCACCCTGGCCGTGGTCACCCGCCTGATGCTGCTGTTTTCGGCGGCCTGGATCATCACGCTGACCGCGCCCTGGTTCACGATTTTCGGCGAGGAGATTTCCGGCCGCGACCTGATCCTGCTGGGCGGCGGCCTGTTCCTGATCTGGAAGGCGACGATGGAAATCCACGAGCGCGTCACCCCCGCCGCCGAGGATGAGCTGGATGACCATGGCAAAAAGCCGGTCAAGGTGATGCCGCGCTTCTGGCCGATCATCGGCCAGATCATGATCCTGGACGTGGTATTCTCGCTGGATAGTGTGATCACCGCCATCGGCCTCACCCGTCACCTGGAAATCATGGTGGTGGCGGTGCTGGTTTCGGTTGCCATCATGATCATTGCCGCCGAGCCGCTGGCGCGCTTTGTCAACCGCAATCCCAATGTGGTGATGTTGGCGCTGTCATTCCTGGTGATGATCGGCATGGCGCTGGTGGCCGAGGGCCTGGATATCTCTGTGCCGAAGGCGATGATCTACGCCGCCATGGGCTTCTCGGTCGGTGTTGAGGCGCTCAACATGCTGTCGCGGCGCGCCCAGCTCAGCCGGCCGTTCCGCGACATCCGCAAGCCTGACGAAGGCTGAACCGGATCAGGCTTTCCCGACCGGCTCTTGCAGCCGGCCGGGAAAGCCGTACATTATACGCAATCATCCAGCCGGAGGCTGATCATGCTGCGCCGTCATTTCCTGTCCAGCTTCAGTGTTGCCGCCGCTGCCGGTGGCCTGGTTGCCCTGCCGGTGCAGGCGATGTCGCTGGAACCGGCGCCATCGCATCTGCGCCTTGGCGTGCCGGATATGGCCGGGGCGCTGGATTGGAGCCTGCTGGCCCAGGCCGGCGAAACCCGTTTCCGCGATGGCGAGATCAGCCGCTTCCCGGCCGCATTGCGAGCCCTTGATGGTCAGGATGTGCTGCTCGGCGGCTACATGATGCCGTTCAGCGATGCCGCCCGGCACCAGCAATTCCTGCTTGGCGGACTGCAATTCCATTGCGCGAGCTGCCTGAGCAATGACCTGACCCGCGTTGTGGCGGTGCGTGCCGCCGAAGCCGTGACGCGCAGCGAGGCGCCGCTGATGGTGCGCGGCCGGCTCAGCCTGATCGAAGAACAGCAATCGCCGCTATTCTATCGCCTCGACGACGCCCGCGCCGCCTGAGCCTTTCCGCACCCAAAATCCATGTCTGACCCAACCCGGCTGCGCGCCACCCTGATCGGCGCCTGCGCCATCCTGCTCTGGGCCGCGCTGGCTTTGCTCACCACCTTCACCGGGCCGGTGCCGCCCTTGCAACTCACCGGCATGACCTTCACCCTGGCCGCCCTGCTGGCGCTGGGCACCTGGATGGCGCGGGGCGAAAACCCGCTGCGCCATCTGCGCCTGCCGCTGGCAGCCTGGGGCTTGGGCATCTTTGGTCTGTTCGGCTATCACGCGCTGTATTTTGTGGCGCTGAAATTCGCCCCGCCGGTGGAAGCCAGCCTGATCAACTATCTCTGGCCTTTGCTGATCGTTGCCTTTTCGGCGTTGCTGCCGGGCGAAAGGCTGCGCTGGTTTCATGCCGCCGGCGTGCTGCTCGGCCTGGGCGGCACAATGGTGCTGTTTCTGGGCAAGGAAATCGCCTTCGACCCGGCGCATCTGCCCGGCTTTGCCGCCGCCTTTGCCTGTGCCTTCACCTGGTCGATCTATTCGGTGCTGAGCCGCCGGCTGCCTGATGTGCCGACCGATTCCATCGGCGGCTTCTGCGCCGTGGCCGCCCTGCTGGCCTGGCTCGGCCATGGCCTGTTCGAGACCACGCATTGGCCGCAGCAGCTTGGCGAATGGCTTGCCATCCTGGCGCTTGGCCTCGGCCCGGCCGGCGGTGCGTTTTTCCTCTGGGATATCGGCATGAAACGCGGCGATATCCGCGCGCTGGGCAGCATGGCCTATGCCGCGCCGCTGCTTTCCACCCTGCTGCTGCTGCTATTCGGCAAAGGCGATTTCACCTGGCAGGTGATGGTAGCCTGCCTGCTGATTGTTGCCGGCGCGGTGCTCGGCGCCGGTGATCTACGGCGCCAGAAACCGGCTAGTTAACCGGCTCCAGGCGCAGGATGCGGCCTTCCGGATTGTCGGTGGCCAGATAGATCAGGCCATCCGGCCCCACCCGCACATCGCGGATATTCTCGCCCACCGGCTTCAGCATCGCCTCGTCGCGCACAAAGCGTGTGCCATCCAGTTCCACCCGGTAGAGGCTGCGGAATTTCAGCGAGCCGACAAATAAATGGCCGCGCCAGGCGGGGAATTTGTCGCCATTATAAAACGCCATGCCGGCCGGGGCGATGGAGGGGGTCCAATGCAACACCGGCTGTTCCAGCCCGTCGCGGGCGCTGCCGATGCCGATCCTGGCGCCGCTGTAATCCACGCCATGGGTGATGATCGGCCAGCCATAATTACGCCCCGGCAGCGGCAGGTTCACTTCATCGCCGCCTTGCGCGCCATGTTCATGCAGCCAGATCGCGCCGGTTTCCGGATGCCGGGTCATACCCTGGATGTTGCGATGGCCGAGCGAGAAGATTTCCGGCATGAAGCCGGCTTGGCCGATGAAGGGATTATCCTGCGGCACGCGGCCATCGGCATGCAGGCGCAGCAATTTGCCGAGATGATTGCCGGGATTCTGCGCCTCGTCGCGCCGGTAGCGTTCGCCCAGCCCGATGAACAGGAAGCCGGCGCGATCAAAAGCCAGGCGCGAACCAAAATGCAGGCCGCCGGAGAGTTTCGGCTGCTGGCGGAACAGCACCTGCACGTCGCTCAAGCCCGCCTCACCCACGGCAGT
>DLGP01000158.1:7486-25649 GCA_002482765.1 Alphaproteobacteria bacterium UBA7691
GCGGCCCCGCGCCACGGCGGTGCCGGCGCCGCCCGCGCCGGGTTCGGCATAGCTGAAATAGACCCATTGATTGGCGGCGAAATCCGGATCAAGCGCCAGATCGAGCAGACCGCCCTGGCCATTGTCATACACCGCCGGCAGGCCGGCCAGCGGCGGCGACAGCGCGCCATTGGCAACGATACGCAGCCGGCCCGGCCGTTCGCTGACCAGCAGGCGGCCATCGGGCAGGAAAGCCATCGCCCAGGGCATTTCCAGGCCACGCGCCACCGTCACCACCCGCACCGGGCCTTTATCCGTGGGGATCACCTGGGCCAGAACGGGCGCAGCAAGCAACAGGGCAAGGCAGCAAAGGACAAGCAGGCGTGGCATGATCCCTCCAGGGCAAAAACGCAAGAAACGGGAAGCAGGGCCGGGCAACAGCCATTATGCAGCTAGATATGACCGAAGCGACCATATTCCAGCCGATCCAGTTCAACACCGCGTCAATCGATTGGCCGGCGATCCAGGCCGCGCTATTCAGCGAAGGCGTGGCCCGCCTGCCCGGCCTCGCCACGCCGGTGACCTGCACCGCGCTGCAAGCGCTTTATGCGCAGGATGTATTGTTCCGCAAGCGCATCGTGATGGCGCGGCATAATTTTGGCCAGGGTGACTATGCCTATTTCGCCGCACCCTTGCCGGCGCCGTTGCAGGATTTGCGCAGCAGGCTTTATGCCGGCCTGGCACCAATTGCCAACCGCATGATGGCGGCTTTGGGGCGCGACACGGCTTATCCCGCAGCCCTGGCCGATTTCACGGTGCGGTGCCATGCCGCCGGCCAGAGCAAGCCAACACCGTTGATGCTGCATTATCGCAGCGGCGATTATAACCGGCTGCACCAGGACCTGTATGGCGAGACGGTTTTCCCGCTGCAAGCGGTGCTGATGCTGTCATGCCCCGGCGCGGATTTCACCGGCGGCGAATTTTTGCTGGTGGAGAACCGCCCGCGCCAGCAAAGCATCGGCCGGGTGTTCAACCCGGCGCAGGGCGAGATGCTGATCTTTCCGGTCAATGACCGCCCGGTGCCGGCCGCGCGCGGCTGGATGCGCGCCAGTTTGCGCCATGGCGTCAGCCTGGTGCAAAGCGGCGAACGCTACACGCTCGGCATCATCCTGCATGATGCGGCTTAGATTTTGATCTCGCTTAATTGCTGCTGCATATCCATGGCATAGCGGTCGGTCATGCCGGAGATGTAGTCGGTGACCGCCAGCAGCCGCTGATAGCGCGGCGCAGTGCGATCATAATGCGGCACCAGATCAAGCAGCCGTTCGGCCGTGACATGCCCTGCCCGGGCATTCAGCGCGCCAACAAACAGATCAAGCAAGCGCTGGATCACCGCAATGCCCTCCAGTTCCTTGGTCACCGTCCGCTCCCAGCGATAAACCCGCGCCATTGCCAGATTTTTCAGCTTGCGCACCTGTTCGCCATGCGCCGTGACATCGGCCAGGGATTTTTCCGGCGCTTGCGCCACAAAGGCCGCGCAACAGGCATCAATCAGGCTGCCGATGGTGCGTGAGCGCAGGGTGGAGAGTTTTTCATCGGCGCTGCGGGCCAGATAGCGCGAACCGAGGTCGGCGCCGATGATCGGCTTGAACAGGTCTTCCGCTTCACTGAAACCGATGCGGCCTAGCTTCACGCCATCCTCCACATCGATCACGCTGTAGCAGATATCGTCGGCCGCCTCGACCAGATAGGCCAGCGGATGGCGCTGCCAGGCCTGCGCTGCATCCGGCTGCGGCGCCAGTTTCAGCCGCGCCGCCAGATCGGCAAATAGCGCCGCTTCGGCCTGCATGAAGCCATGTTTCTTGCGCCCGACATAGTTTGCCGCCCGGCCCTGCGCGGCAGCGGCGCCGCTGGGATATTTGGTGAAGGCGCCCAACGTGGCATCCATCAGCCGCATGCCGCCCTCGTTGCGATCCATCTGTAGCCGGGTGAGGATGCGGAAGCCCTGGGCATTACCCTCAAAGCGCAAAAAATCGGCCTGCTCGGCATCGCTAAGGTCATCGCCGAAAGCCAGATCGGCATGCTCGGCAAACCATTGCTGCATCGCCTGCTCGCCGGTATGGCCAAAAGGCGGATTGCCGATATCATGCGCCAGGCAGGCCGCGGCAACGATATCACCCAGATCGGCGGCGATATGCCTGCGCTCGGTTTGCCCCAATTCCAGCAGCCGCCGCGCCACCTGGCCGCCCAGCGAGCGACCGACGGACGCCACTTCCATCGAATGGGTCAGCCGGGTGCGGACAAAATCGGTATGCGGTAGCGGATGCACCTGGGTCTTGTTTTGCAGCCGGCGGAAGGCCGAGGAAAACACGATGCGGTCAGCATCCTGCTGAAAGGCGCTGCGGCCATCGCTCGGCACAGTGCGGCGCGGCGGGCAGCTATCCAGGGTTTCAATCCAGTTCATGATACTTCTGACTCGATTCTGGTTTTTTTGTGGTCAGCGTATTGGTCGATTGCCAATGACATTAAGAACCGTCGACATTGATCGTATTGTTGTTTCCGCCAAGGGGTTTCGCCAGCCAATCAGTTCGATAATCTTCTCATGCATTGCCTGTGGTTTGCGGTCAAAGACTGTCCTGTAATGGGCAATACGGTTTCGCCAGATTCGAATCTCCTCAACTCTTTCACGCACTTTACCAATTGGCACAATCGGCGAACCCGGAAATTGATGCTTCACGCCGCCCTTCCAGAGCACTAGCTGGAAGTTTTTGGAAAGCATGTGCTCCCAGAAACCAAATGACAGTCCCGACACAACATGGCCATCCGTGATCTGGCCATGCTGGCCTTTCTCATCTGCGGTCACTCTGCTGATTTCTGAACGGAAATCGGGCTTGAGTTGATGAATGAATTTCTGTTCGTCATACCAATTTTGTTTATAGGTGTATCTGAGTGCTTCCTGGCAGGCATTTCGCACGGCGATTTCGGCAACCTGCAAAGGGAAATAGAAGGCTTGGCAAATCTGGGTGTTCCATAAATATAGTTGGATTGCATAATTCCTGTCTTGTGCTGCCTCGCTCATGTATCGGCTAATACGACCAGGACCCAGCGTATTTTCAATAGCTTGCATGTCAGCTGGACTGAGTGGGTTTGGAATTTGCATTCTGCGTGCGTTTCTCTTATAGTGTCTTCACTAGGTTTGCGGGATCAGATCAAGGCACCCGGTTCGCCGGTTTTGTGTATATCCCCCGTGGCTCAGATCAGGGGTGGGGCGAAAGCCGCCACCCCGCATCTGTTTTAGGGGGTCATCCCCACGTTCCAGCCTGCCTCGAAATTTGCATACAGTGCCGTATAGCTTGGCCAGCAACTGGCTGCGCTTGGACGACAACGATATTGCTTTAGTGGTCCCTTATGATTGGGCATTCCATAAAGTGTATTTCTTTCAGTATTTACAATAAAAAATAGCAATTCTGGTGCCGTTTGTAACAGCTATGTGGGGCTTGTACGCCACATATCCAATATAGTAGATTTTATTCCAATGAGCGGCATGGACGATATCGAGGCCCGCATTGCCGGCCGTCTGAAAGCCCGGCGCGAGGCGCTGGGGCTGACGCTGGAGCAGCTTGCCAAGCGTTCCGGGGTCAGCCGGGCAATGATTTCCCGCGTTGAGCGCCGTGAATCAAGCCCGACCGCCGCTTTGCTTGGCCGGCTTTGCGCCGGGCTGGACACCACACTCTCCGCCCTGATGAGCGGCATCGAGGGCGGCGGCCAGGCCAGTTTGCTGGCAGCGGCGGCGCAGCCTTTCTGGCGCGATCCGGCCACTGGTTTCGAACGCCGCGCGGTCAGCCCCGGCGGCACGGCTTCTCGGGTGGAGATTGTGCTGGGCATGTTGCCGCCCGGCGCGCGGATCGATTATCCGCCGCTGCAAACCGCGCATTACGACCAGCATATCCTGGGCCAGGAAGGCCTGCTGCGCTTTAGCTTAGGCGAGCAGCTATTCGATATCGGCCCCGGCGATTGCCTGTTCACCACGCTGGGCCAGCCACACAGCTTTCACAATCCGGGCAGCAGGCCGGCGCGCTACCTGGTGATTATCGCCAAACCAAGCAATTGAGGCTTGCCATGTTCTCGATCCGCGATGCCACCCTGGCCGACATGGCGGCGATCCTGCCGATCTACAATGATGCCGTGATCAACACCACGGCGGTGTTTGACTACACGCCGCGCAGCCTGGAAGCGCAGCAGGCCTGGTTTGCCGCCAAGCAGGAACAGGGCTTGCCGGTGCTGCTGGCGGTGGAGCAGGATACGGTGCTGGGCTTTGCCAGCTTCGGCCCGTTCCGGCCCTGGCCGGCCTATCGCCACACGGTGGAGAATGCCATCTATATCGCGCCCGCGCGGCGCGGCCAGGGCATTGGCAAATTGCTGCTGCCGGCCTTGTTTGAGCGCGCCCGGGCACAGCAGGCGCATGTGATGATCGCCGGCATCACCGCCGATAATGCCGCCAGCCTGCGCCTGCATGCCGGCCTGGGCTTCACCGAAGCCGGACGGCTGCACGAAGTCGGCTGGAAGTTTGAACGCTGGCTTGATCTGGTTTTCCTGGAGAAACGGCTGTGATCCGGCAACTGGATGCCATCGCGATGCAGGCCGCCCTGCCCGAACTGGCGGAAATCCTGCGCGATTGTGTGGCCGGCGGCGCCAGCGTGAATTTCCTGCTGCCCTACACAGCCGAGGATGCAGCGCAATTCTGGCGCAAGGCCATCATGGCGGCGACACGGCAGGAACTGCTGTGCTTCGGCGCCTTCGATGCAACAGGGCAACTCAGCGGCGTAGTTTTGCTGGGGCTGGATACACCGCCCAACCAGCCGCATCGTGGTGAGGTGCGCAAGATGCTGGTGCATCGCCGCGCCCGGCGCCAGGGCCTGGCCCGCGCCCTGATGCTGGCACTGGAAGCCGAGGCGGCGCGGCTGGGCCGGCGCCTGCTGGTGCTGGATACCAATCAGGGCAGCGATGCCGAGCCGCTGTATCAGAGCCTGGGCTATACCTGCTTCGGCGTGGTGCCGGGCTATTCGATCCCGCCCGATGGCAGCGCGCCTACGGCTTGCGCCTTCTACTACAAATTCCTGCCCTGACCGGGCTATAATCGGGCCATGCGGCCCCTGTTCAGCCTGACATCCCTTGCGCTGCCGCAGCAGCAATCGCTCAGTGGCGCCACCGCGGCGCTGGGTGTGGCGCTGGTGGCGCTCGGCTTTGGCGCAGCGGCCGGCTTTGCCAGCGCCGCCGCCGCCGCTGTGGGCGCAATCTGCGTCTCCATCGTTGATACCCCCAGCCCACCCAGCCACAAGCGGCGCGGCATGGCGCTGGCGCTGGTATTCTGCTCGATCATCACCTGGGTAACCGGCCTGGCGGCGCCCTATCCTTGGCTGCTGGCGCCGCTGCTGGTGCTGATCAGTTTCGGCGCTGCCATGGTGACGGCGCATGGCAAGGCGGCGCTGGCGTTATCGGCAGCCTTGATCCTGGCTGCCATCTTCACCCTGGGCGCCGAATTGCATGGCTTGGCCAGGGTTGAGCATCACAGCCAGCTTTTTGCCCTTGGCGGCCTGGCCTATCTGGTTTACGGCGTGGCCATGGCCAGCCTGCTGGAACGCCAGCATAAACGCATCGCCCTGGCCGGCGCGTTGCGCGGCTTTGCCGCCTATACGCGCGAAAAGGCCGCCCTGTATGACCCGGCGGAAAAGCTGGACGCTGCCTATGACCGGCTGATCGAGCAGCAGGTGACGCTGATGGAGCGGGTGGAGGCAGCGCGCAACCTGCTGCTGCGCCATCTCGACGACCCGACCGAGCGCCGCCTGGCAGCAGGGCTGGTGGCTTTGCTGGATAGTTTTGAGACCGTGCTGTCGAGCCAGATCGATTACGGCCTGCTGCATCGCCAATATGGTGATCGCGGCACGCCGCTGCCGGCCTTGCGCGATATTGTGCTGCGGCTGGCCGACCGGCTGGACATGCTGGCCGACGAGATTGCCGGCGGTGCGCGCTGCCCGGCATTGGATGCGCTTGCTACGGATTTGCAGCGCCTGCGTGATAAATCCGCCGCCCTGCTGGCCGCCGGTGATGCGGGTGAAGCCGGCGCGCTGGAATTACGCGCCGCCTTCACCCGCATCGGCAACGCCATCCAGGCGGTGCAGCGGCAACAAGCCGTGGCGCGCGACGATGCTGCCGCCGAGGCCATGTTGCAGGCGGTGCGGGTGGAGGATTTCCTGCCCGCCCGGCCCTATGGCCTGCGCACCATGGCGCGGCATCTGCGGCGTTCCTCGCCGATCTTGCGCTATGCCCTGCGTTTTTCGGCGGCGATCCTGTGCGGCTATATTGTCAGCCTGCTGCTGCAACCCTGGTTCAGCCATGGCAGTTGGATCATGCTGACCGTGGCGGTGATCATGCGCGCCAGCTACAGCGCCACACGCCAGCGCCAGAAGGACCGCCTGATCGGCAACCTGATCGGCTGCGTGCTGGCAGCGCTGGCTTTGCACTGGCTCAGCGATGGCTGGCTGCTGGCGCTGGCCTGCCTCAGCATCGGCCTGTCGCATGCCTATGCCCCGGTGCGTTATATCGTCACCTCGATTTCCGCCGCCGTGATGGCGCTGCTGATGATGCATTTCATCAATCCCAGTTCCGGCAGCCTGCTGCTGGAACGGCTGGTGGATACCGGCCTGGGCGCGCTGATTGCCTGGGGTTTCAGCCATATCCTGCCCAATTGGGAGCGCCAGGGCCTGCCCGGCCGGCGCGCCGCCCTGCTGCGCGCTTTGCGCAAATATGCCCGCCAGGCATTGAAGCTCAATCCGCCCGACCAGACCTATCGGCTGGCGCGCAAGGCCCTATTCGATGCCATTGCCGACCTGGCCGGGGCGCTGAACCGCCTGCCGCAGGAACCGGGTGCTGCCGCAGCCGATCTGCCACGCCGGCATCGTTTCCTGGCACTCAGTTATCGCCTGATGTCGCATCTGGCGGCTTTGCATATTGTGCTGCGCATGCGCGGGCGCGAACTGGAGCCGCATCTGCTGGAACGGCTGCTGGCGGCGCATCGCCAGCGCCTGGTGGATATCCTGGGCGCGCCGCCGCGTATGGATACCGATCCGGTGCCGGCGCCGCCCCAACCGGCCGAACTGGGCGAAGCACCGCTGCTGCTGGTATTGGCCCGCCGGCTAAACCAGGCCGAGGCGATGGCGCGGGAAATTCGCCAATTGGAGGCGCCGGAACCGGTGCCTTGAGCGCCGGCTTGCGGCAATATGCGCCCCGCCATGCCTGCCCCCGCCTACGAGACTCCCGCCCCGCCTGCTGCGCCCGCTTCCAAATTCAGCCCCGGCTTTCGTGTCGGGCTGTTTTTTGTTGCGCTCTTCGCCGTGCCTGGCGTGCATCTGCCATTCTGGGCGGTGTGGCTGCAAAGCCGTGGCCTGGACCCGACGCAAATCTCCATCATGCTGTCCAGCGCCATCCTGCTGCGCCTGGTGGCCGCGCCGCTGGCAGCGCATATCGTGGATAAAAGCGGCGAGCGGCGCCGCGCCATCCAGCTTTGCAGCTGGGCCAGCCTGGTGGTTTTTGTGGGCTTTGCCTGGGCTGATGGTTTTGCCGCTTTGCTGCTGGTGGGCATTGTGCATGCCCTGGTCTGGGCGCCGATCGCGCCCTTGACCGAAAACCTGGCGGTGCTGACGGCAGCGCGCCATGGCACACAATATGGCCGCATGCGGCTATGGGGTTCCCTGAGCTTTCTGGTTTGCGCCTATCTGGCCGGGCTGCTGCTGAAAGGCCGCGACGATGCCTGGATTTTCTGGATCATCCTGGCGCTGATGTTGCCGATTGTGGTGTGCAGCCACCTGCTGCCGGATATCCGCCTGCCGCTGGATCGGCCGCGCGCCGGGGCGCCGGCCCTGCGGCTGCTGCGCAACAGCGATTTCCGCATCTTCCTGGCTACCAATGCCTGCCTGCAAGCCACCCATGCCGCCTTCTACACTTTCGGCACGCTGCATTGGCGCGAGATCGGCCTGAGCGACGCCCAGATCGGCCTGCTCTGGGCCGAAGGCGTGTTGATGGAAGTGATCCTGTTCGCGGTTGGCCAGCGGGTTGGCCTCAAGCTGGGCGGCGTGGGGCTGCTGTTCTGCGCCGTGGCCGGCGGCGTGATCCGCTGGTGCCTGCAAGGTGTGCTCACCGACATGACCAGCGTGGCCTTGCTGCAAGTGCTGCATGCCGCCACTTTCGGTGCCGCGCATCTCGGCGCCATGCGGCTGATGGCCGATCATTGCGACCCGGCCGCCTCGGCCACGGCGCAAACACTGTATGGCGCCGGCAATGCCATCCTGCTGGCCAGCGCCACCATGCTGGTGGGGCCGCTTTATGCCCTGGGCCTGCCTGGCCTGGGCGGCGGCTGGATTTATCCCGCCATGCTGCCGCTCACCCTGCTGGGCGGCGGCGGCGCCTGGCTACTCTGGCGCCGCCGCAACCAACTGAGTTTTGCTTAAGCCGACTTGCCTAAGCCGACTTGCCTAAGCAGACTTGATCGTGGCCGGCAGCGGCAGGGCGCGGAAACGCTGGCCGGTGGCCGCCATCAGCGCATTGGCCACCGCCGGGGCGAGCGGCGGCAGGCCGGGTTCGCCGATGCCAGTGGGCTTTTCGGTGGAGGGCACAATATGCACTTCCACCTTGGGCATCTGGTCGATGCGCAGCACTTCGTAATCATGGAAGTTGGATTGCTGCACCTCGCCACCCGCAAGCGTGATGGCGCCGGAGAGTGCGGCGGCCAGGCCATAGCCGATGCCGCCCTCCACCTGGGCGCGGATGATTTCCGGATTGATCGGCCGGCCACAATCCACTGCCGCCACCACACGCTCAACCCGCCAGGAGCCATCCGGCTTGAGCGAGATTTCCGCCACTTCAGCCACATAGGAACTGAAGCTTTCATGCACCGCGATGCCGCGCGCCCAGCCCTTGGGCAAGGGCTTGCCCCAGCCGGCCTTTTCCGCCGCCAGGTTGAGCACACCCAGATGGCGCGGATGTTTGGCCAGCAGCTTGCGCCGCAGGGCCAGCGGGTCTTGCCCCGCCGCCGCCGCGATCTCATCAAGGAAAACCTCGGTGGCGAAAGCGGTATGGGTCGAGCCGACCGAGCGCCACCACAATACCGGCACGCCGGCCTTGGTGGTGTGCAGTTCCACGCCCAGATTGGGGATGGCATAGGGCAGGTTGGCGGCACCTTCCACTGAAGTGCCGTCAACCCCATCCTTCACCATCACCGGCTCAAACGGCGTGCCGGCGATGATCGACTGGCCGACAATACGATGCCGCCAGCCAATCAGCTCACCCTTGGCATCCAGCGCGGCGGCCAAAGCATGGTGATAGAGCGGGCGATAGAAGCCGCCGCGAATATCATCCTCGCGGGTCCACATCACCTTCACCGGCGGCTTGCCGGCGCCAAATGCCTTGGCCACCTGCACCGCCTCGGTGACGTAATCGGATTGTGTATTGGCGCGACGGCCGAAGCTGCCACCGGCATAGAGTGTGTTGATGCTGACCTGCTCCGGCTTGAAGCCGAGCACATGCGCGGCATTGGCCTGATCGACGGTCTGGAACTGGTCGCCGGCCCAGATTTCGCAGGCATCGCTGCCCAGCCGCACCACACAATCCAGCGGCTCCATCGGTGCATGGGCCAGATAGGGGAAGTCATAACTGGCTTCCACCAGCTTCGCCGCCTGGCCGAGCGCTGCGGCAGCATCGCCCTCGCGCCGCGCCGGCAGGCCGGGCTGCTTGGCCAGGTCGCGATAGGCGGCCAGCAGTTCATCCGAACCACGGCTTTCAGCCCCGCTCAGCTCCCATTCCACCTGCAATGCCTCGCGGCCCTTGCTGGCTGCCCAGAAACCTTTGGCGATCACCGCCACGCCGGTTGGCACCTGCACCACATCCACCACGCCCGGCACCGCCTTGGCGGCGCTGGCATCAAAGCCCTTTACCTTGCCGCCGAAACGCGGCGGCCGCGCCACCAGGGCGGTGAGCAGGCCGGGCAGCTTCACATCAATGGTGAATTGCGCCGTGCCATCGGCTTTGCTGCGCGCATCCAGGCGCGGTGCGCGCTTGCCGATCAGGTTGAAACGCGCCGGGTCTTTCAGCGTCACATTGGCCGGCGGGGTTTGGCGCGCGGCACGCTCGGCCATCTCGCCGAAGCCGGCCTTGCGGCCCGAGCCGGCATGCGACAGCACGCCCTTGGCAACGGTGATCTCCGCCGCCGGCACCTTCCAGGCTTCGGCCGCCGCCTGCACCAGCATGGCGCGCGCGGTGGCGCCGGCCTGGCGCAACTGGTCATAGGAATTCGCCATCGCGGTGGAACCGCCAGTGCCCTGCATGCCGAAAGCCAGATTGGCATAAAGCTTGGCATCGGCCGGGGCGCCGGTGGCGCGCACCTTGCTCCAATCGGCATCCAACTCTTCGGCCAGGATGGTGGCCAGGCCGGTATAGCTGCCCTGGCCCATTTCCAGATGTTTGGCATAGACGGTGACAGTGCCATCCGGCGCGATACGCACGAAGGCATTCAGTGCCGCCGGCGCCTTGGCGCTGGCTGCAAAAGCCTTGCCGGCGGGGGCAAACTGGAAGCCCACCACCAGGCCGGCAGCGGCGGCGGCGCTGCCTTGCAGGAAGCGGCGGCGCGAGGCCTGGATTGTTTGGCTTTGGATCGGTTTCTGCATTGTCATGCTCAAGCCCTCACGCTCTTGGCGGCATCATGGATGGCGGCACGGATCCGCACATAGGTGGCGCAGCGGCAGATATTGCCGCGCATCGCCTCGTCGATATCGGCATCGCTCGGCTTCTGGTTGGCGCTGAGCAGGGCCACCGCCGACATCACCTGGCCGGACTGGCAATAGCCGCATTGCGCCACTTCATGCTTCACCCAGGCGGTTTGCACCGCCTGCGCCACCTTGCCCTTGATCCCTTCAATCGTGGTGACCTTCTGGCCGGCGATGCTGCCCACCGGCACCGAGCAGGCGCGCACCGGCTCGTTATCCACATGCATGGTGCAGGCACCGCATTGCGCCATGCCGCAGCCGAATTTGCTGCCGGTCAGGCCAACTTCGTCGCGCACCGCCCAGAGCAGGGGCATATCAGGGTCGATATCGAGGCTGACCGGTTTGCCGTTCAGTGTGAATGTGACGGGCATCATGTCTCTCCGCTTTGGGGCTGGCGCGCGGCACCTGGCGGCGCACAACGCTTTGGTGGAAATAGGCCGTCATGCTAAAATGCTCAAGAAGGCACCAATAAGTTCCATAGTCACCGGGCGGAGACCGTCATATTTCACGGCGGTTTTTGCGCGTGGCGATGGCACCACCCCAGCCCAAGGAGCCGCCCATGCTTGCCCCAAATCCCGATAAACCGGCTTTGCCACCAATTGCCTGCGCCGATTGCGACGATCCGCGCGTGGAAGAACTGGTGCGCGACCTGCTAACCCGGCTGGCGGATCGCTGGACCCTGCTGACCATTGAACATCTGGCCACCGGGCCGATGCGATTTTCACGTTTGCGCGAACGCTTGCCCGGGGTGAGCCAGAAGATGCTGACCCAGACCCTGCGCCAGCTTGAACGCGACGGCGTGCTGACCCGGCATGTGCACCCAGTGGTGCCGCCGCATGTGGAATATCGCCTCACACCACTGGGCGAGAGCCTGGGCGAAGCCATCTGCGGCCTGTGGCAGTGGGTGATGGCGCATGGCGATGCCATGGAAACCGCCCGCCAGGCTTTTGACCAACGCCTGCGCGAGACGGTTTAGGAAGCCGACAGGTATTTCGGGATTTGAATTAATTAAGAGATATTATATTATCCACTAAATACCATATAGCTGTTTTGGGGATACTATATTGTCTGTTATGGATATCCCGGCTGCAATCAAGGCCGAGCTTGCCGCCCGCGCCAAGGCGCGGCGGCTGCTGCTGGCGCTGACCCAGGAGGGATTGGCAAAACGTGCCGGTGTCAGCCTTGGCGCGCTGAAAATCTTTGAGCGCAGCGGCCGGATTTCCCTCGATAGCCTGCTCAAGCTAGCCCTGGCGCTGGAAGCGCTGGAGGATTTCAAAATCCTGTTCGTGGATCGGAAGCCGGCATTCAAATCGCTGGACGACGTGCTGCATAAGCCAAAAGCGCGCCAGCGCGGCCGCATCAAATGAAACTGAAGCCGGTCGAATTGCTGCATGTTGGCCTGCTGCTTGAAGGCAAGGCCCATAAGCTTGGCCGCCTCGCCTATCGCGACCGGCAGGCTTATTTTGAATATGATCCGGCTTTCCTGGCCTCAAAGCTGGAAATCTCGCCGTTGGCATTGCCGCTGGCCGCCGGTGTGTTATCGGGCCAGCCAGGCTTGCACGATGGCCTGCACGGGGTTTTTGACGACAGCCTGCCGGATGGCTGGGGCCGCCTGCTGCTGGATCGGCAATTGCGCCAGCAGGGTATCGAGCCGAACCAACTGACGCCGCTAGACCGGCTGGCATATGTTGGCACACACGGCATGGGCGCGCTCACCTATCAGCCTGACCACGGCGCTTTGCCGGCAGCGGCGGCACTTGATCTTGACCTTTTGGCCGGTGCCGCCCGCAGAGTAATCAAGGGTGAAGCTGGCGCCGCGCTGGCCGAACTGATCGCGCTTAACGGCTCATCCGCCGGCGCACGGCCTAAAGCCATGATCGGTGTCAGCGCAAACCAAACCGACATCCTGCATGGCGTTGCGGCCTTGCCAGCCGGCTATACACATTGGCTGGTGAAATTCGGCAATGCCACGGACGGCCCGGATAGCGGCGCGGTGGAATATGCCTATAGCCGGATGGCAGAAGCGGCCGGCCTGGCGCTGCCGCCGACACGGCTTTTTCCGGCCCGCCGGGCAGCCGGCTATTTCGCCGTGCAGCGCTTCGACCGCAACGGCGACATGCGCCTGCACATGCATAGCGCAGCGGGTTTGCTGCAAGTGGATTTCCGCCTGCCCTCACTGGATTACAAAGACCTGCTGGCCTTGACCATGCACCTGACACGCGATTTGCGCGAGGTGGAAAAAATCTACCGTTTGGCTGCCTTCAATGTGCTGGCGCATAATCGCGACGACCACGCCAAGAACTTCGCCTTCCTGATGAATGGCGCCGGGCAATGGCGGGTTGCGCCGCCCTATGACCTGACCTTTGCCGCCGGGCCAGGCGGCGAGCAGAGCATGCTGGTGATGGGCGAAGGCAAGGCACCGGGCCGCACGCATCTGCTGCGTCTGGCCGAAGCGGCAAGCCTGCCGGCACCGATGGCGCGCACGATACTGGATCAGGTGCAGGATGCCATCGCGCAATGGCCACAATTCGCCAGCGCGGCCGGCGTGAAAAAAACCACGCGCCAGCACATCGCTGCGGTGCTGGCTGGCTGAACAAAAAAGCCCGCCGGGTTGGCGGGCTTTTCGTTCAGCGGCGCAGGCCGCTCAATCCTTGGCGCGTTCCATATAGGCGTTT
The DNA here is from genome assembly GCA_002482765.1 of Alphaproteobacteria bacterium UBA7691. GTDB lineage: Bacteria > Pseudomonadota > Alphaproteobacteria > Ferrovibrionales > Ferrovibrionaceae > Ferrovibrio. Next base: position 20,955 of record DLGP01000158.1, read on the forward strand.
TCAGCCACATTGATGACGATGCGGGTGCCAACGCCAACGAAGGGCGGCACCATGATGCGCACGCCGTTGGACAGGATCGCCGGCTTGTAGGAGGAAGCCGCAGTCTGGCCCTTCACCGCCGGCTCGGTATCGGCAATATCCAGGATCACGGTTTGCGGCATTTCCACGCTGACCGCCTTGCCGTCATACAGCGCGATATCCACCTTCATGCCATCCTGAAGATACACAGCGCTATCACCCACCACTTCGCGCGGCACCGGCAACTGCTCGTAATTCTCCACATCCATGAAGGTGAGCGTGTCGCCTTCGGCAAACAGGAAGGTGAACTCACGGTTCTCGATGAACACGCGCTCAACCGATTCCGTGGTGCGGTAGCGCTCGCTGATCTTCAGGCCAGTGGCGAGATCGCGCAGATCAAGCTGGGTTACCGGCGTGCCCTTGCCGGGCTGGATATTCTGCGCCGTCATCACGGCGAAAAGCTTGTTATTGATCTCGACCACGTTGCCCTTGCGCAACTGGTTGGCATTGACCTTCATGGCACTTCCTTCGAAGTCAAAAAAATGGGGGCTTCCAGAATCGAAAAAACGGGCCGCTATACGGCCCGCTTGCGAAAAAGCCGGGCGGAAACTATCAGGTCATATAAGGTGAAACAACCCGATTCGGGGCCGGAATTCATGCGCAAAACAGGAACGGAATGGTGGCGGCCGGGGCTTTATGCCCGTCGGCGGCCCAATCTGTTGCGCCGCGCCGCCTGTCTGGCAGCAATTCGGGGCTATTTTGCTGGCGCCGGTTTCGTGGAAGTGGAAACCCCGGCCTTGCAGGTTTCGCCCGGGCTGGAGCCGCATCTGAAGGCCTTTGCCACGGAACTGGAACAGCCCGATGGCGCGCGGCAGCAGCTGTATCTGCATACGTCGCCCGAATTTGCCATGAAGAAACTGCTGGTGGCCGGCGAGGAAAAACTGTTCCAGCTGGCCCCGGTATTCCGCAATGGCGAACGCGCCGCCCTGCATCATCCGGCTTTCCTGATGCTGGAATGGTATCGCGCCGGGGTGGATTACCGCCGGATCATGGCCGATTGCGAGGCTTTGCTGCGCGCCATTGCCGCCGGCTGTGGCGAAAACCGGCTGCGCTGGCAGGGCCAGCAGGCCGATATCACTGCGCCCTGGCAGTATCTCAGCGTGGCGGAAGCCTGCCGGCTTTATGCCGGCATCGATCTGGAAGCCTGCATTGGCGCCGAGCCGCAGCATCCCGATCTGGCAGCGATGCGCAAAGCCTGCGCCGCCATCGGCCTGCGGGTTGATGCCGGCGATGGCTGGGACGACCTCTATTTCCGCCTGGCGCTGGAGCGGATCGAACCAAAGCTGGGCTTGGGCGCGCCGACGATCCTGTATGATTATCCGATCCATATGGCGGCACTGAGCCGGCCCAAGCCGGACCAGCCGCGCCTGGCCGAGCGTTTTGAGCTTTATGCCTGTGGCGTGGAACTGGCCAATGCGTTTTCCGAATTGACCGATGCCGCCGAACAGGCACGGCGCTTTGCCGCTGACATGGCGCTGAAACGCGCGCTTTACGGCTACGACTACCCGGTGGATGGCGATTTCATCGCCGCACTGGAGCATGGCTTGCCGGATTGCGCTGGTATTGCACTGGGCGTGGATCGCCTGGTGCTGCTGCTTTGCGGCGCCGACCGCATTGAGGAGGTCTTGTGGTTGCCGGTTGCCGACGCCTAGTGGCGCTGCTTGTGCTTGGCCTGCTGGCTGCTTGCGCCCAGCCACCCCGCCTGCCGCCAGCGAAATTGCCGCCGGCGCCGCAGCCCGTGGTGGTGCCGGTGCCGCCGCCGAGCTTGAAGCTGTGGCCAAACCGCGATGCCATCCAATCCGCCTGCCTCAACGACCTGGAAGCATCGGGGGCACAATTTGAACTGGTGGGCCAGGCCGAGCCGGGGCGCGGCGGCTGCACGCTGGTGAATGGCGTGAAACTGCTCCGCACCAGCCTGGAACTGCCCCGCCCGGTGGAACTGACCTGCCCGATGGCGCTGCGGCTGATGGAATTTGAGCGCGACGTGCTGAAGCCGGCCGCCTTGCAGCATTTCGGCAAGCCGCTGCGCCGGCTGAACCATGCCGGCGGCTTCACCTGCAAGCGCATGACCGGCAATGGCAGCCGGGTATCCGAACATGGTCATGGCCGCGCCATCGATATCTGGGGTTTCAGCCTGCTGGACGAAACCACCATCTCCATCGACCGGCAATGGCGCGCACGTGATCGTTTTGGTGATTATCTGCGCGAAGTGGCGCGACGTAGCTGCGACTATTTCTCGGTGGTATTGACGCCAAACAGTGACGCCGCCCATGCCAAACATTTCCACTGGGATATCGGCCAGTGGAAACGCTGCGGTTTGTAGCCCCGCACCACACCCGCCTGGGCGGGTATGGTGCGGCAGGCTTCAAGCCTTGTTCTGGCGGTTGGTGATCAGATCGTCCACCACACTCGGATCGGCCAGGGTGGATGTATCGCCCAAGGCACCGAATTCATTCTCGGCAATCTTGCGCAGGATGCGGCGCATGATCTTGCCCGAACGGGTTTTCGGCAGGCCGGGCGCCCATTGGATCACATCCGGTGTGGCAATCGGGCCGATCAGCGTACGCACATGCTTGACCAGTTCGGCGCGCAAAGCGTCGGTGGCGGTAATGCCGGCCTTGAGCGTGACATAGGCATAGATGCCCTGGCCCTTGATATCGTGCGGATAGCCGACCACGGCGGCTTCGGCCACCATGATATGTGCCACCAGGGCGCTTTCCACTTCGGCTGTACCCATACGATGGCCGGAAACGTTGATCACATCGTCAACCCGGCCGGTGATCCAGTAATAGCCATCGGCATCGCGGCGGCAGCCATCGCCGGTGAAATACTTGCCCGGGAAGGTGCTGAAATAGGTGTCGATGAAACGCTGGTGATCGCCATAGACGGTGCGCATCTGGCCCGGCCAGCTTTCCGAAATGCAGAGATTGCCCTCGGTGGCGCCGTCCAGCACCTTGCCATCGCCATCAACAATCTCCGGCTTGACGCCAAAGAACGGCAAGGTGGCCGAACCCGGCTTCTGCGCAATGGCGCCGGGCAGCGGCGTGATGAGAATGCCGCCGGTTTCGGTCTGCCACCAGGTATCTACAATCGGGCAGCGGCCATCGCCCACCACGCGGTGATACCACAGCCAGGCTTCCGGATTGATCGGTTCGCCCACCGAGCCGAGCAGGCGCAAGCTTGCGCGGCTGGTGCTTTTCACCGGCGCCTCGCCCTCGCGCATCAGGGCGCGGATCGCGGTGGGCGCGGTATAGAAGATGTTGACCTTGTGCTTGTCGATCACCTGCCAGAAGCGCGAGGCATCCGGATAATTCGGCACACCTTCAAACATCAGCGTGGTGGCGCCATTGGCCAGCGGGCCATAGAGGATGTAGCTATGGCCGGTGACCCAGCCCACATCCGCAGTACACCAGTAGATATCGCCATCATGGTAATCAAACACATACTGGTGCGTCATGGCGGCATAGACCAGATAGCCGCCCGAGGTGTGCAGCACGCCCTTGGGCTTGCCGGTGGAACCCGATGTGTAAAGGATGAAGAGTGGATCTTCCGCGCCCATCGGCTCGGGCGGGCAATCAGCCGGCACCTTGGCGGCTTCCTCATGCAGCCAGATATCGCGGCCTTCCTGCCACGCGATCTTGCCGCCGGTATGCCGCACCACCAGCACCTTTTCCACCCCCGGGCAGGATAACAGCGCCGCATCGGCATTGGCCTTGAGCGGCACGCCGCGGCCGCCGCGCAGACCCTCATCGGCGGTGATGATGAATTTGCTGTCGCAATCCTGGATGCGGTTGGCCAAGGAATCCGGCGAGAAACCGCCAAACACCACGGAATGGATGGCGCCGATGCGGGCGCAGGCCAGCATGGCATAGGCTGCCGCCGGGATCATCGGCAGGTAGATGGTGACACGGTCGCCCTTCTGGACCCCATGCGCCTTCATCACATTGGCTAGGCGGCAGACCTCGGCATGCAATTGCCGATAGCTGATATGCTCTGACCGGCCCGGATCGTCGCCTTCCCAGATGATTGCGGTCTGCTCGCCGCGCTTTTCCAGATGGCGGTCGATGCAATTGGCCGAGACATTCAGCACGCCATCCTGGAACCAGCGGATATGCAGGTCTTCCTTGGCGTAGGAAACATCCTTGACCTGGGTATAGGGCGTGATCCAGTCGATCCGCTTGCCCTGCTCACCCCAGAAACCGGCCGGGTCGGCGAGCGACTGGGCATACATGGCCTTGTACTTGTCGGCATCGATCCAGGCCCGCTCGGCCCAGGCATCGGCAACCGGAAACAGCTCATTCTCGGCCATGTGAATCTCCCTTTAAACGGTGTTTTTTGGGCGCAGCAGCGCTTGGCATCTGTTCAATCGTGATTATTCACAAAAGCCGCCGCAAGGCCAAGCGCGAGGCGGCGGTTTTCGACTAAAGCACTACATGGCAAGGTTTCTGCGCCATTATGGCGCTATTGCGGCGCTATTCAGCCATCGGATTGGCCGGCGGCAGCAGGGCTGCCACATCGCGCAACAGGCCGATCAGGCCGGCAAAGGCTGCCTCGCCGCCAATCTCTTGCTTGAAGGCATCCTGCGCCGCGCGCCAGGCGGCCAGGCCGGCGCGCCAG
>DLGP01000041.1 GCA_002482765.1 Alphaproteobacteria bacterium UBA7691
GCGTTGCCGTTGGGTGGCGCGCGACCCTGGGCCTGACATGGGCTGCTGACCGGCGTGGCCCTGCTGGCCCTGATCTGGGCGGCGGCGAGCTTTTTCGGCACCCGCGCCAATGTCGGCGCCCGGCTGTGGCCGCTGGTGGCGCCCTGGCGCATCGGCCTGCCGCTGCTGCTCTATAGCCTGGCGCTGGCCTGGGCTTTGCTGCAACTCTGGCCGGGCATGCCGGCGGCGTGGCATCACCCGGCCTGGGCGACGGCGGCGGCGGTGCTGGGCCAAGAAAATTTGCCGGGCAGCATTTCGCTCACCCCGGGCAGTGGCATGGATGGTTTTGCCAAGCTGCTTGGTTATGGCCTGATCTTTCTGCTGGCGCTGCAATTCGGCCGTTCATCGCGCTTTGCCTGGGCCGCCTTGCGTGCCGTGGCCGGCTTCACGGCTTTGCTGGCGCTTTACGGCCTGGTCAATGCGCTAAGTGGTGCCGAGCGCATTGGCTGGCTGGAGAAATGGGCCTATCGCGGCATGGTGACCGGCAGTTTTGTCAATCCCAACCATTTCTCCACCTGGGCCGGCTTTGGCCTGATCGCGGCTTTGGCATTGGTGCTGCGGGATGATCCGGGCGAACGCCGGCTCAGGCCGTACTGGCTGGCGTTGCTGGTTATCCTGCTGGCCGGGCTGGCTTTGAGTTTTTCCCGCGCCGGCATGGCGGCTGTGGCGCTGGGTGTGCTGATGCTGCTGGCGGGCGTGGTGCTGCGGCGGCGGGGCTGGCCGGGCGTTGGGCGCCTGGGCGTGGTGGCGGCGGCCCTGGCATTGCCGGCCCTGTTCCTGCTCACCGGCGAAGGCGATATGGGCGAACGCGCCGCAAGTGCGCTGGGGCATCGCGGCCAGATTTATGCCATGGCGCTGGAGCTGATTGCCGAACGGCCCTGGCTGGGCAGCGGCCTGGGCAGTTTCAGTGATGCCAGCGCCAAGCTGCGCCCGATCGGCATGGTGCTGATCTGGGGCGAGGCGCATAATGTGTATCTGGAATTGATGGTTGATCTGGGCGTGCCGGCGGCGCTCAGCCTGCTGCTGGCCCAGGCCCTGATGCTGTGGCGCTGCCTGGAGGGGGCGTTGCAGCGTCAATCGGTGCCGGGCTTGAGCCTGGTGGCGCTGGCTGCGGGCGTTATCGCGGCGGCGCATTCGCTGCTTGATTTCAGCCTGCAAATCCCCGCCGTGGCCGCGCTCTGGGCGCTGTTGCTGGGCCTTGGCGTGGCGCAATCCTGGTCAGCGCGCCAGGGGCGTTATCTGGCCTGATCCAACGGCCCGAGCAATTGCAAGCGGCGCTCAAAATCCGCCAAAGCGGCCGGGTCTTGCGCCAGGATCGGGGCAATCACCAATTCTGCCCGGGCGTCGCGGGTGATCTCGGTCAGCCGGCCCGGGCCCCATTGCCATTGCCGCCAGGTCAATTGCTCAAAGGCGGCATGGCCGCTGGGCGGCAGCACCGGCCAGAGCCGGATGCCGAGGCCAAACAGCCAGGGCGTGAAGGATGGCTCAAAGCCCTGCAAGGCCACGGCGCGCTCAAAGGCGGCTACCGCTTCGGTTGGCGAAACCGCGCCCACATCGCTCAGGGCCGCCAGCGTGGCCCAGTCGTCGGCATGGCCGGGGGCAAGGCGCAACGCCTGGCGCAAAGCCGCCGCTGCAACCGGGTAATTGCCGCCCGCAATGGCGGTTTTTGCCGCCTGGCGCCAAGCCTGCGGGCTGCCCAATGCCGTGGCCAGATCAGCCAGCGGGCGCTCGGTGCCGGCTATGGCCTGACCCGTTGGGCGGGCATGGTCGCGGGTCAGCCCGGTGATTGCGAGCAGGCTCAGATTGTCGGCCAACCGTGGTAATGCAAGCACCAGCAGGCCGCAGCCGCCCAGGGTCAGCAGGCCCGCCAGCAACCGATTCGGTGGCGCCAGCCGGCTGATCCAGCCGGCGCTTTTGCGGAGATGTCTTGTTTCGTTCAAACTGCCCATCATTCCACTAGCCCGCTCGCAACTATGTTGTTATTATAGGCAGACCAAATTCGCGTTGCCAATTGATGTGCCTATGCCTGGGAGAATGATGATGAGCCGGAAGATCGCTGCTGCTTTTGCTGCATCCCTGGCGGTTGCCGCTGTTGGCACGCTGGTATTGATGGTGCCGGGCCAGGCTCAGGCGCAGGCCGGTGCTTCTGCTATCAACAATCTACCGCCCGCCCTGCGCGCCGCCGTGCTGAGCGGCAATGGCAGTGCAATCCAGCAAGCGATTCAGACCTTATCTGGCGGTAATCCTACCCAGGCCGCCACTCTGGCCTCCAATGTGGTGCAGGTGGCGGAAACGCTGCTGAGCACCAATCCGCAGGTGGCGATTGCAGTGGGTGGCGCCGCTGTGGCGGTGACACGCAACCTGCCGCAGGGCAGCGCGCCGCAACAGACCGAAACCGTGATCACCACGGCAGCTCGTTTGTTTGTCGCGCCGGCTGCTCAGAACTTTGCCACTCAGGCAGCCGGTCTGGCTTCGGCCACGCTTGCCCTGGCCTCACAGAGCGGCAACCCGACGCTGACCGCCAATGTAGCCAACAGCGCGGTTTCGGCGGCCGAGCGAATCCTGTCGGTTGATCCGGCCGGTGCGGTGCAATTGGCGGCTTCGGCCACCAGTGCGGCCAATTCGCCTGCCGTGATGGCGGCCAATCCGCAGGCGGTGTCAGCCACGATGACCACGGCTTCGCGCATTGTGGTGGCGCCGGAAGCGCAGCGCGTGGCGCCGCAGCAGGTGGCGGCGATGTCGGTTTCGGTTTCTCAGGCGGTCAGCAATCCGGCGGTTTATGCGGTATCGCCGCAGGCTGCGATCAATGTGATGGCCAATGCCTATTCCGCCGCAACCTCCGCGACCGTGCAGGCTGCTGCGCCCACCACGGCTGCGACGGTGACCCAGACGCTCACTCAGGCCAGCACCAATAACTCGCTCAATCAGGCGAATCAGACCAACAGCGCCCAGGTGCAGCAGATTCTGGCCGGTCAACGCCCGCCTGTGCAACAGCAGCAGCAGACGCAGAACAACCCGCCGCCGCCGCCGCAGCAGACCTTCGAGCGGCCGACTTCGTCGGCCAGCCCGACCTGAGCTTGGCGCTGTTGAATGATTTGCCGGGCTGGCGGCCGATTTGGCCGGCCAGCCCGGTTTGTATTTCAGCGTTTTTGTAAAAACAAGATCAGTCAGGCGTGATCATGGTAGCCGGTAAAAACCACACCGGGCAGGGCGGTTTGCGCATACTTGTCACTGGTGGCGCCGGCTTTATCGGCTCGCATCTGGTGGATCGCCTGCTGGCCATGGGCCATAGTGTGATCTGCCTGGATAACCTGCTGACCGGCCAGCGCGGCAGTTTTGCCCATCTGGCGCAGCATCCACGCTTTGACTTTCGCCTGCATGATGTCACCGAGCCGGTGCAGCTTGATGTAGATCAGATTTACAATCTGGCCTGCCCGGCCTCGCCGATTCATTACCAGTATAATCCGGTGCAGACGGTGCGCACCGCTGTGCTGGGCGCCATCAACATGCTGGATCTGGCCAAAAGCACCGGGGCGCGGATTTTCCAGGCTTCCACCTCGGAAATCTACGGCGACCCGCTGGTGCATCCGCAGCCGGAAGGCTATTGGGGCAATGTCAATCCAATCGGCCCGCGCGCCTGTTATGATGAAGGCAAGCGCTGCGCCGAGACACTGTTTTTTGATTACCGCCGGCAATTCGGCCTGTCGATCCGGGTGGCGCGCCTGTTCAACACCTATGGTCCGCGCATGCATCGTGAGGATGGCCGTGTGGTTTCGGATTTCATCGTGCGCGCCCTGGCCGGCGAGCCGCTGGTGATTCATGGCGATGGCCAGCAGACGCGCAGCTTCTGCTATGTCGACGATACGGTGGAGGCCATCCTGCGCCTGATGCAGGTGCCGGATGACGATATTGGCCCGGTCAATCTGGGCAACCCGGCCGAGGAAACCATCCTGGGCCTGGCCGAGCGGGTGTTGCGGCAAACCGGCTCGCGCTCCAGCATCCGGCATGAACCGCGCCGCGAGGATGATCCGATCCAGCGCCAGCCGGATATCGCTCTGGCGCGCGCCAAGCTGGATTGGCTGCCGGAAACCGATCTTGAAACCGGCCTGGCCCGCACCATCGCCTATTTCAAAGTCGCTTAGACTTTGATGACATTACATTG
>DLGP01000147.1:0-9212 GCA_002482765.1 Alphaproteobacteria bacterium UBA7691
CCCGATGGACCTGAAGCGCGGCATTGATCTGGCCGTGGAGAAGGTGGTCGAGGACGTGAAGGCGCGTTCCAAGAAGATCGCCGGCACCAAGGAAATCGCCCAGGTTGGCACCATCTCCGCCAATGGCGACAGCGAGATCGGCGCCATGATCGCCAAGGCGATGGAAAAGGTTGGCAACGAGGGTGTGATCACCGTCGAGGAAGCCAAGAGCCTGGAAACCGAGCTGGATGTTGTGGAAGGCATGCAGTTCGACCGTGGCTACCTGTCGCCGTATTTCATCACCAATGCCGAGAAGATGATCTGCGACATGGAAAACCCGTACATTCTTCTCCATGAGAAGAAGCTGTCGGGCCTGCAAGCCATGCTGCCGGTGCTGGAAGCCGTGGTGCAGACCGGTCGTCCGCTGCTGATCATCGCCGAAGACGTGGAAGGCGAAGCCCTCGCCACCCTGGTGGTGAACAAGCTGCGCGGCGGCCTCAAGGTTGCTGCCGTGAAGGCCCCGGGCTTCGGCGACCGCCGCAAGGCGATGCTGGAAGATCTGGCGATCCTGACCGGTGGTCAGCTGATCTCCGAAGATCTCGGCATCAAGCTGGAGACCGTGACCCTTGCCATGCTGGGCACCGCCAAGAAGGTGACCATCGACAAGGAAAACACCACCGTTGTCGGCGGCGCCGGCAAGAAGAAGGACATCGAAGCCCGTGTGGCCCAGATCAAGGCGCAGATCGAGGAAACCTCCTCGGACTACGACCGCGAGAAGCTGCAAGAGCGTCTGGCCAAGCTGGCTGGCGGCGTGGCCGTGATCAAGGTCGGCGGCGCCACCGAGGTTGAGGTGAAGGAGAAGAAGGATCGCGTTGACGATGCTCTCCATGCCACCCGCGCCGCGGTTGAGGAAGGCATTGTGCCGGGCGGCGGTACCGCCCTGCTGTATGCCATCCGCGCCATCGAGAAGGTGAAGGTGGAGAATGCCGACCAGAAGCATGGCGTGGAAATCATCCGCCGCGCCTTGCAGGCCCCGGTGCGCCAGATCGCCGAGAATGCCGGCGTTGACGGTGCAGTGGTCGCCGGCAAGCTTTTGGAAAGCAAGGAAGTGAACTGGGGCTTCAACGCCCAGACCGAAGAATACACCGACCTGGTGAAGGCCGGCGTAATCGATCCGGCCAAGGTTGTGCGTGTGGCCCTTCAGGGCGCCGCCAGCGTTGCCGGCTTGCTCATCACCACCGAGGCGATGGTTGCCGACAAGCCGGAGCCGAAATCGGCGGGCGGCGGCATGCCGGCCGGCGGCGGCATGGGTGGCATGGGCGGCATGGGTGGCATGGACTTCTAAGTCCAACCCCTCCGCTCTGGAGACCAGGGAAAGGTCCGGTGGCAACACCGGGCCTTTTCTTTTGTGTTATGTGTATTCATCTTGTAATTTGAATTGCTCCGAAAAGCGCAGAATTAAGTCTTTTCGTTGCTATATTGCTAATTTGGAGCCGCAATTGTTTAAACAAACCTGCAACAGATAGCCATGTCAAAAAGGCAAGGAAATCGTCCGGATCGGCGGGTGTCACCTCGCGGGACTGTATCAAGCTCTACTCTCATAGCCTTGAAGGCCAGCTTGAGTTATGTTGGAAGCGCTATTCATAAACTCCGCCCCGGTGACTACAATTTTGTTCCCACACACAACCCGAGGCCATCAAAATCACCTTGCGATGAATTGCGGACAATATTGATGGCAGAAGCCACTTCACTGTTTGAGCAAGGTATCGATCTCGGCATGGTCAGCTCTATTGAGAACCAGGGTATGCCCAAGTATATCTGGTCGGTAGATGATCACGGTGAGGTCTACGAAGCCAAAGCCAAAGCTGATCGGGAGACGCGATATCACGGCTACCGCCTTGGCGATGACGAGCAAACCATGCGTCGCTATATACTTGATGAGTGGAATAAGCGATGCAAGAAGAATTAGTAATCTCCCTCGCCCCGGAGGTGCTGGACGAGGGTTCTCCTGAAGAGAGGGCTGCCTTTGGGTTATTTACGATCCAATCGCAGCATTGCTCGCTTACAGAAGGTTTTGATTTTTTCCTCAATGGTTATCGATCAGGACCGCTAGTTTCCGGATATCATGCGGCTGAGTGGTTTGCATGGAACTGGTGGCGATTACGCTGGGAATCCAGATCAGCAAGCACTGACTGGGCTCTAGTACATCGAATGTCATCTATTGGTGAAGGCTATGTTTGGCCCAACATAGCCATTTTTTCCGATGGGGTTCGCACTGCATTAATTTCTTCATCTTCCGCTAGGCCAGATGCAAAGCCATTTCGTTATGTCGGCGCCCCACCTTTGATCCTACCCTCGCCCGTTTTTGAAACGGCCGTAGATGCTTTCATTCCTCGTATAATTGGCCGCTTAAGAGATCAAACCGTTTCTGAAACCAATCTTGATCGGATATGGCGCGATGTACTAGCCGAGCGCTCGCAGCCAGATATTGCAAGATATAGAAAATTAGAAGCATTACTTGGTCGTGATCCGGATGAAATCGAAGACAATTCGATAGAACTGCTCCTTTCAGATGCCGGTAGATTGGGAGAGCAGGGCCTGGATGAAATCGCTGCGGAATCTGCCCGTGGCACTGATATCCTGACGGCAAACCAGCTTGAACAGATCGCCAATGCTGGTGGTCATGATTTGGAACAACGTGATGCGGTTCGCCTCCGACCAGAATATCAATTCGCCAGGGGAGCGCATTTGCCAGCCTGGAGGATGGGGGCGAATGCTGCAAGAGCTTTACGCGAGCAAGAAAGGCTTGGCTCGGTACCTATCGAAAATAGAATGTTGGCAGACATGGCCGGCACCCAGCCGGTAATAATTTTAGACACAATAAACAGTAGTTCCCCCTTGTCATTCATTCTCAACGAGGGCATGCGAAAGTCCCGCGTCGTTCTGCGCTCGCGCTGGGAGAGTGGGCGTCGCTTCGATCTAGCTCGTTTGATAGGGGATCGGTTGATCAGCGCAGGCAGCGCTTTTTATCCCGCCACCCGCGCCTACACTTATCGTCAGAAAGCTCAGCGTTCATTTGCCGCTGAATTTCTAAGTCCTTTTGAAGCCGTGGATGAAATGCTCTCCGGTGATTATTCCATGGAACGACAACAGGATGTGGCCGAATATTTTAACGTATCAAACATGACCATTAATACCTTATTGAAGAACCACGGCAGAATAGGTCGAGATGATTCAGACTTTGAGTTTGTCGCTTAAAGGCATTCTTGAACCGAGGCCACCTAGCTGCGTTAATAAATATAAGATGAGTGCAAGACTGACTCAGTGGAGGGCCAGGGCTTTTCTTTTGCCCGTAGCGCTGCAAGCATACCTGTCATGAAAGAGCGTTACGAAGACATCCTGGCCTTTATCGAAGTGGTGCAGGCCGGCAGTTTCACCGCTGCGGCTTTGCGGCTCGGCCTGGCGAAATCGGTGGTCAGCGACCGGGTGCGGCAGCTTGAGAATGCGCTGGGCGCCGAGCTTCTGCGCCGCACCACGCGGCAGGTGACGCCGACCGAACGCGGGCGCGACCTGTTTGACGCGCTGGCGCCGCTGACCGCCGGTGTGGCGCAGGTGCTGGATGATGCGGCGCGCAAGGATGGCCCGCTGACCGGGCGGCTGCGGCTGACCGCGCCGATCAGTTTCGGCGTGGCCTATCTCACCCCGGTGATCACCCGCTTTGCCCAGGCACATCCGCATCTGGAAATCGCGCTGGATTTTGACGATCGCGCGGTGGATATCATCGGCGCCGGCTATGATCTGGCGCTGCGCATCGGCCGCTTAGGCGATTCCGCCCTGATGGCGCGCAAACTTTGCGACAGCGAGCGCGTGGTCTGTTGCAGCCCCGGCTATGCCAAGCAGCATGGCCTGCCGCACAGCCTGGCCGATCTGGCCGGCCATGCCAGCATCGATTATGCCAATGCCCATGCCAGCCGGCTCTGGCGCTTTGAGCCGGAGCAGCCCGGCGGCGAGCCGCGCGTGGTGGAAACCCGCAGCCGCCTGGTGGTGAATAACGGCGAGGCGATGCGCGACATGGCGATAGCCGGCCTGGGCCTGATCGTGCTGCCGCGTTTCATCCTGGCAGAAGCGCTGCATAGCGGCGCGCTGATCGAATTGCTGCCCGGCATCCGCCCGCTGCCGGATGCGATTTACGCCGTATATCCGCCGGCACGCCATCTGCCGCGTAAATCGCGTGCGCTGATCGACCATCTGGCGACCGCCTTTGCCGGCACGCCGCCCTGGATGGCGCCGGCGCCAAAGAGCGCCAAGGCGCGGCGGAAAGATAAAAGCTGATTGTTCGTGATAACCGGACAGTAGGTCCGGCACAAGCCGGCTAATGCGCCGCGCTGTCTTTGCGTAGGGTCTGTTCACCGGCCAAGCAACGCCGAACGGAAACAAGCCTGAGACACGCAAAGGACCACGACCATGACCAAGAGCTTCACCTATAACCGCCTCGACAAGAACAACGCCGCCGTGCTGCTGGTGGACCATCAGGCCGGCCTGCTCTCGCTGGTGCGCGATATCGACCCCGACAAGTTCCGCAACAATGTGCTGGCGCTGGCCGACCTGGCCAAATTCTTCAACCTGCCGACCATCCTGACCACCAGCTTCGAGAATGGCCCGAACGGCCCGCTGATGCCGGAACTGAAAGAAATGTTTCCCGATGCGCCCTATATCGCCCGCCCGGGCAATATCAACGCCTGGGATAACGAGGATTTTGTCAAAGCCGTGAAGGCCACCGGCAAGAAGCAGCTGCTCATCGCCGGCGTGGTCACCGAGGTCTGCGTCGCCTTCCCGGCGCTCTCGGCCCTGGAAGAGGAATTTGAGGTATTTGTGGTGACCGATGCTTCCGGCACCTTCAACCAGATCGCCCAGCAATCAGCCTGGAACCGCATGAGCCAGGCCGGCGCGCAATTGATGAACTGGTTCGCCGTGGCCTGTGAACTGCATCGCGACTGGCGCAACGACATCGAAGGCCTGGGCAAGCTGTTGGCGGATCACATCCCGGATTACAAGAACCTGATGACCAGCTTCGCCGCCAATAGCCGCAAGTAAACATCCCCGAAGCGGTCGGCACGAAAAGGCAAGGGCGCGGGCACCAGCTTGCGCCCAAGCTTTTTTGTGCCGGCTATTTCAGTTCGCCGCCTTCGGCAACCTTACGCTGACCAGGAGGCCGCCAGGCACCGCCATCGACAATGCGATACTGCCGCGATGCGCCAGGAATACATCGCGGGCGATGGTGAGGCCCAGGCCGGTGCCGCCGGTTTCGCGGTTGCGTGAACTTTCCAGCCGCGTGAAGGGCCGGAAGGCGGTTTCCACCTGATCGGCCGGAATGCCGGGGCCATCATCGGCAACGGTGATGATGATGCAATCCGCCGCATCATGCAGGCCAACCCGCACATGATCGGCGAACTTGCAGCCATTATCGATCAGATTGGCAAAAGCGCGGCGGATCGCCACCGGCTGGCAGACCAGCCCGGCATGATCCGGGCCATCATAGCTGACGGCATGGCCGGCATCGGCGGCGGTATCACACAGGCTGATCAGCATGGCAGCCAGATCGGCGGCGCTGCGTGGCTCGTCCTTCAACTGGTTGCTGGCGAAGGTCAGCGTGGCGCTCATCATGGTTTCCATATCGTCGATATCCGACAATAACTGGCGGCGCTGATCCTGATCCGGCAGATATTCGGCAAATAGCCGCAACCGGGTCAGCGGCGTGCGCAGATCATGCGAGATCGCGGCAATCATTTGCAGGCGATCATCAACGAAGCGTTTCAAGCGCAATTGCATGGCGTTGAACGAACTGCCGATCGCCTGCAATTCCGGCGCATTGAAACTGCCGACCAGGCTGAGTTCACGGTCGCGGCCAAGCTTTTCCGCCGCCGCTGCCAGATCGTCCAGCGGCTTCACCACACCGCGCGCCACCCAGATTGAGAGCAGGCCGATCAGCACCACGGCAAAAAGCGGCAGCAGCACATTGCGGATTATGCGCACGGTTTCCTGCCCGTCGCTTTTTGGAGTCACCAGCAGCCAATCTTGTGGCCCGATGCGAAAGGCAATGCGCAAATCGCTGCTCAGCATGTTGCTGCGCCTTTCATCCAACACATCGGCCATCACAATCGGCAGTGGCGGCAGGATGATGACTAGCGGCCGCGGCGAATATTCCGGATCGTCCAGATCATCCGCCATCAGCAACACATCCTGCGGCGCCAGGGCCAGTGTGGTGGCGATCTGCTGGTGCAGGTCGGCAAAGGCGCCGAGCCGTGAGGTATGGCGGAAATCCGGCTCGGCGCTTAAGGACGTGATATCAAACCAGCGCCGCACCGGCAAATCACGCAAGGCCGCCGGCCGCTCGGCCGCCGACACGGCCAAACTGCGGTCACGCATATCGGCCAGATTGGCCAGCAGCCAGTCGCGGTCAAAAAACATGATTTCCGGCGGGCGGATCACCAGCGGCATCAGTTTGTCGACGGCTTTCACCGCCAGCAGGCCGCCAATGATAACCAGCGCGATGCGCGGCGCCAGGCGCAGGCGCGACCAGAATGGTAGCTTCATGCTCTGGCCCTCACAGCATGGCATCCTGCAACAGCCTGACCGGCGCGGTGAAAAAATAGCCCTCATTGCGGATTGTCTTGATAAAGGCCGGATCCTGCGGATTAACTTCGATCTTGCGGCGCAAGCGGCTGATCTGCACATCGATGCTGCGATCATAGGCCTGGGTCATGCGGCCATGCGCCAGATCAAGCAACTGGTCACGGGTCAGGGCGCGCTGCGGATGCTCCAGGAAAGCCAGCAGCAGGTCAAATTCGCCGCTGGTCAGGTCGGTCAGCGCGCCGCCCGGCGATGTGAGCGTGCGCCGGCTGGCATTAAGCTGCCAGCCGGCAAATTCGTAGATAGCCACCGTAGGCCGCTCGGCATTGATGCTGACCGCGCCAAGCCGGCGGGTCACGGCGCGGATACGCGCCAGCAATTCGCGTGGATTGAACGGCTTCACCACATAATCATCGGCGCCGATCTCCAAACCGATGATACGGTCGGTATCGCCGCTCATGGCGGTGAGCAGGATGATCGGCACGGCACTCTGCGCCCGCATGCGCCGGCAGAGCGACAGGCCATCCTCACCCGGCATCATGATATCCAGCACAATCACATCAATGCGGGCCGCCTCGCAAACCGCAAACATGGCGCGGCCATCGCCGGCCTGGCTGACTTTCAGCCCGTGATCGGTCAGAAAACGCGCCAGCATGGCGCGGATGCGGTGGTCGTCATCAACAATCAGAACATGGGTGGTCACGGCTGTCTCCAATACCGCCAGTATAGCAGCTTGGCCCGGGCCGGCACCGGGCCGGCAACATTCTGAAACATATCGACACGGGGCCGAAACCCGCCCGGCCACGGCAATGGCTAGGGTGCGCCATCCCGCCGCTGTGCGGATTGCCAGAAAAGAGCCTCCTGCCCATGAAAAACACCATCCTTCCCCCCGCCTCGCAGTTCCTGTCACGCATCCTGCCTTTTGCTGCCGCTTTATGGGTTTTGTCATTTGCCGCAGCCGCGCAGCAGGCCAATACACAGGCCAATGCTCAGGCCGGGCAGGCAGCGGAAAAAAAAGACTGGGATATCCGGCTCGGCGCCGGCGCCATGTACCAGCCAGATTATGAAGGCAGCGATGATTATGAAGCGGCGCCTTTGCCCTTCCTGATGGTGAATTATCGCGATCTGGTGTTTCTGCGCGGCCCGATGCTGGGCGTGAACGCCTTCACCTGGCAGGGGCCACGCCCCTCCGACAAACTGCAAGCCGGGCCTTTGCTGCGCTACCAGATGGGCCGCGACGATGGCGACAACGACGCGCTGCGCGGCCTGGGCGATATCGATGCCGGCGCCGAAATCGGCGGCTTCCTGAATTATCGCATCGGATCATGGTCCACCGGCCTGACCGTGTTCCACGATGCCAGCGGCGCCCATGATGGCTGGACCGCCAAAGTCAGCGGCGGCTACATGCATAGCTTCGGCCCCAAGCTGCGCGCCCGCTCGGAAATATTCGCCACCTGGGCCGACGAGAATTACACCCAGAGCTTCTTCGGCATCACCGCCGCACAGGCGCAGCGCAGCGGCCTCAGGCAATACACCCCCGAGGCCGGGCTCAAGGATGTCAGCCTGTCGCTTGATCTGGATTACAGCCTGACCCAGCATTGGGGCCTCACTGGCCGGGTTGGCTACAAGCGCCTGCTCGGCGATGCCGCCAGCAGCCCGCTGGTTGAGGATAAGGGCTCGGCCGACCAATTCAGTACCGGCCTGATCCTCAGCTACAAATTCTGAACCATCACAGGGGCGGGCGTTTTGCCGGTTGGCCCGAACGCCCTACCTTGTTATCCAACAGCAGCATCTCAAGGATAGCCCAGCCATGCCGGCCGCCCCAACCTCAGCCAGCCGTCGTTTCAGCATCGCCGCGCTGATCCTGCTGCTGCTGCTGGCCCTGGCCGATATCGCCTGGCTGCTCACCGCCACCGGCTGGCTCTATCGGCCGCAGCTGGGCGCTTTGCTCAATCCGGCGCCGGTGCTGTGGGCCGCCATCAGCTTTTACCTGCTGTACTGGTTTGGGCTGTGCCTGTTTGTGCTGCGCCCGGCCCTGGCGGCCGGCTCGGCCTGGCTGGCTTGTGGCCTGGGCGCCGCCTTTGGCCTGGTGGCCTATGGCACTTATGATCTGACCAATCAGGCCACCATCGTCGGCTGGCCGGCGCTGGTCACCTTCATTGACATGGCCTGGGGCAGCCTGCTCAGCGCCACCAGCTGCGGCCTGGCCTGCACGCTGGCGCTGCGGCTACGGCCCAAAAACTGATCTGCTATCAGGCCGGCAGTTCAACAACCGGGGCGCGCTGCAAATCTGTTGCAGCCACGATCAAATCCCTGTCGAAGCTTACAAAGTTGACACCATCTGGCATCGCAGCCAGATGCAAGGCATCTGCAAATTGCAGGCCCCGGCCAGCCCATTGCAGGGCGCGGCGCACATTGGCGGCATCCTCAACCACAACATTTTCCAGATCAACCAGCAGGGCCAGCGCGGCCAGCGCCTCAGCCGGCTTCCTGCCATATCGGGCGCGCAACACCCAATCGGCCTCCAGCAACACGGTTTTCGGAATGAAACAGCGTTCGGTCTCAAACAAAAACCGCGCCTGCCGAAATTGCGCCGGATCGTC
>DLGP01000147.1:9301-10623 GCA_002482765.1 Alphaproteobacteria bacterium UBA7691
CAACCTCACTCAGGGTCACTTTCCGCGCAGGTACCGCTGCGCGCAACAATAGGGCATCGCCCTGGCGCTCGATCACCAATTCAGTGCGCGCATTCCAGGCCAGTTCATCCCGCCAAGCTTTTGGCACCACCAATTGGCCTTTGGTGGAAAGATGTGTCTTGTGCTTCGGCATTGGCTTACCTCTCGTAAGATTATAGCGCCACAAACTGCAATGACAATAATTTTATATATTGCTTAATTAAGTGAATTATGAAATAAAGAGGCCATGGAAAGTTTTGCAGCCCTGGCCGACCCGACGCGGCGGCAGATCATCGAATTGCTTGGCCCCGGCCCACTGCCGGCGGGTGCCATCGCGGCGCATTTTGCGCTCTCCGCCCCGGCCGTGTCGCAGCATCTGAAAGTGCTGCGCCAGGCCGGGCTGGTGAGCCAGCGGGTGGATGCGCAGCGCCGCATCTACGCGCTCAATCAGGCCGGCTTTGGCGATATGGAAGCCTGGCTCGGTCGGGTGCGGCAATTCTGGGGGCCAAGGCTCGATGCATTGCAAGCTGAACTGGAAAAGGACCAGAACCAATGAATGCCATGACGCAGAGCAGTGATTACGGCGAAGTGCTTGAATCCGGCGCGGTGCGTTTCACCCGCCTGCTGCCGGGGCCGGCGGAACGGATCTGGGCCTATCTGACACAATCCGAGCTGCGCGCCACCTGGCTTGCCGCCGGGCCGATGGATTTGCGCATCGGCGGCGCGGTGGAGCTGGAATTCTGGAACGGCAAACTGGGCGCAGAGCCAGAAACCCCGCCGGCGGATTATGCCAAATATGAAGGCAGCAAACTGCTGGGCCATATCACCCGGCTGGAGCCGCCGCATCTGCTGGCCTTCACCTGGGGCGAAGATGGCAGCGGCTGCAAGGCCAGCGACGCCTATTCGGAAGTGACGTTTGAATTGCTGCCCGAGGGCGAGAAAATCCGCCTGGTGCTGACGCATCGCCGGCTCGCCGGACGCGATGCCATGCTCAGTGTTTCCGGCGGCTGGCACACTCATCTGGATACGCTGGTGGAGCGCGCCCATGGCCGTGTGCCAGAAAGCTTCTGGCGCCGCTATCTGCCGCTCAACCAGCATTACGACAAGCTGCTGCCCTAATCCTGCATCACCTGCGCGGCGGGGAAATACAGCGCCGCCCGGGTGCCGGCCGGCCGCTGTCCTGGCAGCATCTGGCTGATGCTGAGCCGGCCGCCATGCAGTTCCACCAACATCTTGGTGATCGACAGGCCAAGCCCGGCGCCACCCCGGCGCCGGGTATACACATCGCTGGCGATGCCGAAGGG
>DLGP01000147.1:10721-70933 GCA_002482765.1 Alphaproteobacteria bacterium UBA7691
CCACATCCTGCTCCACCCGCACCAGGATACTGCCATCTTCAGGCGTGTATTTCACCGCATTGCTGAGCAGGTTGAGCAGCATCTGGCGCAGGCCGCGCCGATCCGCCAGCAGGCAGGCATTTGGTGGCGCCTCAACCCGCAGATCAAGATGATTGGCCGCCACCGTAGCCTGCACCAGCCGCAGGCATTCCTCGATCAGCGGCAGCAGCGAAACGACCTCGCGATGCAGGCGGTATTTGCCGATTTCCAATGCTGAAAAATCCAGGATGTCATTGACCAGGCTGAGCAGATGCCCGGCGCTTTCAACAATCAGGTTGCCATATTCGCGGTATTTGCCATGGCCGAGCGGGCCGTTGATTTCCAGCGCGATCATTTCGGCAAAGCCGATGATGCCGTTCAGCGGCGTGCGCAATTCATGGCTCATATTGGCCAGGAACAGGCTTTTGCTACGGGCTGATTCGGCCGCCTGTTCCAGTGCATGCTGTAGGCGTGCTTCACGTTCGTGGTGATGGCGGATATCGCGGTAGAAAGCCGTCAGCACCGCATGTTCATCCAGCTCGATGCGACGCGCACTGACTTCCACCGGTAGCAGGGCGCCGCCGCTATGATGCAGCATGGCGCCGGCCGCCACCAGACGGTCGCCATGGCTGCCGGCCTCAAACAAGGCCACCAAGCCGCCGCCCAGCCCGGCCGGATGCAGTTCACTTTCCAAGCGGCCGATCAGGCTGGCCGGGGCGCAGCCGAGCAATTCACCGGCTGCTGCGTTGGCGTCCAGTATCCGCCCATTCACCATATCCACCATCAGGATCGCATCCGGGCTACCCTCCATGATGGCGCGATGTTTACGCTCGGAGGCAATCGTCTTGGCTTGTGCCGCACGCCGCGCCGATACATCGCGCAACACCGCAATGATCACCGGCTCGCCGCCCTGCTGTGCCTTCAGAATAGAAGCTTCGGCGGGAAACAGGCTGCCATCGCGCCGCATGCCGGTAACCTCGCGGCGGCCATGCATCATATAGGCGGTAGCCGGTGCCTGCTCGAAACGCGCCACATGATGCTGGTGCGCCGCGCGTGCGCCAAGCGGGATCAGGGTTTCAAGCGGCTGGCCGACAATCTCCTCGCGGCTATAGCCGAACACCGCTTCGGCCATGCGGTTGAAATCCAGAATACGCTGATCCATGGCGATGGTGACAACGGCCTCCGGGATGAAGGCCAGCAGGCTATCCTGAATGTTGTTCATTTATGCCGCGGCATCCTGCTGAGCATTCTGGCGGCCGGCAGCATCGAAGAAGGCGACCAGGCGGGTAAGCTGTGCGGCCTGATCCGACAAGGTGGCGGTGGCGGCGCTGTTCTCTTCCACCAAAGCCGAATTGCGCTGGGTAAGCTGATCGAGCGCGGCGATGGCGGTGTTCACTTCTTCCAGCCCCTGGGCCTGCTCGCCACTGGCGCGGGCAATCTCGGTCACGATCACTGCTACGCGGTCGCTGGCTGTGTTGATTTCGGCCAGCGTATCGCCGCTGCGCCGCACATGCTGCACCCCGGCCTTGATCTGCTGGTTGGTCTGGCTGATCAGGCCCTTGATATCCCTGGAAGCACTGGCGGCACGCTGCGCCAGGGCGCGCACTTCCTGCGCCACAACAGCGAAGCCCTTTCCGGCTTCGCCGGCGCGCGCGGCTTCTACCGAGGCATTCAACGCCAGCAGGTTGGTCTGGAAAGCAATCTCGTCGATCAGGCTAACAATGCCGACAATTCGCTGCGAGCCAGCCTCGATCTGGTCCATCGCCAGCACCGCCTCGCGCACAATCTCGCCGCCACGCTGCGCGGCATTTCGCGCCGTCAGGCTCAGTTCGCTCACTCTCTGGGCATTGCCGGCATTCTGCCGCACCGTATCGGTCAGCAGGGCCAGGGCAGCGGCGGTCTGCTCCAGTGTTGCCGCCTGGCTTTCGGTGCGCGAGGCCAGATCGCGGCCACCTTCCGCCAATTCGCCCGCCGCCGCCTCCAAGGCTGCGCTGCTCTGGGTGAGCCGGCCGGCCACATCGCGCAGCACCTGCACCGTGGCGCCGGTATGCTGCATCAGCAGGCCGAACTCCCCGGCATAGCCCGGCTCAACCCGCTGCGCCAGATTGCCGCGCGCCAGGCCGGCCATGATGCGGCTGAGGCTTTGCAGCACCGTAGCGGTGGCGCCAACCACTTCGTTGATGCCTTGCGACAGGCCCAGCATGAAACCCTGTTTGCCTTCCAGTGGCAGCCGCTTGCCAAGATCACCGGCAGCAGCGGCAGAAACCAGATCGACGATTTCCGCCTCCAGCCGCACACCTTCATCGGCGCGCTGGCGCATACTCTCTCGTGCCCTATTGATGACCTCGGCCCCGCGGCGGAAATTGCCCACCATGCCGGTTTCGATAAATGGCCGGTAATACTGCCCTTCGGCGGCCAGGGTCAGCGAGGCGCTAGACTCGCGCAAATAGGCGTCGGTCAGGTCCAGCAGCCGGTTGACTGCGATAAGCGCCGCTGCATTTTCACCATAATCGCCCACATGCAGCACACGGGCGGAAAGGTCGCCGCGTGCCGCCCGGCCACATATTTCAGCCACCGCAGCCATCGCGTCGCGCTGCTGCCGCGCCTTGCGTCCAAATATCAGCATGCCGCGTTTCCCCCATGTGATTTTGTCATTGCACGGCCAGGCCCAGTACAAACTGGTCATAACCCTGGCCATGCTCGGCCATTGCCGCATCCAGCCGCGCCAGGCTGGCCTGCAAACCGGCCTTGCGCTCGCCGCCAGCTTCCAGCCGCAACAGGTCGCGGTAGAGCGGTTCGATGGCGGCCAGCGCAGCGCGCTGTGGTTTGCGCCGGTTGGAATGATACCCATCGATCTCGCCGGCCAGGGTGTAGCTCGGCGTCACATGCGCCAGCACCCAATAATAATCGCCGTTCTTCGCCATGTTCTTGACATAGGCGAACACCTCACGGCCGGCCTGGATACGCTGCCAGAGCAACGCGAAAATCGCGCGTGGCATATCCGGATGGCGCACAATGGCATGCGGCTGGCCCAGCACCTCGCGTTCGCTGTAAAGCCCGACGCTGCAAAACACGTCGTTGACATAAACCAGCCGTCCCTTCAGGTCGGTTTTTGACACGATAATGTCGTCGGCGTTGAAAAAGCGCTCCTGCAATGTCGGTTCTGGGCGTTTCATGAACAGCCTTTTCCTGGCAATTGCCGCAAATAAGAATGGTGAGCTATGGGCAAGCGGGCGCGATTAAAGCGCTTTATTATTTGTATTTCTCCCGATGCTTATCGTTTTAGCGCGTCACGATATTGCAAAATATTAGTATTCAAATAACGAGACTTTTAAAGTTAAATTGTTTTTATTATTTATTTTAAATTTCACACAGAGCAATTTAATCGCCGAAAAATACTCTATATTACTTTGAGCATATCCAAAATCGTGTTTAATAAGGACGCTTTAACAATATTTTTTACCTTATTTTTGCACTTTATACCGTTTACAGATTTACTATATACTTAAAATGATTGCAGTCCGGCTCACAATACAAGAACAATGACCATGTCTCGTCCAAACGCCTTACTGATTGGTTTTGCTGGGCAATTAGCCATCGATCTGACTGCTTTACTGGCTGAGGCGGGCTTCGAGCCGATAAGCGCCAGCCGCAGCGATATCACCTATGGTTTCCTGTCTGATCAGCAGCACCACGCCGCGCTGGTGCATTTGCCGACCGGCAGCCAGAATACTTTTGAAATGCTGGCCAATCTGCGCAACCACACCGACATGCCGGTGATTGCAATCAGCGAAGCCGGCGATAGTGCCAGCCGCATCCGCGCCCTGGAAGCCGGCGCCAATGACGTGCTAAGCCAACCGCTGGATCAGGCCGAGTTGCTGGCCCGGCTGCACAGCCTGTTGCGCCGCTGCTATAGCTGCACCAAGATCGGCCGGCTGTGTTATGGCGATATCATCATCGACCAAGTGGAGCAGAGTTTCCGCTACCGCAGCCGCAATGTGCCGTTATCGCGGATGGAAATGCGGCTGCTGCGCCGGCTGGCCCAGGCGGATCAAAGCACCGTCAGCACCGAAACCCTGCTGAAAGACCTGTGGGGCATGGATAGCGACAGCCGGCGCCAGTCACTGCGCGTGCTGATCCGGCAATTACGCAACAAGATTGAAACCGACCCGCAGAATCCGAGCTTCCTGCTCAACGAACACGGCGTCGGCTACCGCCTGCGCCGGCTGGGCTGACCCGCCGCCATCGTCATACGCGGGCTAGACTCACGGCTGTCCGGTTCAGATTTTTGGTCGTTGACGACAGCCAGAATTCACCCCAAAGGCCGTCGTGGTCAGCGCAGGCCGACCACCCACGAGTGCTTTTTTCAGCGTGCTCTAAACAAAGCAACACATGGATGGTACGCCTACGCGTACCATGACGGTCTTTGTTGTTATGCCAAGCTGGGCCTACACGCCGGCATGCCTTGACCACGCCTCACTGCATCAACGTATCAAACAGATCGTCCCATGACGGGTTATCACGATGGATCAGCCGCACCTTCCAGGCGCGATTCCAGGTCTTGAGCGCTTTTTCACGCACGATTGCGGCTTCGATACTGTCATGGCGTTCGATATAAACCAGCCGTCGCAAGCTATATCGTTGGGTGAACCCGGCAACGATGCCTGCGCGATGTTCACCAATACGGCGCGGCAGATCGCTGGTCACGCCGATATAGAGAATACCATTCGGCTTGTTGGTGAGGATATAGACCCATCCACCCCGCATGGCCCATTTCCTGTCATTTCGCAGCGCGACTGGCTCGCTGGCAGCAAAATCAAAACGTGGATGGTCGGCCTGCGCCGACCATGACGGATAATATAAGAGCATACAGTATAAAGTCGTCATGGTCGGCGCAGGCCGACCATCCACGTTTTTCTCAGCCTTGCGCGGGCCCTACCAGGCCGCTTCCAGCAGGCCGATGATATCCTGTGTGTCCTGGATCGGCCGTGGGTTGGTGCGCACCCAGAGATTTTCCATGGCGCCCTCGGCGATCTTGCCGAACTGGGTTTTATCCACCTTGAGATCGCGCAGCCGCCCGGGCTGGCCGAGTTGCGCGATCAGATCCGCCACAGCGGCGGCCGCATCGCCATCGGCGCGGCCCAGCGCCGCCGCAATACGCGCCTGCTGCGGCGCGGTGTGGGGCAGATTGTAGCGCATCACCTGCGGCAGCATGATGCAGGAGGTGTGGCCATGGCTCATGCCGGTGACGGCGCCCAGGCTGTGGCCGATGCCGTGGCTGGCGCCATAGGGCACGCGCAGGATGCCGAAGCCGGAGAGCCAGGCGGCTTGCAGGCATGCCAGCCGCGCCGCCATATCCGCTGCATCACGCTGGCTTTGCGGCAGCGCCTGCGCAAACAGCCTGAGCGCATGCAGCGAGGTGGCTTCGATCAGCGGCGAGGGCTGGATCGAACAGATACCTTCCACGGCATGATCGATGGCGCGGATGGCGGTGGATAGCCATAGCCATTGCGGGGTATGCACGGTCACGGCTGGGTCAAGAATTACAGCGGCAGCGCCGATCTCGCGCCCGACATAGCCATGTTTGATCTGCCGCTCCGGATCGGTGCAGCCGCCGAAATTCGAGAATTCCGCCGCCGAAAGTGTGGTGGACAGCACAATCTGGCGCATTGGCGGCGGCTTGATCGCCGGCATGAAGCGGCTGCCATCGGGATTGGCGCGCAGGTGATAATCGTCTAGCTGCTCGGGCCGGGTCAGATCATGCGCCAGCACGATCAGCGCCACCTTCACCGTGTCGATGGCAGTGCCGCCGCCAAAGGTCAGGATCAGATCAGGCGTGGCGGCGCGAATAGCCTCGGCGCAGGCAATCACGCTCGGGCGCGGCGTATGCTCGCGGCATTCATCGAAGGTGCCGACATGGCGCGGCCCCAGCGCCTGCCGGATATTCTCCACCGCATCGGTCTGCCGGTTCAGGGTTTTGCTGGTGACGATAAAGATGCGGCTGGCGCCGCGCCGCTCGGCTTCTTCCAGCACCGCCTCGGCGGCCGGCTTGCCCCAGATCACCCGGTCTTGCGCCAGGAATTCATGTATGCCCGCATTCATGCGGTGCCTCCCCGTCAGTTTCGCTGCCCTGACGGGGAGTATGGCCGGATCAGTCGACCTGCTTCAACACTTTGCCGAGAATGCCGAAGATCTCGTCAATATGGCCCTTGTTGAGGATCAGCGGCGGCGACAGCGCAATGGTGTCGCCGGTCAGCCGCGCCATCAGGCCCTGCTCGAAGCATTTCACAAACACCTCGTAGCCGCGCTTGGTCGGCGCATTCTCACGCGGCGCCAGTTCGATGGCTGCCATGATGCCGATATTGCGGATATCGATCACATGCGGCAGGCCCTTCAGGCTATGCGCGGCATCTTCCCAATAGGGCGCCAGGGCGGCGGCATTCTCAAAAATGCCTTCATCGCGATACACATCCAGCGTCGCCAGGCCGGCGGCGCAGGCCAGGGCATGGGCCGAATAGGTATAGCCGTGGAACAGTTCGATCATATGCTCCGGCCCCTGCATGAAGGCATCAAACACATGCTTGCGGGTGAACACGGCAGCAGCCGGCACGGCGGCATTGGTCAGGCCCTTGGCAGTGGTCATCAGATCGGGGATGACGCCGAAGGTTTCAGCCGCGAAAGCTGTGCCGGTGCGGCCGAAGCCGGTGATAACCTCATCAAAGATCAGCAGGATGCCATGCTTGTCGCAAATCTGCCGCAGCTTCTGCAAATAGCCCTTGGGCGGCGGCAGCACGCCGGTGGAACCGGCCACCGGCTCAACGATCACGGCGGCGATGGTGCTGGCATCATGCAAAGCCACAATCCGCTCCAGATCGTCGGCCAGATGTGCGCCCCAATCCGGCAGGCCCTTGGAAAACGCCATGTCCTTCAAGGAATGGGTATGCGGCAGATGATCCACGCCGGCCAGCATCGGGCCGAATACCTTGCGGTTGGACACGATGCCGCCAACCGAAATACCGCCGAAGCCGACGCCGTGATAGCCACGTTCGCGGCCGATCAGCCGGGTGCGGGCGCCCTCGCCACGCGCCCGATGATAGGCCAGCGCAATCTTGAGCGCGGTATCCACCGCTTCCGAGCCGGAATTGGCAAAGAACACATGCTTGAGATCACCCGGCGCCAGATGCGCCAGCCGGGCGGCGAATTCAAACGCCTTGGGATGGCCCATCTGGAAGGTGGGGGCAAAATCCATTTCTGCCGCCTGCTTCTGGATCGCATCCACAATCGGCTGGCGGCAATGGCCGGCATTGACGCACCACAGGCCGGCCGAGCCATCGATCACCTGGCGGCCGTCATGGGTGGTGTAATGCATGTCCTTGGCGCCAACCAGCAGGCGCGGATTGGCCTTGAACTGGCGGTTGGCGGTGAATGGCATCCACCAGGATTCCAGATCGTTGGGTACGGCGGCAGTCTGGCCCATGGCGGCTCTCCTTAAGGCATAAACGCAATGCCGGAGTCTCAACCGAAGCGGCGGCGGAAACAACGCTTTTATGCTTGGCCTAAGTGCTTGATATTGATATGGCAGCGCAAACACCGTTAAATATATTCAACAGCGAAACACGGGCGGCACTGCAATGGATGGCGAGATCGATATTGGCGGCCGGCTCAAGCTGGTGCGGCTAGGCCGTAAATTGTCGCAGCGCGAACTGGCGCGCCGCGCCGGGGTGACCAATGCCACCGTGTCGCTGATTGAGGCCAACCGGGTCAATCCCTCCGTCGGCGCGCTCAAGCGCGTGCTGGATGGCCTGCCGATGAGCCTGGCGGAGTTTTTTGCGCTGGAAAGCCCGGCGCCGCGCAAGGCGTTTTATGCCGCCGAGGAACTGGTGCAGGTCGGCAAGGGCAAGATCAGCTATCGCCAGGTCGGCGCCGACCTGTCCGGCCGCGCACTACAAATCCTGGTGGAACGCTACGCCCCTGGCGCCGATACCGGCCGCGTGCTGCTGCGCCATGAGGGCGAGGAAGGCGGCGTGGTGCTGAAGGGCCGCATCGAGGTGACAGTGGCCGGCCAGAGCCGCCTGCTCGGTCCCGGCGACGCCTATTATTTTGAAAGCCAGCAGCCGCACCGATTTCGCAATATCGGCCCGGAGCCATGCGAAATCATCAGCGCCTGCACACCGCCGAGTTTTTAGCGAGGGTGTTTTAGCGGCCAACCTCGGTGGAGGCGCACAGCACAATCGTCATGGTCGGCAAAGGCCGACCATCCACGAGTTTTTCCAGGTAATGAAGGGAAAAAACGTGGATGGTACGCCGTCGCGTACCATGACGGGCTTTGTTGCACGGTCTGGCCGCAGCCAATGACCCGAAAGCCGCTCTGGATACCCGACGACCTCAGTTCTTGGTCGCCGCCACGGCAACGATCTCGATCATGTCGCCGTCTTCCAGCGTGGCGCCGATGCAGGCGCGCTGCGGCGGGTTGGCCTGGTCCACCCAATCAAGCCAGACCGCGTTCATCGCCGGTTTCAGCGCCATGTCGGTGATATACACCGTGGCCGAGACGAGCCGCGATTTGTCGCTGCCGGCTTCGGCCAATTGGCGATCCAGGTTGGCCAGGGCTTCACGCGCCTGCCGCGTCATGTCCAGCTCGTAGGTATCGGCGGTGGCCACGGTGAAAACAAAACCGTTATACACCGTGGTGCGTGCCCGGCCCGCCGCCTCGCTGGGGAAACGTGTGATCGGCAACATCTGCTGGCGCTCCCTCAACCCGGCCCAAGCATCTGGCCGGGCAGCCAAGTGACCAGACCCGGAAAGAAGAAGATCAGGGCAATCGCCACCACCATCAGGATGAAAAACGGGAAGGCGACCTTGGCGACATAAGTGATCTGATGCCCGGTCATGCCTTGCAGCACAAACAGGTTGAAGCCGACCGGCGGCGTGATCTGCGCCATTTCCACCACCAGCACCACAAAGATGCCGAACCAGATCAGATCAATGCCGGCGCGTTCGATCATCGGCAACACCACCGCCATGGTCAGCACCACCATCGAGATGCCATCCAGGAAACAGCCGAGCACGATGTAGAACACCATCAGCACAATAATCAGCATGGCCGGGCTGAAGCCCATGCTGCTGATCCAATCCGCCAGATGGCGCGGCAGGCCGGTGAAGCCCATCGCCAGGGTGAGGAAGGCGGCACCGGCCAGGATCAGGCCGATCATGCAGGAAAGCCGCGTGGCGCCGAGCAGGCTATCCAGGAAGGTTTTCACATTCAGGCTGCCCTGGGCGGCCGAAATCACCAGCGCCCCGACCACGCCCAATGCCGCTGCCTCAGTGGCGGTGGCAAAGCCGGTATAGATCGAGCCAAGCACGGCCAGGATCAGGCCGACCGTGGGCAGCAGATGGCGCGAGGCCCAGAGCTTCTCGACAAAATTATAGCGCTCGGTGGGCAGCGGAATCTTGCCCGGATTGAGCAGCGACCAGACCACGATATAGCCCATGAACAGCACCGCCAGCAGGATGCCCGGAATCACGCCGGCAATGAACAGCTTGGCAATCGAGACTTCCGCCGCCACGCCATACACGATCATGATCAGCGAGGGCGGGATCAGCAGGCCGAGCGTGCCGGCACCGGCCAGGCTGCCGATCACGATATTCTCCGGATAGCCGCGCTGGCGCAGTTCCGGGATGCTCATCTTGCCGATCGTGGCGCAGGTGGCAGCCGAGGAGCCGGAGACAGCGGCAAAGATGGTGCAGCCGATCACATTGGTATGCACCAGGCGGCCGGGCAGCTTGGTCATCCACGGCGCCAGGCCACGGAACATGTCTTCCGACAGCCGGGTGCGGAACAGGATTTCACCCATCCAGATGAACATCGGCAGAGCGGTCAGGGTCCAGCTGGTGCTGGAGCCGAAGATGGTGGTCATCATCGCATCGCCCACCGGGCGGCTGGTGAACAGCATCATGGCGAGCCAGCCGCAGGCCACCAGCCCAAGGCCGATCCACAGGCCGGTGGCCAGGATGGCAAACAGCGCGATGATAAGGAAAACTGAAATCAGGATCTGATCCATGCGGGCTTACTCCGTGCGCGCCAGTTCGGCGGGGGTATCGTCGAGCGGCTTGCCGCGCAGCACGAGGAAAAATTCCTCCACCATGGCGATGAACAGCACAACACTGCCGATGGCAAAGCCAAGCTGCGGAATCCACAGCGGCGTGGCATCGTTGGAGGTGGAGATATCGTTGAACTTCCAGCTCCACCACACCATCTTGCAGGCATAGAAGGCGAAAAAGCCGGATACCGCGATGCCAAGCGCAACGCACCATAATTCCAGGCCGCGCCGGGTGGCGCCGGTGAACCGCTTCAGGATCAGCGTAACGCGGATATGCTCGCCATGGGAAAAGGTATGCGCCAGCGCCAGAAAGGTGGCCGCGCCCATGCAATAGCCGGCATAGGCATCAATGCCACGGATATAAAAATTGAACTGGCGGCCCAGAATGCTGAGCAGGATCGCTATCAGCAGCGCAACCATGAAAAAGCCGGCAATCCAGCCGCAGGCCCTGTATAGCGGATCGAGTGGCGAACGCATCGCAAGCAACCTTTGTTATTGTCCCCCGGAAACAATGCGGGCGGGGTTTCCCCCGCCCGTTTGCTGAAGATGGTTACATCTTCTTGAAAGCATCCACGATGGCCTTGCCATCGGCACCGGCCTTCTTGATCCACTCTTCGGTCATGGTGGCGCCAACCTTCTGGAAACCGGCCTTGAGCGCATCCGACGGCGGCACCACTTTCATGCCACCCTTGACCAGCGCCGCCTTGGAATCCTCGGTCTCGACCTGAGCCGCCGCGAAGCCGCGGGTTTCGGCAGCGGCAGCGGCATCCATCACCGCCTTCTGGGTGGCGGCATCCAGCTTCTTGAAGGCGTCGTTATTGACGAAAACCAGGTTCTTCGGCAGCCAGGCCTGGGTGTCGTAGAAATGCGTCATGCTTTCCCAGGCCTTGATGTCGCGGCCGGTGGAACCCGAGGTGATCATGGTGACGATCACGCCGGTAGCCATCGCCTGGGCCAGTTCGGCCTGCTGCACGGTCACCGGCTGGGCGCCGACCAGTTCGGCGATGCGCGAGGTGGCCGGGCTGTAGGCGCGATATTTCAGGCCCTTCAGGTCGTCGATGGTGTTCAGCTCTTTCTGCTTGGTGTAGATGCCCTGCGGCGGCCACGGCACAGCATACAGGGCGGTCATGCCCTGCTCGGCCAGCTTCTTCTCAACCACCGGCTTCTGGGCTTTCCACAGCTTGGCCGCATCGGCGAAGCTGGTGGCCAGGAACGGCACGCCATCGGCGCCGAAAACGGCAATTTCATTCTCCACATTCACCATCAGCACTTCGCCGATCTGCGCCTGGCCGGTCTGCACCGCGCGCTTGATTTCCGGCGCCTTGAACAGCGACGCGCCCGGATGAATGGTGATTTCCAGCTTGCCGCCGGACAGCTTCTTCACATCCTCGGCGAACTGCACAAGGTTCTTGGTGTGAAAGTTGCCGGCCGGATAGGCGCCCGGCAGATCCCACTTGGTCTGCGCCTGGGCGGTCGCGGCGGCAGCCACCATGATGGCGCTGACGGCGACGGTCTTCAGCAGAGTGCGACGAAGCATGTGACAATATCTCCCCATGTCAAACGGCGGCCAACACCGCCGGAAGGATGCAGTTTGTCATTCTCCGGCGCGGATTGGCAAGACATCGGGTGTAAAAACTGGGCTGCCGCTTTTTATGGCAGTGCAGCAATCATATTAAGCGCTGCCAGCACGGCATCGCGGGTGAAGGGTTTATCCAGCACCGGGCGGCCCAGATCGCGTATTTCCGCCGCCCCGGCCTGGCCGAATGTGTCGCCGGTGATGAAGATGAAACGCCGCGCCAGCGCCGGGCGTTCCGCCTCCAGCCGGCGCAGCAAGGCGCGGCCATCCAGCCCCGGCATGCGCAGATCGCTCAACACGGCGTCATATTCCTGCGCCAGCGCCAGCTGCAAAGCCGCCTGGCCATCGGCAGCCAGGTCCACCCGGTGGCCGGCACGGCTGAGCAGATCACGCAGCAATTCCGCCACCTCGGCATCGTCATCGGCCACCAGCAGGCGCAGCCCATGGGCGGCGGATGGCGGCACCGGATCGGCCGGGAAATCGGCGGTCTCCGGCCTGGCGCTTTCCAGCGGCAGGCGAATGGTGAAACAGGCGCCGCCCGGCTTGCCATGCAGGCCGGGATTTTGCTCCACCATCAGGCTGCCGCCATGGGTTTCGATTATGCCGATGGAGACCGACAGGCCAATGCCGGTGCCGCTGCCGGCCGGCTTGGTGGTGAAAAACGGCTCAAAAATGCGGCGGCGCAATTCCGCCGGCACACCTGGGCCGTTATCGGCAATCACGATTTCGGCCCAGCGGCCATCCACGCTCGGCATGGTCTGGATGCTCAGGATACGCGGCGCCG
The DNA here is from genome assembly GCA_002482765.1 of Alphaproteobacteria bacterium UBA7691. Classification (GTDB taxonomy): domain Bacteria; phylum Pseudomonadota; class Alphaproteobacteria; order Ferrovibrionales; family Ferrovibrionaceae; genus Ferrovibrio. The sequence goes on from DLGP01000147.1 coordinate 23,200, forward strand.
GCCAGTCGCTCAGCGCCTGCTGCGCATTGACCAGCAGATTGGTCAGCACCTGGCCCAATTGGTCGCCATCGGCCTGCAACAGCGGCAGCGGGCCAAAATTCTCGCGCCGCACATCGATGCCAGCGCTGCGCAGGCTGTAATCCAGCAAGGCCAGGGCATCATCCAGCAATGCTTCAATATCCACTGCGCCGCGCCGCGGATGGCGCTGCCGTGCCATGGCCAGAAAGGTGCGCACGATGCGGGCGCAGCGTGCCGCCGCCTGCTCGATCTTGGCGGCACGGCCGGCCAGGCCGGCCGGGGCGGCGCCCTCTTCGGCCGCCTCACGCAACATCAGCGATTGCCCCACCACGATGGAGAGCGGGTTGTTCAATTCATGCGCCACGCCGGCCAGCAGCGAACCCAGCGCCGAAAGTTTTTCGCTTTGATAGAGCGCGTCGCGCTGGCGCAAAATCTCGGCTTCCGAGCGTTTGCGTTCGGTGATGTCGCCCAGCGAGCCGCCGATGCGCAGCGCGCGGCCATTGCTGTCACGATCCACCGCCGCCGTGGTGCGCACCCAGCGTTCCACACCATCGGCGCGCCGCATGCGGTATTCCAGCACAATATTATCGGCTTCGCCGCGCAGCAGCCGGCGCGTGCCTTCCTGCAAGGCGGCCAGATCGTCGGCATGCACAAAAGCCTGCCAGGCGCTCAGGTCATTGCCCAGATCGCGCTGCTTGCGGCCGACGATCTCCTCCAGCCGCTCGGAATAATACGCTGTGCCGTTAACCAGATCCCATTCAAAGATGCCATCCTCGGCGCCGCGCACCGCCAGCCGGTAACGATTCTCGCTGCGCCGCAAAGCTGCTTCGGTGGCCTTGCGGTCGGAAATATCGCGCAAAAACGCCGCCAACAGGCGATGCGGCCCGCGCCGCACCTCGGTAACGGTCAATTCCACCGGGAAACGATCACCATTGCCGCGCTGGCCCTCGGTCTCGATGCGGCGGCCGATCACCCGATGCGGCTCGCCGCCGGCATAACGCTGCATGCCGGCCTCATGCGCGCCACGCAGATGGCGCGGCACGATCAGGTCGCCAATCGGCTGGCCCAGGGCAGCGGCGCGGGCGCGGCCAAAGATACGCTCGGCGGCGGGATTGAATTCCAGCACCAGGCCGCCGGCATCGGTGATGATCATGGCATCCAGCGAGGCCGCCAGCAAAGGCCGCAACCGTTCCAGTTCTGCTTCCAGCAGATCGGCGGGGAATTCAGCCGCTGGCATGGCTGTCAAACAGGTAGCCGGCACCATGCACGGTCTTGAGCACCACCGGATGCGCCGGATCGGCCTCGATCTTGCGCCGCAGCCGGGCGATGCGGATATCAATCGAGCGATCAAACGGCTCCCATTGACCGTGATGCGCCAGATCGAGCAACTGGTCGCGGCTCAACACCCGGTCGGGATGCGCGGCAAAGGTTTTGAGCAGATCGAACTCCATCGCGGTAAGTGGGATTTCCAGGCCGCCCGCATCGCAGAGTTTGCGACTGCCGAGATGCAGCAGGCGGCTGCCAAAGCGTACGGTATCGCCGGGCTGCGGCTGCGGCTGCTGTTGCGGCGGCATGCCGGCCGGCTTCACACGGCGCAGCACGGTGCGGATGCGGGCGCGTAATTCACGCAGGTCAAACGGCTTGGCCACATAATCATCGGCGCCAACCTCCAGGCCCACCACACGATCCACCACGGCGGCTTCGGCGGTCAGCATGATGATGCCCAGGGCATTGCCCTGCGGCTGGCCGCGCAGCCAGCGCGCCAGGCTGAGACCATCCTCGCCCGGCATGTTGATATCCAGCAGGATCAGGTCGGCCTGCTGTTCGCCCAGCAGGCGGCGGCAGGCGGCGGCGTTTTCCGCCAGCCGCACGGCAAAGCCATGGCCACAGAGATATTCGCGCAGCATCTCGCGGATGCCAGGCTCATCCTCCACCACGATGATCTCTGCTTCGGCCATGGGCTAATCGATAGCGGGCAAGGCCAGTGCGGATCAAGCGGCTTGTTGCATATCACGCGCCGCCGCCATCATGGCGCCGGCCAAAGCCTGATAGGCCGCACCCCAGGCCGCGCTTTGCGCCGGGGTGAAATCCGGCCCGAAAGCTTCCTCCAGGGTGCCGAGCAGGGCGCTGCCCACCAGGGCATAATGGTTTTCCTGCACGCCATAGCCAACATGGCGGCGGGCCAGCATGCGCACTTCCTCCAGGATGGTATCCAGCTTGTGCAACGCGCCAACCACAAAGGTGAGCGCACTCATCAGCTTGGCACCCTGGGCGCGCAGGTCGCCCTTGAAGAGCGGCCGCAGGCTGGGATCAAGCGCAAACAGGCGCTCATAGAAGATCTGCGCCGCCTGCTCGCGGATCGGCAAAACTTGGGCAAAACTCTGCTGCACCAGGGCAATCTGTTCGGGGGTCATGGTTTTGTCTCCGGCTTTGGTGTGTCTGCTGGGCCGGGTTTATGCCGCAACGCCGTTTCTGCCTTATGTCCATAATTGTTTCATTTGTTTCAGCCCGGCGCCGCATTACACTCCGGGCGGTTCAGGGCGCCGATTCGGGTGGAGAGCAACATGACCGTTAACGGCAAGGCAGCAGCGCCCGCAACAAGCGCCAGCCTGCGCGCCCGGCTTTCCTGGGCGATGTTTGATTGGGCCAACCAGCCCTATTTCACCGTCATCACCACCTTCATCTTTGTGCCCTATTTCACCTCGCAGGTGGTCGGCGATTCGGTGCAGGGGCAATCGCTATGGGGCTTCACCCAGGCGGCGGCCGGCGCCATGGTGGCTTTGGGCGCCCCTTTCCTGGGCGCCATCGCCGATGCCGGCGGCCGGCGCAAACCCTGGCTGCTCGGCTTCCAGATTCTGCTGGCGCTGGCCTGTGCCATGCTGTGGCTGGCCCAGCCAGGCAAGCCGGAAGTACTGTGGCTGGTGTTGCTGGCGCTGGCCCTGGCCAATATCAGCGCCGAATATTCCATCGTGTTCAACAATGCGCTGCTGCCCGGCCTGGTGCCGCCCGGCCGCATGGGCCGGCTCAGCGGCTTCGGCTGGGGCATGGGTTATACCGGCGGCCTGATCGCGCTGTTTGCCGTGCTGATCGTGTCGCGTCCGGAACTGATTGGCATCACACCGCCCGAGGGCGAAGCCCTGCTCGGCCTGCGGCGCGATAGTTTTGAGGCCGAACGCATCATCGGGCCGGCCATCGTGATCTGGCTGCTGCTGTTTTCGCTGCCGATGTTCCTGTTCACGCCGGATCGCCCGGGCAGCGGCAAGCCGCTGCGCCAGGTGGTGCGCGAAGGCGTGTTGCGGCTGGTGGAGACCGTGGCGCATCTGCGCCAGCACAAAAACACTTTGCGTTTCCTGATCGCCTATATGCTGTATTTCGATGGCCTGAATGCCGTGATCGCCTTCGGCGGGGTTTATGCTGCCGGGATTTTCGGCTGGGGCACCACCGAACTGGGCTTGTTCGGCATCGCGCTCACCGTGATCGCCGCGCCCAGCGTGATGGCGGCCGGCGTGCTGGATGATCGCATCGGCTCAAAGCGCACGGTGCAGCTTGCCATTCTGCTGGTGGGCGCCGGCGCGCTTGGCATCCTGTCGATCACCGCCGATACGGTATTGTTCGGCATCGACATCACACCCAAAAGCCCCGGCATGGGCGCCTTCACCTCCACCGGCGAGCAGGTGTTTTTCGCCTGCGCCGCGCTGCTCGGCCTCGGCATGGGGCCGATGCAGGCCGCCAGCCGCACCATGGTGGCGCGCCTGGCGCCGCCTGACATGCTGGCGGAATTCTTCGGCATGTTCTCGCTTTCGGGCCGCGCCACCAGTTTCCTGGCGCCGCTGCTGATCGGCTTCGCCACCGCCGCCTTCGCCTCGCAGCGCGTGGCGGCGGTGATTGTACTGATCTTCCTGGCGGCAGGCTTCATCCTGCTGTGGCGCGTGACCGAACCGGAGCGGTAGATCCTGGTTATGCGCTGCGCGCCGCCACCGGCGCCCGCGCAGCGGCGGCATCGCCGGCAGCCTGGGCGCGTTCGTCATCCAGCATGTAATCCCGCGTGAGCGGCAGGGTTTCCACCTGGCGGGTGAGCTGAAGCTGGAACACCATATGGCCGGCATGGCGGAAGGTGACTTCCGAAGCGGCCAGATAAAATTCCCACATACGGCAGAAGCGCTCGTCGTAAAGCTCCTTGGCCTTGTCCCATTGCGCCAGGAAGCGTTCGCGCCAATGCCGCAACGTCTCGGCATAATGCAGCCGCAGGATTTCAGCATCGGTCAGATACAGGCCGGACCTTTCGATCACCGGCAGCACTTCCGACAGGGCCGGGCAATAGCCGCCCGGGAAAATGTATTTGCGGATGAAGCCGGCAGTGCTGCCCGGCCCGTCGCTGCGACCGATGGCATGCAGCAAGGCCACGCCATCCGGTGCCAGCAGGCGGTTCACCGTCTGGAAAAAGGCGGGAAAATGCGGCACGCCGACATGTTCGAACATGCCGACCGAGACGATGCGGTCAAACGGGCCTTGCAGCGAGCGATAGTCGCGCAGCTCGAATCTTACCCGGTCGCTCAATCCCATATCGCGGGCGCGCTGGGTGGCGATGCGGTGCTGCTCTTCCGACAGCGTGACGCCGAGCACTTCAACACCATAATGCTGCGCCAGATACAGCGCCATGCCGCCCCAGCCCGAGCCGATATCCAGCACATGCTGGCCCGGCTGCAAGCGCAGCTTGGCGGCAATATGGCGCTTCTTGGCAAGTTGCGCCTGTTCCAGCGTGGTTTCCGGCGTCGGGAAATAAGCGCAGGAATATTGTTTGTCGGTATCCAGGAACAGGTCGTAGAGCCGGCCGTCCAGATCATAATGATGCTGCACCCGGCGCTTGGAGGCATCGGCATCATTCCATTGATGCCACCATTTCAACAGCCGGTCATAGAGCATGATGGCGCCGGAAAACGGCAGCGGCGCCGTGCCCATGTTACGCAGCATCAGGTCCATGAAATCATACAGCGTGCCGCGCTCGATGGTGAGCCGGCCGTCCATATAGGCTTCGCCGGCTGCCAGATTGGCATTCAGCGCCAGGCGCCATTCGGTGCCGGCATCATGCACCCGGATCACCACACCCGGTTCCTGGTTGCTGCCGCCGTAATGCTGGCTGCGGCCCTTGTGATCAATGAAAGTGAGACTGCCGGTTTTGATGACGCGACGGAATATCTGCTGCAACAGCATGTGAAAATCTCCCTCCAGCCCGCGGCCCTGGTTACGTGGCCGTTGACGATCTACAGAGAAAAACCCCACCCGATTGATTGCTATAGTGGGGCGGCTCGCTGTCGCAGACAAGAGGGGTATTGCAAGGCCGGAAACACAGCGCTTGGCTGTGGCGGGCATCAGCTGGCGCCGCCTGTAAAGCAGCACTTGACAGACATGCGACTTTGCCTAACATGGGAAAATGATTACCAGCTTCCGACACAAGGGGCTGCGGGAATTATGGCAGACGGGCCGTAGCGCCAAACTGCGGCCTGACCTGCAAGCCCGTATTCTACGCCGGCTCGACGCCCTGGATGCAGCTCAGGAACCCGGTCATTTGGATCAGCCGGGCTTCGATTTTCATGCCTTGCGGGGCAAGCCATTGCGCTACACCCTGCATGTTAACGGCCCCTGGTGCATCACCTTTGAGTGGCGCGATGGCGGCGCAGCCGCAGTCGATCTTGAGCAATATCATTAAGGAGCGGGTTATGGTTGAATTCAAGGCTGGCAAGCGCGAGCGCGCACCAACACATCCCGGCCTGCTGATTCGGGAAATCATCGAGCAGGAATTGCAGCTTTCGATCAGCATGGCTGCGCAGCGTATCCATGTCAGCCGGCAGGCGTTGCATGCGGTGCTTTCAGGTAAGGCAGCGGTTTCGCCGGAAATGGCCTTGCGGCTGGCGCGTCTGTTTGGCAAACAGCCAGACTTGTGGCTGCGCATGCAGCAGGCCCATGATCTGTGGCATGCAGAACGCGCCCTGGCTGAAACCTTGTCGCAGATCGAGCCGATAGCGGCCTGAATAGTCTCAGCCCGGCCAGTTATCGGCCCAGGCGATGCCCTGGCGCTGCATCATGCGCTGGAAGGCCGGGCGCGGATAGGTGGCGCCGGCAATGCGCCTGAGCTTGGGCCAATGCCACATCGGCCGCGCCATGAAGCGGCTCCAGCGCATCAGCATGGTGAGGTAGATATCGAGCAGCGAAAAGCCGCCGGCCAGCATTGTGTCGCCGCCCGGCAGGCCCTCTTCCAGCACCTGGAAGGCGCGCTGCAATTCGGCATCGGCCGCCGCTTTCAGCGCCGCCTGGCCGGCGGCATCGCTGAATTTCCAATCCGGGTGGAACCAATCGATAAACGCCACCTGCGGCGTATTGGTCATGAAGGTGAGCCATTGCAGGCAGAGGGCGCGCTGGCGGCCATCGCTCGGCATCAGGCCCGCTTCGGGATGCCGCTCGGCCAAGTATTGGCAGATCGCGGCAGTCTCGAACAGGGCAAAATCGCCATCCAGCAAAACCGGAATGCGGCCATTCGGATTGAGCTTGCGGTAGGCGTCGCCATGATGCTGGCGAGCGGCCACATCCACGGTCAGCAATTCATAAGCTGCGCCGATTTCCTCCAGCACCGCCTGTGGCGCCATTGCGGCGGAACCCGGGGCAAAATACAGCCGATACATTGCCGCGCTCCTGTGCTGGCTCAGTGGCGGAAATGGCGCATGCCGGTGAACACCATGGCGAGGCCAGCCTTGTCGGCGGCATCGATCACTTCCTGGTCGCGGATCGAGCCGCCCGGCTGGATCACCGCCGTGGCGCCGGCTTCCACCAGCACTTCCAGGCCATCGGCAAACGGGAAGAAGGCATCAGAGGCGGCTACACTGCCCTGGGTCAGCGCACCATCCAGCCCGGCCGCCCTGGCCGAATCCTGCGCCTTGCGATAGGCGATGCGGGCGGCATCCACCCGGCTCATCTGGCCGGCGCCGATACCCACCGTGGCACCCTGCTTGGCATAAACAATGGTGTTGGATTTGACATGCTTGCCAACGCGGAAGGCAAACAGCATGTCGGCCAGCTCCTGCGGTGTCGGCGCCCGCTTGGTCACCAGCTTCAGATCGGCGGCAACAATGCGGCCGGCATCGCGGGTCTGCACCAGATAACCGCCCGCCACGGATTTGACGAACCAGCCCGGTGCCACCGGATCGGCCATGCCGCCAGTGAGCAGCAGGCGCAGATTCTTTTTCTTGCCGAGCAATTCGATGGCATCGTCATCGGCTTCGGGGGCAACAATCACCTCGGTGAAGATGCTGCCGATCTTCTCGGCGGTGAGGCGATCAAGCCGGCGGTTCATTGCCACGATGCCGCCAAAGGCCGAAACCGGATCGCAGCGCAGGGCCGCATCCCAGGCGGCACCCAGTGTGTCGGCGCTGGCCACACCGCAGGGATTGGCATGTTTGATGATGGCAACGGTCGGCTGGTCGCTGAATTCCGACACCAGCTCAAAAGCTGCATCGGTATCATTGAGATTGTTGTAGCTGAGTTCCTTGCCCTGCAACTGCCGCGCCGTGGCCACGCCCAGGCGCTGGTCAGCCGAGACATAGAAGGCGGCCTGCTGATGCGGATTCTCGCCATAGCGCAGGCTCTGCTTGCGCTCGGCTGAGAGCAGCAAAGTGGGCGGGAAAGCCTCGCCATTCTGGCGCGCAAACCAGGTGGCGATCATGCTGTCATAGGCGCCGGTATGGGCATAGGCCTTGGCCGCCAGGCGGCGGCGCAGGGCAAGATCGGTGGCGCCGGCATTGGCTTGCAGGCTGTCCAGCACCGCGCCGTAATCCGCCACATCCACCACCACGGCAACAAAGCTGTGATTCTTCGCCGCCGAGCGGATCATTGCCGGGCCGCCAATATCGATATTCTCGATGCAGGTGGGGAAATCGGCGCCCTTGGCCACCGTGGCGGCGAAGGGATACAGGTTCACCACCACCAGATCGATCGGCGGAATGCCATGGCGCTGCATCGCCGCCACATGTTCCTCGGCATCACGCAAAGCCAGGATGCCGCCATGGATGGTGGGATGCAGTGTCTTGACGCGGCCATCCATCATCTCGGGGAAGCCGGTATGCTCGGCCACCTCGGTCACCGCCACGCCGGCATCTTTCAGCGCCTTGTAGGTGCCGCCGGTGGAGAGCAATGCGATGCCCTGGGCGGCCAGCGCACGGCCGAATTCGACCAGCCCGGTCTTGTCGGAAACGGAGAGCAAAGCGCGGCGAATAGGGACAATATCGGTCATTCGGGGGGCCTGGAGCTGAGGGGGATGGGCGCGCGGCGTATAGCACGCGGCGACGGCGCGGCCAAGACTGCTAAAATTCTGCCAAATTTCAATGGCTTGCAGACATTTGTGCAAGGCGCCGATCCGTGCTAGACGAACTGCCCATGCAATCCTACCTCGAATTCGAGAAGCCGCTCGCCGAACTGGAAACCAAGATCGCCGAGCTCAAGCAACTGGTCGATGCCGGCAATACCGACATCGCCGATGAGCTGGTGAAGCTGGAATCCAAGGCTGCCCAGCAATTGCAGGCAACCTATGCCCGGCTGACGCCATGGCAGAAAACCCAGGTGGCGCGCCACCAGGACAGGCCGCATTTTGCCGATTACGTGGCCGGGCTGATCCAGGAATATGTGCCGCTTTCCGGCGACCGCGCCTTTGCCGATGATGCCGCGATCCAGGGCGGCCTGGGCCGTTTCCGCGGCCGCGCCGTGGTGGTGATCGGGCATGAGAAGGGCCGTGGCACCGAAGGCCGCGTGAAACATAATTTCGGCATGGCCAAGCCCGAAGGTTATCGCAAGGCGATCCGCCTGATGCGGCTGGCCGAGCGCTTCCGCCTGCCGGTGCTGACCCTGGTGGATACCTCTGGCGCCTTCCCGGGCGTGGCCGCCGAAGAGCGCGGCCAGGCCGAGGCGATTGCCCGCGCCATCGATTGCTGCCTGGATATCCGCGTGCCGCTGATCTCCGCGATTGTCGGCGAAGGCGGCTCGGGTGGCGCGGTGGCTTTGGCCGCCGCCAACCGCGTGCTGATGTTTGAACATGCGGTCTATTCGGTGATCAGCCCGGAAGGTTGCGCCGCTATTCTATGGAATACCGGCGACAAGGCGCAGGACGCCGCCGAGGCGCTCAAGCTCACCGCCACCGACCTGGCCAAGCTCAAGGTGGTGGATGAAGTGGTGAAGGAACCGGTCGGCGGCGCGCATCGGAATGCCAAGGCCGCGATCCAGGCGCTCGGCGATGCCCTGGAAGCCCAGCTCAAGGGCCTGGCCGGCCAGGAACCCGGCGCCCTGCGCGAACAGCGCCGCCGCAAATTCCTCGATATCGGCAGCGTCGGGCTTTGACGACACTAAAGCAATTTGGGTTGCTTATTGTCTGTGATTTTTTGCCAAAACTCGAGTGCGAGCGGGTTTTTCGCAATTAACGCCAACCAATATAATCTCTGGTTACCAGTACCGGTTATCAACTGTCCAGCCTCAGCAGTATCCATGCCAAGGCCTTTTAGCAATGAACGCCAATGCTCCAATATTTTCCCGCGAATCACTAAATCATCTGAGCTAGAGAAATCTACCTTGCCTCGCCACCCCGGAGCAAATTGGTCTAGGGGTGAATTCTCTCGATCAAAATTCCTCCTCAAATTTCGCTGCAAATCCTGCGCACTGATATGCACAAGGATATCTATGCGGCGCAAACGAGCAAGTTCCTCCAACACAGAGAATGGTAAAGCTTGAAGACTGTATGGATCTAAAAAAGCAAAATGCAGACCAGCCGGATTTAATTTTGCAATAACCTTCGAGACCGTAGCTGACGCTAAGCCTGTCTCAAACCGAACTGGAGCGTTGTCTTTTTCTAGTCTTTTTGTTGCCGCACGAACCAATCGTTCATTTGCGTCAGCAACATGTATCTCTGTAAAAGGGCTAAATTTCTTTGCCTCTGAGAAAGCAATTAGAGGCCCCCCAGGCATCGCGCCCCGACCACCATTGACACGAATTCTTCCTGGCCCACAAAAAAGGTCTATATATGTGGCGCCTGCATTACCCGAACCTATATACTTCTTCCTAGCTGATTTGGAAATGTCAATGTATTTTCGCATAAGTGCCTGCTTATCCAAAACCCACGGCCCGACAATTTCTATTGGCAAGCCATCACTATCAATTTCATACTTCTCAGGATCGAGCTTACCTAAAGAGTTTTCAGTATCTTCACTCATGCATGAACCTCCCATAAAAATTGGCATAATTATGTCAACCAAATCTCCTCGGCATCTCATCCCAGGTACGGCCATTCAACTCACGTCCAGTCTTGGCTTTGTTGACGCCGCCCCATTGCTTAAAAAAGAAAGCAACGCCAGCTTCTTCACAAAGGTCTTTAATTTCTTCCACCCACTTTGGATTCATTTCACGCGCACGCGGCCCGGATTCCCCACCTACGATAACCCATTGAATGCCGGAAACATCAGCTTCAGCGACAGAGCCAAGCAGTGGTTCAAAGCTAATGAAGCGAATTGCCGCCTTGGTTCCGCGCAATTCATCTAGACGCCAAAGCGTATCCGCATGCTCAACGCTGGTGCCTAACCAAACATTCGGTAGCGGCTTGTGGTTGAGAGCCAACGACAATTCATGCATTCGCTTCGGGCGTTTGGTCAGTATCTGGTAGGTATGCTGAGGTGTATCTCGCATCACATCCCAGACCCGGCTAATGAAATCTACCGGCACATCCTCATGGAACAGATCGCTCATTGAGTTGACAAAGATATGACGCGGTCTGCGCCAGCTTGCCGGCAACGCAAGCGCCGCTTCATCTACAGTCACACGACCAGTCCAAACTGCGCGCTTGCCAGATTTGCGGGTAAGGCCAGTGTATTTTTCAGTGCCCATAGCTTCTAGTCGCGCCGCCATTCGCATGGCATAGCAATTGGTGCAGCCGGGCGTGATGATGGTGCAACCAGCTACTGGATTCCAAGTTGCATCGGTCCATTCAATGCTGCTGTCGGCCATGATCAACCTCACGAAAAACAAATCATAGAAATCCAGTTGCATGATTAACCAATAATATTAACAAATACCCCAATATCGAACATATGTCGAACATTATAATCCTTGGACACACAAACCGGGCGGCAAGAATGCACCGGACCAAATCTTGAACAAAGTCGGCGCTCAAATCTCAAACTCGGCCTTAACGCTGCCGCAAGGCTGCCAATACGGTTGCCATCGGCAGCAGTAGGGTCAGGGGCGTATGCGGCAGCGGTGTGGCGCCATGCTTGGCATAAAACGCGGCGGCCGCTTCGTCCTTGGCGTCGATGAAAATCATCACACCGCCGACCTGTTCGGATGCCTGCTGGCAGCGAAACGCTGCATCGAATAACAGCATGCCGCCCAGCCCTCGGCCCGTGCAATGCCGATCCACCGCCAGCCGGGCAAGGCGATAGCCACCCAGCGGATGACGCGGCAGGCCCTTGCGCAAAGGCTCGGGCACCTGATCCAGCGCCATCTCAGCCGGCGTCAGCGTATAATAACCAATCACCCGCGCTGGATCGGTTTCGGATACCGCGACGAAAGTGCGACTAACGCCGCGCTGGCTATTCTGCAGCGCATAGCGCTGTAGAAAGGTAGATAATTCAACCCTTGCGCAGTCGAACTGCTTTACGTTGTGGTGCTTCGATAGCGCCAGTGTTATCGCTTCGTATGCCATGTCCCTTGCCATGGTTCCTTGCAGCCTTGAGCAAGGCAGCCGGTGGTTCGGGCGGATTGTCCAGCAGGTCGAGGGCGGCGGCATAATCCACCGCATCGACAATCAGACGTTCCTTCCGTTCCACAATCTCGCGTGCAACCGGCACCACATTCGACAGCACGAAGCTGGTCAGATCGATGCCCGTATAAGCGGCTGCCGTGGTCAGAAGCTGCTTGATTTCATCAGTTGCACGCAGCTCGATGCGGGATGCGGCCCGCGCCGTGGCTGTGGTCATGTAAGGTCCAGTTTCAGGTTCACGGTCAAATCACCAATGCCAATCTACCTCCCGGCCAATATCCGTACAACATAAATCCGTACATCCGCCGGACACAAAAATAAACCCGGCGGCATGGTGTCCGCCGGGTCCGAACCTGGAGGGGTTCTGTCAGTGCAAAATGGTCAGAGCATCTCGGCGCGGATCTGCTGGCGCAGGATGTCGATCGGCTTGAGCTGGCCTTCCACCTGGAAATGCCAGAACACCCAGCCATTGCAGGCCGAGGCGCCCTGCACATGGGCACCCATCTTGTGGATCGAGCCGGCGGCATCGGCGGCGGCCAGGCTGCCATCGGCGCGCACCCGGGCGGTGTAGCGCCGGCTCGGATCGGTCAGCACCGTGCCGGGCGGCAGCAGGCCGCGCTCCACCACGGCGCCAAACGGCACCCGCGGTTCGTCCTTCTTCGAGCGGGTCACTTCGAGATCATCCGGCGCCGCCGGCTGCACGATGCCGATGCGGCGCTCGGCGGCGCGGGCATAGGTCTGCTCGCGCTCCAGGCCGATCCAGCGCCGGCCCAGCCGCTTGGCCACCGCGCCGGTGGTACCGGAGCCGAAGAAGGGATCAAGCACCACATCGCCGGGTTTGGTGGAACTGAGCAACACACGATGCAGCAGGGCTTCCGGCTTCTGGGTCGGATGCGTCTTGGCGCCATCCTCGCCGCGCAGGCGCTCGCCGCCGCCGCAGATCGGGATGGTCCAGTCCGAGCGCATCTGCAAATCGTCGTTCAGCGCCTTCATGGCCTCGTAGTTGAAGGTGTATTTCGCATCCTTCGACTTGGCGCACCAGATCAGCGTTTCATGCGCGTTGGTAAAGCGCCGGCCCTTGAAATTGGGCATCGGGTTGCTTTTGCGCCAGATCACATCATTCAGCATCCAGAAGCCGAGATCCTGCAACTGCGCGCCAACGCGGAAGATATTGTGGTAGCTGCCGATCACCCACAGCGTGCCATTGGGCTTGAGCAGCCGGTGCGCCGCCTGCAACCAGGCTTTGGAGAAAGTGTCGTAATCGGCAAAAGACGCGAACTTGTCCCAGGCATCGTCAACCGCATCCACCACACTGTCATTCGGGCGGCGCAGCTCGCCGGCAAGCTGAAGATTGTAGGGCGGGTCGGCAAAGATGCAGTCGATGCTGCCGGCCGGCAGGCTGTTCATCGCGGCGATGCAATCGCCGAGCAGGATGCGGTCCAGCGGCAGGTCGGGATGCGGCCCTTCCGGCTCGCGCGCCGGGCCAAGCTGCTTCAGCCGGGTGCGGCCCAGCTTGCGGCCGGCATCCGGGCCGGCAACGGAAACCAGGCGGAGATGGCCTTTGCGGGCGGGCTTGGGGCTGTCCAGGCGGGTCGTGGCCATGTCGGGTCCGTTTTTATGAGTGACCCGTAAGTAATTAGATTCATTGAACTAATTAATAGTTAACGGGCGCTTTAACGAGTCCGAACCAGGACCAAATCCCACATTTAGGGGCGCCAGGGGGCCAGTGGCGCAAAGGATAGCCGATGGTGCGGCGTGGCGCCGGCCACAGACAGGCCATCCTGATGCGCTTTTGTGCCGTAACCCTTATTTTTTTCCCAGGCATAGGCCGGATAGCGCAGATGCAGCTTCCGCATCGCCCGGTCGCGCACCACTTTGGCGATGATGGAAGCGGCGGCAATCGACAGGCTGAGCGCATCGCCATCCACCAGGGCAGCGGAGTCGCAGGGCAGGCCCTTGGGGCAGTGTTTGCCATCGATCAGTGCAAAACCGGGCCGGCGCGGCAGGGCCAGCACGGCGCGGCGCATCGCCAGCAGGCTGGCGCCCAGGATGTTGTGCTGGGCGATTTCGGCCACGCTGGCAGCGCCGATGCCGATCTCTGCCGCATCCTGCAAGGCGGCAAACAGCGCCTCGCGGCGGGCTTCGTTCAGGGCCTTGGAATCGTCGATACCGCTGGGCAGGCGGGCCGGATCAAGGATCACGGCGGCCGCCACCACCGGCCCGGCCCAGGGGCCGCGGCCGGCTTCGTCGACGCCGCAAAGCGGCCGCGCCGGATCGGGCGCGCGGCCCTGTTCGGGCGCGAAACTTGGGATCGGTTTTAACTGCCCCGGCTTTGCCATGATCGCGGATTATATCTAATGTTTGGCAGCGTAAAAAAGCCAACCAGGAGAAACATCGGTGTCGAGCAATCCCCAGATCAGCAGCGTGCATGAAGACGGCGAGATCATCACCCGCCGCGACGGCGAGGTTTTTGTCATCGGCATCAACCGTCCGGCCAAGTATAACGGCTTCACCCCCAAGATGCTGAAGGAACTGGCCGCCGCCTACACTGCTTTCGAGCAGGATGCCGGCGCCCGCGTGGCGTTGCTTTATGCCGAGGGCAAACATTTCACCGCCGGGCTGGACCTGCCCAAGGTGGCGCCGTTCATGGGCGAGCGCAACCTGCTGGTGGATCCGGGCCAGATCGATCCCTGCAACAACGTGGCACCGTTCCGCACCAAGCCGGTGGTGGCCGCCGTGCAGGGCATCACCTACACGCTGGGCATCGAATTGATGCTGGCCGCCGATATGGTGGTGGCCGCCAGCGATTGCCGTTTCAGCCAACTTGAAGTGAAGCGCGGCATCATGGCCACCGGCGGCGCCACCATCCGCATGGTGGAGCGCGCCGGCTGGGGCAATGCCATGCGCTACCTGCTGACCGGCGACGAATTCAATTGTGATGTGGCTTTGCGCTACGGTTTCATCCAGGAAGTGGTGGCGCCGGGCGAACAATATGCCGTGGCGATGGATTTGTGCAAACGTATCGCCGCCCAGGCGCCGCTGGCGGTTTCCGCCACGCTGCGCAACGCCCGCCTGGCGGTGGAGGACAGCCCGGCCGCCGCCGTGCGCGATTTCCATCCGACTCAGAAAGTGCTGATGGCTTCCGAGGATGTGAAAGAGGGCGTGGCCAGCTTCGTCGAGCGCCGCGCCGCCGCCTTCAAGGGCCGCTAGGAGTATTGCCATGCGCCGCCATTTCCTTGCCCTCTGCCTGCTGATGCTGCTGCCGTTTTCGGCTGCGGCGCAAATCTTCATGTCGCCCGACGAGGCGAAGCAGCTGGGGGCGCAGGAGCATCCAAAAGTGCTCAAGGAATTCGGCGGCGCCTTTGACGATCCGGAAATCGGCGCCTATGTCGCCAGCATTGCCGGGCGGCTGGCCGGGCAATCCGGCCTGCCGGCGGGTGATTTTCATTTCACCGTGCTGAACAGCCCGGTGGTGAATGCCTTCGCCCTGCCCGGCGGCTATGTCTACATCACTCGCGGCACCCTGGCCCTGGCCAATAACGAGGCCGAGGCCGGCGCCGTGCTGGGGCATGAAATCGGCCATGTGGTGGCCAAACATTCCGAGCAGCGTTACGACAAGTCGATCTTCACCAATCTGGGCGTGGCGGGCGCTTCGATCCTGGGTTCGATCTTTCTGGGTCAGGGCGCCGGCGAGGTGATCGGCCAATTGGGCGGCGCGGCGGGTGGCGCCTATCTGGCCGGCTTCAGCCGCGAGAATGAATTTGAGGCCGACCTGATCGGGCTGCAATTGCTCGGCCGCGTCGGCTATGCGCCGGATGCGGCTGCCGGCTTCCTGCAATCGCTGTCGGATTACAGCGAACTTGAAACCAAGGCGGCAGGCCAGGCCGGGCGCGACCGCACCATGGACCTGTTCGCCACCCATCCGCGCGGCCCGGATCGGGTGCAGGCCGCCATCGAGGCGGCGCGCAGCCAGCCGGCGCATCCGATCTATCGCCGCGATGAATATCTCGACCGCATCAACGGCCTGATCTATGGCGACGATCCAAAAGAGGGTGTGGTGCGCGGCACCAGTTTCACCCATCCCGGCCTGCGCCTGGCCTTCTCGGTGCCGGAGGGCTGGCGCATCAGCAATTCGTCCGATGCCGTGGTGGCGCGCAGCCCGGCCGGCAATGCCGGCAGCGCCAGCCTGCAATTTGATATCGAGCGCGACAAGCGCAAGGTGCAGGCTTCACGCGGCGCACTGGATTACCTGACCCGTATCTGGCTGCCCAAGCAGCGCCTGAGCAATGCCGAGGCGATCCAGGTCGGCGGCATGCCGGGCGCCACCGCGCGGGCCCGGGTGCAGACCAAGGATGGCAGCACGGTGGATGCGCGTTTTGTCGCCGTGGGTTTCCCCACCGATGACATCCTGCGTTTTGTGCTGCTGGCACCGCCGCGCCTGCTGCCCCAGGTGGAGGCAGAGGTGATCCGCGCCGTCAACACTGTGCGCCATCTCTCCGCCGAGGAAGCCGCCAGGGTGCAGCCCTTGCGCCTCAAGGTGATCACGGCGCAAAGCGGCGATACGATTGAGAGCCTGGCCCAGCGCATGCCGCCCGGACGCTTTCAGGTCGAGCGTTTCCGCGTGCTGAACGGCTACCGCGATGGCGAAACCGTGCAGCCGGGCCAGCGGGTGAAACTGGTGCAATAAGGCATTGCCCGATAATTAGTTGACTTTGGCAAGTATTGGCCGCAGCATCCAGGCAGGGAATGCCGGGATGTGAGGCCAGAACGATGACCAATGCCGCCTTTGACCAGGATGTTGCCGCCCTGCGGCGTTTCAACCGGCTCTATACGCAGCGCATCGGTGTGCTCAAGCCGGGCCTGCATGACAGCCGCTTTTCGCTGACCGAAGCCCGCCTGCTCTATGAACTGGCCAACCGCGATGGCCTGAGCGCCGGGCAGCTTTGCCAGGAACTTGGCCTGGATGCCGGCTATGTCAGCCGCATGCTGCGCGGCTTTGAACGCGACGGCCTGCTCAAGCGCCGCGCCGATGCCAGCGACAAGCGCCGCAGCCTGCTGGCGCTGACCGCCGCCGGCCGCAAGGCCTATGCGCCGCTGGATGTTGCCTCGCGCAACGAGATCGGCGCCCTGCTCAAGCCCTTGGGCGAGGCCGGGCGCGGCCAGTTGATGCAGGCGGTGCGTGGCATGGAAAATCTGCTGCGGCTTGATCCGGCCGCCGCCGCCCCGCCGATCAGCTTGCGGCCGCATCGGCCCGGCGATATCGGCTGGGTGATCAGCCGCCATGGCGCGGTGTATGCCGAGGAATATGGCTGGGATATCAGCTTCGAAGCCTTGGTGGCCGAGATCGGCGCCGGCTTCCTGAAAAACTTCGATCCCGAACGCGAAGCCGGCTGGATCGCCGAAAAGGACGGCGAGCGGGTCGGCTCGGTCTTTGTGGTGCAGCAAAGCCGCACCGTGGCCAAGCTGCGCCTGCTGCTGGTGGAACCGGCGGCGCGCGGCCATGGCCTGGGCCACCGCCTGGTGGCGACCTGCGAGGCGTTTGCCCGCGAGAAAGGCTATCGCAAGATGGTGCTGTGGACCAATGCCAACCTGCTGGAGGCGCGCCGCATCTACCAGCGCGGCGGCTACAGCCTGGTGAAATCCGAACCGCATCACAGTTTCGGCCATGACCTGATCGGCGAATATTGGGAAAAGAAACTGTGAAACCCTGGCTGCCGGGCCTGGCCGCTGCCAGCATCGGCGTGCAGGTCGGCGCCGCCATGGTGGCCACCCGCCTGGTGGTGGATCAGGCCGGGCCGGGCTCGCTGGCCATGCTGCGGTATGCCATCGGGCTGCTCTGCCTGCTGCCGATCATCGCCGCCTTGCGCGCCTGGCCAAGCTTTGCCCGCCGCGATGTGCTGCCCATCGCGCTGCTCGGCATCGGGCAATTTGCGCTGCTGATCGCCTTGCTGAATTTTGGCCTGGCCCGGGTGCCGGCCGGGCGCGCGGCGCTGATCTTTGCCGCCTTCCCGCTGCTTACCATGCTGGTGGCGGCGGCCAGCGGCCATGAAGCGCTGACCTGGCGCAAAAGCCTGGGCGTGCTGCTCAGTTTCCTCGGCGTTGGCATCGCGCTCTCGGAAAAGCTGCTGACCGATCTGGCGCCGGCGCAAAGCCTGGAGGGCTGGATCGGCGAACTGGCAGTGCTGGCCGCAGCTTTCTGCGGCGCAGTGTGCAGTGTCTATACCCGGCCCTATATCGCGCGTTATGGCGCCCTGCCGGTAGGTGCCTGGGCGATGGCAGCTTCAGTGGGTTTCCTGGCTTTGCTGGCCCTGAATGAAGGCTATTTCGCCAATCCCTGGCGCTTTGATGCCGAAGCCTGGTGGGTGATCGGTTTCATCGGCCTGTCCAGCGGCATCGGCTATGGTGTGTGGCTCTGGGCCTTGCGCCACGGCACCCCCACCCGCATCACACAATTCCTCTCGCTCAGCCCGGTCACTGCGGCTCTGCTCGGTGTGGTCTGGCTTGGCGAAAGCCTCACCCTGCCCTTGCTGCTGGGCCTGGGCGCCGTGCTGCTGGGGCTGCGGGTGGCGCAGGCGCCGCAACCGGGGCAGACTGCCGGCAACAAGATGTCGGGAGGCAAAACATGAGCATGAACGCACCGCTGATGCAGCCATTGCCGGATTACCGGCGCTATCCGGAAGCCGAGATGATAACGCGCGCGGCGGCGTTTCATGCCGAAATCCGCCGCCGCCGTACTTTACGCGATTTTTCGCCCGAGCCGGTGCCGCGCGCCGTGATCGAGGCCGCCTTGCTGGCCGCCGGCACTGCGCCATCCGGCGCCAACCAGCAGCCCTGGCATTATTGCGTCATCACCGATCCGGCGCTGAAACGCCAGGTGCGCGAAGGCGCCGAGGCCGAGGAGCGCGAATTCTATGCCGGCCGCGCCTCGCCGGAATGGCTGGAAGCCCTGGCGCCGCTTGGCACCGATGCCAACAAACCCTTCCTGGAAACCGCGCCGTTGCTGATCGCCATATTTGCCCAGCGTTATGGCCTGCTGCCCGATGGCGGCCGGCGCAAACATTATTATGTGCCGGAATCAGTGGGTATCAGCACCGGTTTCCTGATAGCCGCCCTGCATCATGCCGGCCTGGCCACACTGACCCACACGCCCAGCCCGATGAATTTCCTCAACAAGCTGTGCGACCGGCCGGAAGCCGAAAAACCCTATATCCTGCTGGTGGTGGGCTATCCGGCCGAAGGCGCCGAAGTGCCGGTGCATGGCGGCATCAAAAAGCCGCTTGCGGATTTCACCAGCTGGAAATGATCATGCCTCGTGCAGATCAAGCGCCACCGGGGCAAGCTGATCGGCCAGATGGCGCGCCAGTTGGGCGCGGCTTTTGGCATTGCGCAGAATGCGCTCATCCTCGGGATTGCTGAGAAAGCCGGTTTCGATCAGCACGCTGGGAATACGCGGCGAGCGCAGCACGGCGAAATTGGCCGTGCGCATCGGATTATCCAGCAGCCGCACCTTGTTGCCGACGCCATCGACAATACGGCGCTTGGCACTGAGCGAGGCATTGTGGCTGTGGCGCCGCGCCAGATCGAGCAGGATGGCCGAGGTTTCGCGGTCGGTGCCGCGCAGATCAAGGCCATACACCGCATCAACGCGGTTTTCACGCTCGGCCAGCGCATTGGCGAATTTGTCGGACGCACGATCCGATCGGCTATAGGCGGAAAGCCCGCGCGCGCCGCGATTCGGCGCCGCATCGGCATGCACCGAGACAAACAGATCGGCATTATGCTTGTGCGCCACCGCCACCCGGGTCGGCAGCGCCAGATATTCGTCGCCATCGCGGGTCAGCAGCACCTTGATATCCTTGCGCTTGGCCAGGATGTCGCGGATCTGACGGCAGATCGACAGCGTGATGTCCTTTTCCTCGGTGCCGGAAACCCCGATGGCGCCGGGATCTCGGCCGCCATGGCCGGGATCAAGCACCAGCACAGCAGGTGGCCGTGGCGCCGGGCGCGGCGCCGGCTTGGATGCCGGTTTGGGTGCAGGGCGCGGCGGATTGGCCTTGGCGGTCTGCTGCGCCAGCACATCGGCCAGCGGCGTGCCGAGCATCAGCCCGCCGCCGAGACTGCCGAGAATGTAGCGTATGGCCAAGCGCCGGTTGATCATCTGCCTCAAAATCCATGCACCCGATTCGCCAAACGAATCGGGTCTTGCGCCGGCCCGACGATAGCCAGCCGGCGATTCCGCGACAAGCTATCTTTGCGAAAAGCCGTCACTTAACAAAGAGTAAAGGGAAATTCTTAATCTACGGTAAAGCGCGCTCGCACATCATAGCGATTACCCTTCACCCAGCCTTCGATCAGCTTTTCCAGCGCGCCATTGGGCTTTTCCGGCAGCATGATCTTGAGCTTGATATACTGATCGCCGCGCGTGTCGTCGCGGCGCGGCAGGCCACGGCCCTTGAGCCGCAGCATGGTGCCCGAGGATGCCCCCTTGGGTACACCAACCGCCACCATGCCATCCACCGTCGGCACCGCGATCTTGGCGCCAAGCACGGCTTCATCCAGCGTGATGGGCAATTCCACATGCACATCCTCGCCCTGCCGGGTGAAAAAATCATGCGGCAGGATTTTCACCTCGATCAGCGCATCGCCGGCCACGCCGCCGAGCCGGCCGGCCTCGCCCTGGCCCTTGAGCCGGATCGGCTGGCCATCATTGATACCAGCCGGAATCGCCACATCAAGCTGCTTGCCGCCCGGCATGGTGACGCGCCGCTTGCAGCCGCGTGCCGCATCCACAAAACCGATCTCGATGGTGTAATGCCGATCCGCGCCACGCATCGGCTGCGGCCCGGCGCGCCCGGCTCCGGCACCCGCCCCGGCCTTGCCGCCGCGCATGGCGCCAAAAATCTCATCCAGAAAATCCTCGCCGCTCTGGCTGCCGGCGCCAAACGGCCCGCGCGCCCCGGCACCCGCGCCTGCCCCCCCGGCACGGCCACGACCACCAAAGCCGCCGCCGCCGAAGCCACCGCCAAAATTGGCGGCACGCGGCTGGCCGGCGGCATCGATCTCGCCACGATCAAATTTGCCGCGCTTGTCGGGGTCGCCAACAATATCATAGGCCGCCGACACTTCCTTGAACCGCTCCTCGATCTTGGGCGCGTTCGGATTGCGGTCGGGATGCAGCTCCTTGGCCAGCTTGCGATAGGCCTTCTTGATATCGTCCTGGCTCGCCGTGCGGCCAACGCCGAGCACGCTATAGGGGTCACGCATGACAGATCACTTTCAACGCGGGCTCAGCAGGCGCTGGGCCAGATCGGCGGCATCGTCGCGCTGGCGGTCGGGCATTGCCCGGGCCAGCTCGGCGGCTGCCTGCTCGGCTTGCATATTGCCATTTTGCGCCGCCACGCGCAGCCATGCCAGCGCCCTGATACGATCTGGCGGCAAGCCCTTGCCATCGCGGTATAATAGCCCCAACCGGCCCTGCGCCTCGGCATTACCCTGCTGCGCCAGCGGCAGCCAGCGCCCCAAAGCGGCAAAATAATCGGCTTTTTCATACGCCTGCTGTGCCACCTGCATCGGATCCGGCGCCGGCATGGCCGGCGCGGCGGCAAGCGCCGGGGCGGCTTCTTCGCTGCGCCCGAACAGCCAGCCGAACAACCCGCCCGACTCGACGGGTGGTGGTGGTGGCGCTGGTGGCGGCGGCGCCACCGCGACGGCCGGGGCCGGGGGCGAGGCCGGGGCTGGATCAGCTACTGGCGCTGGGGCTGGCGGTGCAACATCCGGCAGGGTCGGGGCCGGTGATTCCGGCGTGATCATACGGCGGCCGGGCAACTGCGCCAGATCGGGCCGGGTTGAGATTGCAGATGGCGTGGCCACCCGGCTGGGCGCCGGTTGGGATGCGGCAACCGGTGCGGCGGCAAGCTGAACCGCATCGTCGCGCGCCGCCTGCCGGGCTTCGGTTGCGTCCGCAACCGGTGGCGTCGGCTGGGCGGCAGGCAGCACCGGCACGGTGCCGCGCGGCTTCATCACCAGGATCGACAGGCGCTCCAGGGCATCAGGCTGGCCGGCCTTGGCGGCATTGTTATACCAGCCCAGCGCCGAGGCCGAATCGGCCGGCATGCCCAGGCCCATTTCATGCATCAGGCCCAGATTATATTGTGCCACGGCATGGCCCTGGCGCGCGGCGGCCTCAAACCATTTACGCGCCTCGGCATAATCCAGCTTGACGCCTTCACCATTGAGATACAGCGCTGCCAGATTGGCCTGGGCGCGGGCAAAGCCGAGTTCGGCAGCGGCACGATACCAGCGCAGAGCTGCGGCCATATCCACCGGCACGCCCCGGCCCCAGCGATACAGATGGCCCATATTGCGCATCGCCGCTGCATCGCCGGCTTCCGCCAGCGGGCGCCATTGCGCCGCCGCCGCGGCATAATCTCCCGCTTCAAAGGCTGCGACGCCGGCAGCAAAATCGGCCCGCGCCGGGGCAATCGGCAGCAGCAGAAGCAGCGCGGCCAGCGCGGCGGCGGCAAGCCTGCGCCCGGGCCGATATGGCCGCATCCTGCTCGCCCCAGCCAAAGCGGCCTGGCCTATTGCACCACGCGCCAGCTGCCATCGGGCTGGCGGCAGGCGGTGCCATAAGCCTGTTCGGTCTTGCCGCCCACGGTGACGCTCTGCTGGTATTCGCGGCAATATTCGCCGGCCTGCGAGGTGCCTTCGCGGGTTGGGGTGATGGTGCCGGAATTGCCACTATCCGGATTGCGCCAGGAAATCTGTTGACCAATCGGCGCCGTGCTGGCACGGCTGCTGGCCTGCTCCATCTGGACGCGGTCGGCCTTATCAAGCGAGGAGCCGATCTGGTTGCCAAGATAGGCACCGGCCAGCGCACCGGCGGCAACACCCACCAACTGGCCGGCACCCTTGCCGAATTGCGCGCCGAGTACGGCGCCGCCGATGCCGCCGAGCAGGGTGCCGACATTTTCCTTGTTGGCGCCGCCCTGGCCACCGCCTTCACAAGCAGCAAGCGACAGGGCAAGCACGGCCACGAGGCCAAAACGGCCGGCAGATGACGAGACAAGACGCGAGATCATGATGCTAAATCCTCCGGCCCAGCCGGGCATGGCCGCGAAAGCAGCATACCCGATGGGTCACCAAGTTTGATGTTATTAATATATTGTCCGGGCCTGCCGCACCACAAGGGATGCCCCGGCTGGTCTGGCAGCGAAATTACGTAACCTGATGTTACGCGGCCGATCAGCCCTTCTGGAAAAAATCCAGGCCGCTGAACATCGGCGTCGGCTCGTCGCCCAGCCGGGCGCTATCAAAGATATCCAGGTCGTTGGACCGCATGATCGAGCGCAAGGTGCGGATATAATCGTTGCCGCGCACGGAATAGCGATGCAGATTCGCCGCCAGGCTGTAGCCATCCAGGCTTTGCTCGCGCTGGCGTAATTTGGCGCGCTGTTCGCGGAATTCGCGATAGCTGCTCTTGGAATTCAGGTTGCGCATATAGGCCGCCACCGACTGATCCAGGCTGGCGAAGCGCAGCACTTCGTATTTTTCGCCATCGGGGCGGTTTTCCGGCACGATGCCGGTGCCTGGATTCCAGGTCCATTGACCATAGACCGCGTTGCCGAGCAGGGCGAAGCGCGAGGTGCCCCAGCCGGATTCCTCAATCGACTGCGCCAACGCCAGGGCCGGCGGGATCACGTCGACCCGCAGCAGCATCTCGTCGATTTCCGGCTCGTCGAGGGCATAACGCTGCGACAGGTCGGCCAGCCAGGCTTCGTCGCGCGGCCGCAGCGGCAGGCCGGAATCACGCCGTTCGCGCAATTTGAACAGGCGGTCGCGGTCTTCCTGGATACGCTCATTCTCACGCAGGATATGCGGCAGCATCACCTTGATGAAGGCGCGCTTGCGCTTCTCGGTCAGGTTCACATCGGCAATATCAATCGGCAGCCGGGCCAGGAAAATACGCGGCACTTCCAGGCTGGGGCCGCCGCTGCGCGCTTCGGTCAGGTCAAAGCCTTCATTCTCGAAGCGGCGCAGCATGGCATCCACGGTGCGCTCGGCTTCGGCGCGCACCGCGCTGCGATGCGGCGACAGCGCCTTGGCTTCGGCCAGGCGGCGCTGCGCCACTTCCGGCGGCACCAGGGGCAGGCTGGCCAGTTGCGGCTCGGCATCGGCGGCCGGCTTGTCGGCAGCCTCGGGTTTGTCGGCCGGCTTGTCGGCCTGGCGCACCACCACGCTTGCCGGCAGGCGCCATTCCATCTGCGCCAGATGCGACAGGCGCTGCCAGGCTTCCTGCACGGTGTCGCTGAGCATCACCGGGCGCGCCTCCACTTCGGGGGCGCGCGCCTCCTGCATCTGGCTTGAAAGCACGCCGGCACCAATGCCGCCGGCCAGGCCAACGCCCAGCAGCAAACCGATACCAGCCAATACCATGCGCACGTCCGAGCCCAGACCAAGCAGGCTACGGTCGTCTGATCGTGAGCGGTCAATATCCGCCATCATGGGCACCTCCACAGTTTCAACTCCGGCATCTGCCCGAAAAATCACGGCAAAACCGAGCCGTGATCGCGGCAAAAACATGGCCGCTCGGGTTCGACGCCAGGCGCCGCCCTTGTGTGCGATTCCCCAACAGGAACCAAAAAATGGCCGTCCGGCAAAAAAATGCCGCCGGCCGCTAACTCAAACGGCCCGGACTTCCGTCACTTCCGGCACATAATGCCGCAGCATGTTCTCAATGCCATGCTTGAGCGTGGCGGTTGAACTCGGGCAGCCGGCACAGGAACCCTGCATATGCAGAAGCACGACTCCACGCTGGAAGCCGCGGAAGACGATATCGCCGCCATCCTGCGCCACTGCGGGACGAACCCGCGTTTCGATCAATTCCTTGATCTGCCCCACCACCTCTTGGTCGGCGGGATCATATACTTCATCATCAGCGTCTGCCGCTGCGGCGGCATCGTCCATCACCGGCAGGCCGATGATGAAATGCTCCATGATGGCGCCGAGCACCGGCGCCTTGAGCGCCGACCACTCGATCCAGTCCGCCTTGGTCACGGTGACGAAGTCGAGGCCAAGATAAACCCCATCGACACCCTGGATGGCAAACAGGCGGGTCGCCAGCGGAGAAACCTTCGCCGCCTCCGCGTCACGGAAGTTGGCCGTACCCACGGCCAGGACATCCCGGCCAGGCAGGAACTTCAGTGTCGCCGGGTTCGGCGTGGTTTCAGTCTGGATGAACATCACCCGCTCCAATCATGTTGCGTCTCCGCCCGGCCGAGGATCAAATACACGATCAAATTTCGGCGCCGAGGCGAAACGTCCCTGGAAATTGGTCAGCGGGTTCGCAAATATCAAGTAGAGAATCGTCGAAGGGTACAGGTCGACGAAATTATCTTTCATAATATCGACCTGTTTACGAAAGATTAAAATGGCATGTGGATAGTTTTCCGGATAACCGGCCCTGTCCTGTCGAGACAAGGGGACGTGAATGTCTGAGGCCCTGGCTGTGACCCGGCTGCAAAGCTGGCCCGATTCGCGCATTGAACTGACCCCGGCGGCGCGCTGGCTGACCGATCATGGCGGCGAGAGCATGCCGATGGAGCAGCTCTTTGCCGGCTTCATCGAAAAACTGATCGAGGAAGGCATCCCGCTGCTGCGGGTGACCTCGGCCTTGCCCTCGATGCATCCGCAGGTGCTGTCGCGCGGCTTCATCTGGCGCCGTGGCGAGCCGGTGGAGGTGGCCAGTGTTGGCCATGACGTGACCACCAGCGAGGAATATCTCAATTCACCGGTCTGGGCGATCCATCAGGGCGCCGCCGCGATCCGCCGCCGGCTCGACATCCCGGATGCGCCGATGGATTTCGGCATCCTGCCCGATCTGCTTGCCATCGGCGCCACCGATTACCTGGCGCTGCCGATGCGGTTCACCCAGGGGCCGGGCTTCGGCAGCCAATCGCCCGACCGGCCGCGCAATGTCAGCTTTGCCAGTTTCACCACCGACCGGCCC
This sequence comes from Alphaproteobacteria bacterium UBA7691, assembly GCA_002482765.1. Classification (GTDB taxonomy): domain Bacteria; phylum Pseudomonadota; class Alphaproteobacteria; order Ferrovibrionales; family Ferrovibrionaceae; genus Ferrovibrio. The sequence continues at coordinate 49,011 of DLGP01000147.1, forward strand.
GGCGGCTTCAGCCCGGCCGAACTGAGCTATCTGATGGAATTGATGCCGCTGGTGGCGCTGCGGCTGGAGATCGAGGCCAGCCGGCGCATGACCCGCGACCTGCTGATCACCTATCTTGGCCGCGCTCCGGCCAAACGGGTGCTGAAAGGCAATTTCCACCGCGGCCGGGGTTTTGAGGTGGAGGCCGCGATCTGGCTCTCCGATTTGCGCGGTTTCACCGCCATGTCCGACCGCCTGGACAACCAGGAGGTTATAACTGTGCTGGATGACTATTTCGAGGCGATGGCGCGCCCGGTGCAGCAGCATGAGGGCGAGGTGCTGAAATTCATCGGCGATGGCCTGCTGGCGATTTTCCGGGTTGATCCGGAAAACACCCCGCCCGGCATCGATCCGCGCGCCCATGCCTGCCAGCGCGCCCTGGAAGCCGCCTGCGGCGCCTTCGGCGCCCTGGCCGAACTGAATGAAACCCGCGTGGCAGCCGGGCAGCAGCCTTTGCGCGCCGGCATCGGGCTGCATCTCGGCCAGGTGATGTTCGGCAATATCGGCGCCAAGGACCGGCTGGATTTCACCGTGATCGGCCGCGCCGTGAATGAAGTCGCCCGGGTCGAGGCCGCCACCAAGATGCTCAGCCGGCCGCTGGTGACCTCTGACAGCTTCGCCCGCATGCTGCCCGAAGCCGGCCTCGAATCGCTCGGCTTCCATGCCCTGCGCGGCGTGCGCCAGCCACGCGAATTGCACGGCGTGCCGGCGGAACGGCTGGTTTGCGAGGTTGATAGTAAAGAGGAGACTACACCGGATTAAGCCCGTGGCCGGAAAAACGCTATGGCGGTGTTCACAAAAGCCAGGAACATGGCGAACCACAGCGTCAGACGCGCCTCATTGATCACCAGGGCCAGCATATCCACGGCAAACAGGGCAAAATGTTTGTTGATGGGATCCAGCAGGATCATCAGCATCGGCCCGACAGATAATGCGCTGCTCATGATGCCGCCAAGCGCATCCAGATTTGTGCTGCTCTTTATCTGCTGGGCGATATGGCCGCGATGAACAAAACAGCCGAGCAAGAAGACCGGAAGCGCAATCAGTAAGACCCAGGTGTCGCCAGCGCCCCATGCCATTCAGGGCTGGCTCACACAGTGAAATGCGCAAACTTCATGATCACAGCGGCAAGCCCGGCGATGCCGAGGCCGCTGAAAAGCTGGGTTACGTCGCCCAGGCCAAACGCCCCGGTGACAACAACGCCCAGCATGGTCACGGCGGCGAAGAAACGCACCTTCTTCAAAATGGTCACGGTCCGGTTCGTTTCCATTGCCTTATTCCTTAAGCCAACCCGAGCCATCCATCGATCTATCAACACCAAAATATATAATATTGCGCCATGGATTGCGCAATATTTTCCCAAATAGTTGCATTTTATTCAGGCGATATGCGGCGAGCGCGCCTGAGCCTCAGGTGATCCGGTCGATCTGCTCGTCGGTGAGTGTGCCGGGCACCAGGGTGATCGGGAAGCTGAGATTGCCCACCATCTGGCCGGCCAGCGCCGTGACCAGCGGGCCGGGTTCGTTGCCCGGGGCAGCGGCCAGCACCAGCATGCGGATGCCGGGGTCTTCCTCCACCAGCTTCAACACTTCATCCTTGGCGGCACCTTCGCGGATCGAGACTTCCGGCAGCAGGCCGGATTCGAGATTGACCTGCTCGGCCAGTTGCCGCAGCAGGCTCTCGGCGCCCTCATAGGCTTCCTGGCGCATGATCTCGGCCACGCCGGCCCATTGATTGAAGTCCACCGGCTCGACCACGCGCAGCAGCACCACGCCGCAATGGATATTGCGGGCGCGGCGCGTGGCATAGCGCAGGGCGACCCGGGATTCCGCCGTATCATCCACCACCACCAGGAATTTCTGGCGGCGCGGCGCGGCGGCGCTGTCTCGCTGGGTTTCACTCATAGGCTACAGCTTGGCATTGCAGCGGGCCAACTGGCAAGCCCGCATTACTTGAGCAGAATATTGGAGACTTCGCGGATTTGCGCCCGGGCGCGCAGGATATGGAAGCCCATTGAAGACAGGTGATTGGGCAGCAGCAGGCCATCGGTCTTGCCATTCACCACCACCAGCGGCTTGAGCGCGGCGGCGGCGGCCAAGGATTCCAGCATCTGGTCCCAGGTGCCGGCGAGTTCCTTGTCACGCACGATATTGGCGTAATCCTGCTTCAATTCGCGCAGGATCAGGTAATAGGCATAAGCCTGCCCCTTGATCGAATAGAACAGGTCGTCGGCCTGGCTGTCATACCATTGCACCGAACCTTCAATGATGCGGCGATCCAATGCTGCCGAGGACGAGCCAAGATCAATGGCGATGCGGTCCATGGCCGAGAGCAGATTGTCACTGCGGCGCTCGAAGATGGCCTGGCCCTGGGCCAGACGGGTATTGTATTTCAGCAGCGCGCGCTGCGCCTTCATATATTGCTCTTCCGATTTTGCCGTCGGCAGAAAAGACGTGGAAAAATCGAAGAACCATTTGGTGCCGGAATATTGCAGCAGGCCGGCAGCTTCCTGTAGGTCGCTATCGGTCTGGCTGGAACCGCGGGTGCGGCCAAGCTGATCCACCAGTTCAAAGCCGAAACGGCCCAAAGCATGGATGATGCCGAGCTGGAAATTCGGCATATTGTCGAGCATCGAGCCGGGCATGAAGAACGGATCATTGGCGACCCAGCCATTCTGCTGCACCTCACGCTGGATCAGCGCCGCCGACATGGCGACGGCGCGGCTGCCGCCGGCTTCCGCCGCCACGCTGGCTTCGTAATCCAGGCGGTCGTCGATCTTGTGCGTCAGCAGCATGCCGACCGGGTAATACAGCCCAAAAACCACTACCAGGGCTGCGGCACCCCAGGTCAGCCATTGCCGCGACGAGACCGTCATGGTCGATTCCTTTCCGAAAACGAACCCGACTTATATTGGGTGCGTGCCCTATGGGCGCAAGAAGCCCACCACATCATACACTTCGCGCAGCACCGGCGCGGAGAGTTCGCGCGCCCGCTCGCCGCCGCGCCTGAGCACGCCGTCAACATAGGCCGGATCGTCCATCAGCCGGCGCATCTCCTGGGTGATCGGCGCCAGATGCGCCACCGCCACCTCGGTCAAACCACGCTTGAAATCGGCAAAACCCTTGCCGGCAAATTCCGCCACGGCAGCATCCAGCGCCACACCCTTGAGCGCGGCATAGATGCCCATCAGGTTGTCGGCCTCTGGCCGGCCGGCCAGTTCCTCAACCGTTTCCGGCAGCGGCAGCGGATCGGTCTTGGCGCGCTTGATCTTGTCGGCAATGGCATCGGCCGTGTCGGTCAGGTTGATGCGCGACTGGTCCGACGGATCGGATTTCGACATTTTCTTCTGGCCGTCGCGCAGGCTCATCACCCGGGTGGCGGTGCCGAAAATCTGCGGCTCGGTGAGCGGGAAAACCTCGCGGCCGTAATCGTGATTGAACTTCTGCGCGATGTCGCGCGCCAGTTCCAGATGCTGCTTCTGGTCCTCGCCCACCGGCACATGGGTGGCCTTGTAGGCCAGGATATCGGCGGCCATCAGCGCCGGATAGGCAAACAGGCCGAGCGAAACATTCTCGCGGTCCTTGCCGGCCTTTTCCTTGAACTGCGTCATGCGGTTCATCCAGCCCATGCGGGCAACGCAGTTGAACACCCAGGCCAGCGTGGCGTGATCCGGGTTCTGGCTCTGGTTAAACAGCGTGTTGCGCTCGGCATCGATGCCGGAAGCGATCATGGCGGCGGCCAGTTCGCGGGTTGAACGCACCAGATCGGCCGGGTCCTGCCACACCGTGATGGCGTGCATGTCGACCATGCAGAAGATGCACTCAAATTCATTCTGCAACGCCACCCAATTGCGGATGGCGCCGAGGTAATTGCCGAGATGCAGGTTGCCGGAGGGCTGGATGCCCGAAAAGATGCGCCGTTGGAAGGCCATGGTAAACCCTGAAATGATGGCGCCGGTGGAACGGCGCCGGTGAGGGAAAACAATCCCGTTTGGGAAAACGCTGCCGGGTTATCGCCGCTCAACCAGCGCCAGTCAATGGGGCGTAAACTACCGTCGCCGCAGGCTGCGCCATTCTGCCGGCCGGGTGGCGCCAAAGGCCAGGGCGGCGCCGAGATAGACCAGCATGCCGCCCAGCACCAGCAGCACCAGGGCGGCGATGCGCCAGGCTTCACCCTGGCCATACCAGGGCAGCAGGGCGCGGTTCAGGCCCCACAGCGCCAGCCCCATCGCCAGGGCGGCCAGCAGGATGCGCCAGGCACGGCGTTTCAGCCTTGCATCCATATACCAATGGCGCCGGCGCAGCAGCAGCCAGCCCAGCAAGGCGGTATTGACCCAGGCCGCCAGCGCCGTGGCCAGCGCCAGGCCGACATGGCCGAGCCAGGGCATCAGCAGCAGCGACAGCGCCAGGTTGATGGCGATGATGCCAAAGGCGATGCGCACCGGCGTGGTGGTATCCTGCCGGGCATGGAAGCCGGGGGTGAGCGTGCGGTTGAGGATATAGGCCGGCAGGCCAATGGCATAGGCCAGCAAAGCATCGGCGGTGGCGCGTGCGGTGGCGGCGTCAAACGCACCGCGCTCAAACAGCACCGAGATGATCGGATACGGCACCACCAGCAAGGCCACCATCGCCGGCAAGGCCAGCAGCAGGGCGAATTCCTGCGCCCGGTTCTGCTGCACCAAAGCCGCCTCGGCCTCGCCCTGGGCGATATGGCGCGACAGCATCGGCAACAGGGCGGTGGAAATCGCCACGCCAACCACGCCCACGGCAAGCTGGTTGATGCGATCAGCATAGAATAGATACGACACGGCGCCGGCCGGCAGCAGCGAGGCCAGGATGACGCCGATCACCAGATTGACCTGGGTGGCGCCGGCCCCGATCGCTGCCGGCAGCACCAGCTTGAACAGCCGCAGCACCGGGGCAGAGCGGCGCGGCAGCCGGAGCCGGAGCGAAAAGCCATCCCGGCCGGCCCAGCAGGCGAGCCACAGGAATTGCACCAGACCGGCAGCAAAAGTGCCCCAGGCCAGCGCCAGCCCGGCATTGCCCAACACCGGGGTGAGCAACGGCAAGGCCAGCAGCATGGTGAGATTGAGCAGGATCGGTGTGGCGGCGAAGGCGGCGAATTTGCCCAGGCCGTTCAGCACCGCGCCATAGAGTGCCGCCAGGCTGATGAACAGCAGATAAGGAAAGGTGATCCGGGTATATTCCACGGAAAGCGCAAAGCGCGCCGGCTCATCCTGGAAACCCGGCGCCAGGCCGAGCATCAGCAGCGGCATAAAAAGCTGCGCCGCCACACTGAACAGCAGCAAAACCAGCAACAGCCAGGCCAAAGCCGCTTCGGCAAAGGCACGCGCCGCAGAACGGCCGCCCCTGGCCAATATCTCTGAATAAAGCGGCAAAAAGCCGGCGGTGAAGGCGCCTTCGGCAAACAGCGAGCGGAAAAAATTCGGCAGCCTCAGCGCGACAAAAAACGCATCCGCCATGATGCCGGCACCCAGATAGCGCGCAATCATCAGATCGCGGGCAAAGCCGAATACCCGGCTCACCATGGTGAGGCCGCCAACCGTGGCAATGGCGCGATAGAGGCTCATGCCCCGCTTATGGCAGAGGCCGGGCTGAACGGGAAGTCGCGGAGAACATGGCAACCACCCGCCGAATCCGATTGACGCAGGCGAAATCCGCGATAGCCTTCATATCCAGGGTTGTGCAAAGGCTCAGAATCCAGCGGGGGATGCCATGTCACACCGTTTCCGTCAGCAAACCACTCTTTCAGGCATCGACCGGCGCCTGCTGCTGCAAGCCTTGCCGGCTTCGCTGCTCGGCGCGACATTTATCCGGCCAGCCGCCGCCCGGGATATCGGCCTGCGTTTTGGCGACATTTTCCCCGATGTGATCTACCGCCATCCCAGCGGCGAAAAGCGCAGCATCCATCAATTATCCGGCACGATCAGCTTTGTCTATCTCTGGGCCTCATGGTGTCCGATCTGCGCCGACGATCTGGTCAATATGGAATGGTATTACAAGAAATATAAGGATAACCCCAAATTCAGCCTGGTGGCGCTGAACCTGCTGGAAGCCTATGACAAGGGCGTTGCCTGGGCCGGCCGGCGCTTCACCATGCCGTTTTCCGATTCCGGCATGGCGGCCAAGCCGGCTGTGGCAGCGGTGCCGGGCGGCAGCTACGGCTTCCCGAATTTCACGCCGCAATTTTTTATCCTGAACGGCGCACGCGAGATTGTGCATGTCACCGCCAGCCGGCGGAATGGCGGCAACGATGCCTTGCAGGTGCTGGAGCGTGAGCTGAAAATCGCCTGAAAGCCGGCTCAGGCGAAGCGGTAGCTATCCATCGACAGGGCGCCGAATTCCATTGAGCTATGCAGCCGCTCGGCCGGCTGGTCCGGGCTGGCGGCGCCAAGCGCCACAAAGAGCGGCAGGAAATGCTCGTCGGTGGGATGGTTGCGCTGCGCTGCCGGGGCCAGGCGGCGATAGTCCAGCAAATCCTGGTCGCGGCGCTGGGTCAGGGCCTCATAAACCCAATCGGCAAAGCCGCTGGCCCAGGGCTGCACCGGGGCGGCGGCGCCACGGCGATCCAGTTCGCGCAGGTTATGGGTAAGCGAACCCGAGGCCATCACCAGCACACCTTGCTGGCGCAGCGGCCGCAATGCCTGACCCAGCCTATAATGATGTGCCGGATCGCGCTGCGGCTGCACCGAAAGCTGCAAAACCGGGATATCGGCGGCGGGGAAACCGAGCAGCAAGGGGGTCCAAGCGCCATGATCCAGCCCCTGGCCGGCATCGGTGGCGGCCTGGAAACCGGCCGCCTTAAGCAGCGCGGCAATCTCGGCTGCCAGCGCCGGATCGCCCGGCGCGGGATACTGCAATTGATACAGCGGCGCCGGAAAACCGTAGAAATCGTGGATGGTCTGCGGCTTTTGTGCCGCGCCCAGGCGCGGCTCGGCGGTTTCCCAATGCGCCGAAACCGCCAGGATGGCACGCGGCTTTTGCGGCACCGCCTGGCTCAGGCCCAACAAGAAACGATGCGCCGGCGAATCGACCAGCGCCGTGGTGGGCGCACCATGGCTGATAAACAGGCTGGGCAGAACAGACATCGGTTTTCCTCGCGGCTGGCTTGCGTATCAGCTAACGCGCAAGCCGCCTGGCGGCAAGCGCCGCGAGGTTACCGTGGCTGGGGGACTTATTCCGGCTGCAAATGGCCGAGATTGCGGAAACCATGCGCTGCGGCGGTTTCCGGCTTGGCGGCGAACAGGCCGACAAACCAGACCCGCAGGCCGGCAAGCAGGTCTTGCATCGCCTCGGCGCGCAACTGGCGGGCGCGGGCGACATAACGGTCGTTGGTCTCAAAATAAATCCGGTTCATGGCTGACCTCCTTGTTGGGGTGCCTATCTGGGGGTGGCAAGACCGTTTATACCGCATTGCAACATCGGAAATAATATGGATAATTTTCAGCAATTAATGAACCACAGGACTTAATCCCATGGATAAGCTGGCCGAGATGGAGTGTTTTCTGCGCGTGGTGGATAGCGGCGGCTTTTCCGCTGCCGCCGCCAGCCTGCATATGACGCCCTCGGCGGTATCGAAGCAGATCGCCCGGCTGGAAGACCGGCTTGGCGCCCGGCTGCTGCAACGGACCACAAGACGCATCAGCCTGACCCATGAAGGACGCGGCTATTACGATCAGGCGCGTGAGATTGTGGCCGATATCGAGGCCATGGAGGCCGGTATCGGCGGCGCCGAGCGCGAGCCGCGCGGCCTGTTGCGGGTGAATGTGGCGCATGGTTTCGGCATGGCGCAGATTGTGCCGCTGATCCCGGATTTCTGCGCCCGCTACGGCCAGGTGGAAGTGCAGCTCAAATTCTCTGACCGCATCGTTGACCTGATGGCCGAGGGTGATGATGTGGGCATCCGGCTGGGCAACCTGCGCGACGAGGGACTGGTGGCGCGGCGGCTGGGCGCACATACCCGCATGATCTGCGCCGCACCGGCCTATCTGGCGCGCCATGGCACGCCGCTCACCCCGGCCGATCTGGCCCAGGGCCATCGTGCCGTGCTGAGCACCAATGTGCCACTGATCAACAACTGGCCGCTGGTGCAGCCGGATGGCAGCGTGCGCATGACCATGCTGCCGGGTGTGGTGTCATCCGATAGCGGCGATGCGCTTTACCGCCTGGTGCTGGCCGGCCTCGGCATCGGCTATACGGCGGATTTTCTGGTGCATCAGGCGATCCGCCAGGGCGAGCTGGTGCCGATCCTGCGGGAATATCTGGCGCCGCAAAGCTGGGCCATCCACGCGGTTTACCCGGCGCGCAAGCACCTGGCCGCCAAGGTGCGCCGCTTTGTCGATTTCCTGGCCGAGCGGTTCACGCCGCAGGCGCCCTGGCAGCTAGGCTAGCGTATTGGCAATCTCCAGCAACCGCGCCACCTCGGCCTCGGTCTTGTCGAAGGCGCAGACAAAACGGCACAGCGAGCCATCATCGCTCCAGGGATGAAACAGGATGCCGGCAGCCTGGAAAGCCTGGCGCAGCGGCTCGGGCAGCACCACAAACACCTCATTGGCCTGCACCGGATAGGCGATGCTGACCCCGGGCAGGGCAGCCAGGCCATCGGCCAGTTGCAGCGCCCGCGCATTGGCATTACGCGCCAGGCGCAGCCAGAGATCGTTTTCCAGCATGGCGGCAAGCTGCGCCGAAAGGAAACGCATCTTGGAAAACAGATGCCCGGCGCGTTTGCGGCGGAACAGGAAACTATCGGCCAGGCCCTTATCCAGCGCCGGCTTGAAGAACACCACCGCCTCGGCTGCCAGCGCGCCATTTTTGGTGGCGCCGAAACTGAGCACATCCACGCCGGCACGCCAGGTCAGCTCGGCGGCAGAAGCATTCAGCGACACGATGGCATTGGCGAAGCGCGCGCCATCCATATGCACATGCAGGCCATGCTGCTGTGCCAGCCCGGCCAGCGTGGCCACTTCCGCCTGGCTATACACGGTGCCGGCCTCGGTGGCCTGGGTCAGACTGAGCGCACTGGGCTGCGGATGATGCTGCGTGCCGCGCCAGCCCATGCCGAGCGCGCGTTCCAGCGCCACGCTGTCGATCTTGCCATTGGCGCCCCCGAGCGCCACCAGCTTGGCGCCGCCGGTGAAAGCTTCCGGCGCGTTGCATTCATCCACCTGGATATGGCTTTCCTGGTGGCAATAGATGGCGCCGAAGGGCGGGCAGAGCGCCGCCAGTGCCAGGGCGTTGGCGGCGGTGCCGGTGGCGACCGGAAACACCCGGCATTCGGTTTCGAACAGGGCCGAAAACCGCGCATCCAGATCATGGCTGATCTGATCCGCACCATAAGAGGCAACATTGCCGCTATTGGCGGCCTGTAGAGCGGCGAAAATCTCCGGCGCGGCACCGGCCACATTGTCGGAACGGAAATCCATGCTGTGAAGCCTCAATCGATATGCAGCGCCAGCGGCGAGAAACTTTTGCCATCGGCTTGGGGGAGGAAAGCGGCCGGCGCCGAGGCACCGGCAGTGGTGACAGCGGAAATCAGCCAGATCAATGCCGGCTCATGGATCATCGCCGCATCGGTGGCGGAGGGGGCGGCGCGGCCATCAGGATGACTGTGCCAATGGCCCAGCAAATATTCCGGCCCGCCTGCCTCACGCAGCGCACGGCGCAGCCGGATCTGCGCGCCGGGATCGATCTCGAAGCTTCGCGCCGGCTGTTCGGCCACATTCGGCGCCGGCACAATGCGCGTCACGGCGGCATCCACCCCCACCAGCAAGGCGCAGGCTTCCAGCGGATAGGCCGCCTGGGCCAACGCGGCAAGCTCGGCGGCACAGGCCTGCGGCAACAGCAGCGCTTGCATCAGCGCTCGATCTGGATGGTGAGCTGGCCGATCGGGTTCAGGGTCTGGCCATGCAGGGCAAACAGGCGCTCGGTGCCATCGGCCAGGCGCACGCGCAGGATGATGCGCTCGCCGCTGGCAAACACATCGGCCACCCGGCTGTTGCGCGGCAGGTTCAGCACCTGCTCGGCCAGCATGGCGGGCGCAGCCGGCGCCGGCACCAGCTTGGCAGCCGTGGTTTCCGCCGCGCGGCGTTGCGGCACGCCGGTCACCATGGCCACGATCACCGCCAGCAACATGGCCACGAACAACACACTCAAGCCGATGACGAGCGGCTTCAGCCAGCGTAATCTGGGGTCAGTCTCCTGCTCATCAACTGCCATGTCGTGTCTGATCCCATTCCTATCAACACCGGGTCCATCAATGCCGCGCCGCCGGTGCCGCCCGAACGGGCCGGCGCCAGACTCGACCGCTATCTGGCCGAGGCACTGGACTTTTCCCGGTCGCGGCTGAAAGCCCTGATCGAGCAGGGCCATGTCCGGCTGGGCGATGCGACGATAGCCGACCCCTCGCACAAGATCAAACCGGGCGAAGTGTATCAACTGCATGCGCCAGAAGCCGCCAGCGCCGAGCCATTGGCGCAGGATATGCCGCTCAACGTGGTGTTCGAGGATGCGCATCTGATCGTGATCGACAAGCCGGCCGGCCTGGTGGTGCATCCGGCGCCGGGCAACCCGGACCACACGCTGGTAAACGCCCTGCTGCATCATTGCGGCGACAGCCTGGCCGGCATCGGCGGCGTGAAACGCCCCGGCATCGTGCATCGCATCGACAAGGACACATCCGGCCTGCTGGTGGCGGCCAAGACCGATGCCGCGCATCATGGCCTGGCCGATCTGTTTGCCCGCCATGACATCGCGCGCGAATACCAGGCCCTGGTCTGGGGCCTGCCCAATCCACTGCAAGGCCGCATCGAAGGCGCCATCGGCCGCGACCCGCGCGATCGTAAACGCATGGCGGTGCGCGGTGACAACACCACTGCCCGCAATGCCAAACCAGCCGTGACACATTATGCCGTGGAGCGGGCTTTGCGCGATGCCGCCGGCCAGCCCTATGCGGCGCTGATCCGCTGCCGGCTGGAAACCGGCCGCACCCATCAAATCCGCGTGCATCTGACCAGCAAGGGCCATGCCCTGGTGGGCGATCCGGTTTATGGCCGGGCGCGCAGCCTGAAGACGCTGAAACTGGGCGGCGCCGCCCGCGATGCCCTGGCCGGTTTCCAGCGCCAGGCTTTGCACGCCGCCAGCTTGGGCTTTGTGCATCCGGTTACCGGCGCTGATTTACGCTTTGAAAGCCCGCTGCCGGCAGATTTCGCCGACTTGCTGGCGGCCCTCACGGCAGGCTGAATGCCTGGACAGCTTGCTCTTACGGCAGGCTGAATGCCTGCGCAGCTTGCTCTTACGGCAGGCTGAATGCCTGCCGCATGGCCTGCTTCAGCGCCGCCAGAGCCTCGGCCCGCACCGCCGCATTGGCGCCGCCGCTGACTCCGAGTGTGCGGCATTGCGCCAGCGCCTTGGGCGCATCGGCATTCGGCCGGCCATCGGGGCCGGCGGTCTTGATGCCGGAGGTCTGCTCCACCCAGCTCAGATCGGCCTGCTGGACAAAAAAGCATTTGCTCCAGTTTTCGCCGCTGGCCAGGCTCCAGGGCGGCGCGCTGCCATCCCAGCCATGCTGGGCGCCAGGATAGATCGTGGTTTCCAGCTTGGCACCGGCGGCCTGCAAGGCCCGGGCAATGACCATACAGTTTTCGGTGCCGACATAGGTATCCGCCGCCCCCATCAGCATCAGGATCGGCGCCCCGGTGGTGCGCGTATCATAATAATGTGTGTCGCAACCGGGATAAAATGGCACATGCAGCGCAAAACGCGGCCCGTTGCGGGCATGGCGCTCGGCCATCAGGTGCAGCGCGCTGCGCAAGGCCACGCTGCCGCCCTTGGAAAAGCCGGCAATGCCGATGCGCGCCGGATCAAGCCGCGGATGCTGCACCGCCAGTTTCAGCGCATTGTAGGCATCGTTGAGCATGTCATTAGTGCTCACCGTGCTCTGATCCGAGACGGTGCTTTTCACCCCGCGCGGGGTGAAACTATCCGGCACAATCGAGGCCACACCCATGGCGGCGAATTCCCGCGCATAGGCATATTCCCTGGCATCGGTAACGCCGCCGCTGCCATGGATCAGCAGCATGGCCGGCAGCCTTGTGCCGGCAGGCGCTTCCGGCAGAAACAATTCGGCAGTCACACTAACCGGGCCGCTGCGCGACGGGCTGGTGAAGCTGAGGCTTTCCTTGCTTACCGTGACCTGCGCCTGGGCGACACCAACCCAAATCTGCGCCAGCAGCAAAACCGCGCCGCCGGCCAGGATATTCCTTATACGCATGGCACCCTCCCGCCACCCTATCGATTATCCTGGCGGATTATAGCGGAAATACCGGCAATGCTGCGGTAGAATAACAAAATCATGTCGGACGATGCCGCTGCCTCCCTGCCCCTGGTCGATCCGCGTCTGCGCCGCCTGCTGGCCTATTGGCTCGACCGGCGCGGCGCGCGCGCCATGCCGGCGCGTGGCGATATCGATCCGCTGGATTTTGCCTATCTGCTTGGTTCGATCATGCTGGTGGATGTGCTGCCGCAGCCCGGCGGCGATCTGCGCTTCCGCTACCGGGTTTATGGTGTGGACGCGGTTACGCATACGGGCATGGACCTGACCGGGCGTTATACCGAGGAATATCCCGGCGCCGAATTTGCCGCCAAGCTGAAGCAAAGTTACACGGCGCTGGTGCAAGGCGGCATGCCGCGCCGGGTTCAGCGCCGGGAATATTATGATGGCCGCTATTACGAGATGGAGGGCCTGTTGCTGCCGCTGGGCGATGCGACCGGCATCAACATGATCCTGATCGGCCTGGCCTTTGGCCCCTGGATGCTGGGGCTTGAAGCGCCCTGAGCGATTTCCTGCGCCGGATTCGCCCGGGATGTGACGCGGATCAAGGTTTTGGCATTCGGGCAGGCGCAGGCTGCGGGTGCCGCAATTCCGCCGCATTCGCCCGCTCAGATATTGAATATGGCACGACCCGATACCACATCCACGACAACGCCCGGGGACAACCCGGCCGGGGGAGTTGATACCACCATGTCACGCAGCCTTGTATTACCGTCTATTTCCGCCGATGGCGGGCTGACCCGCTACCTGTCTGAAATCCGCCGCTTTCCCATGCTGGCGCCGGAAGAGGAATTCATGCTTGCGAAAGCCTGGCGTGAACGTGACGACGTGGAAGCGGCGCATAAGCTGGTGACCAGCCATTTGCGCCTGGTGGCCAAGATCGCCATGGGGTATCGCGGCTATGGCCTGCCGCTGGGCGAGCTGATCGCCGAGGGTAATATCGGCATGATGCAGGCGGTGAAGCGCTACGACCCGGATCGGGGTTTCCGCCTCTCCACCTATGCCATGTGGTGGATTCGCGCCTCGATCCAGGAATATATCCTGCGCTCCTGGTCGCTGGTGAAAATCGGCACCACCGCCGCGCAGAAGAAACTGTTTTTCAACCTGCGCCGCATCCGTGGCCAGATGAAGGCGATTGATGGCGGCCAGCTTACGCCCGAGCAGGTGGAAGCCATCGCCACCCAGCTGGATGTGGCGCGCGAGGAAGTGATCTCGATGGATCGTCGCCTGGCCGGCCCGGATAGCAGCCTGAACGCGCCGTTGCGTGGCGATGAAGACGGCGATGCGCAATGGCAGGATTGGCTGGTGGATGAAACCCCGAGCCAGGAAACCCGGCTGGCCGAAGGCCAGGAATTTGCCGCCCGCAACAAATTGCTCGGTAGCGCCATGGCTACGCTCAACGAGCGCGAACGCGACATCCTGATCCAGCGCCGCCTGATCGACGAGCCGGCGACGTTGGAAGACCTGTCAGCGCGCTACAATATCAGCCGCGAACGGGTGCGGCAGATCGAAGTGCGGGCTTTCGAGAAGGTGCAGAAAGCGGTGCGCGAAGCCGCGATCCGCGACGGTATCAGCCCAACGCCGTAATCAATGCAGACGGCGCGGCATTTCCCGCGCCGCTGCGCCAAAGGCGGCATCCAGATCGGCTTCCGCTTCGTCCACCAGATCGGCCTTTAGCTCGGCTGTCACGACAATATCCGACGCCTGCTGTGCGGTGGCATGGTATGCGCCATGGCGGCGGATAGCGCCGCCCAATGCCTGGGCCAGATGGCGCAGCACATAGATATCACGCTCGCGCCAATCGCCGCTCTGTTCGGCACGCTCGCAGCAGAACATCGCTGTTGGCTGGTTGCTGCTATCCACCAGCAAAAGATCAAGACGGTTTTGCAGCTTGCTGCCATCGCCGGCCAAAGCCGGCGCCGCATCGGTGGCGCTGGCACCCAGGCCATCCCGGGCCGCCTTGAGATAAATCGCCGCTTCGGTATGCGGGATGACGCGACCCTGACTGAAGCCGCCCTCCATCACATCAAACTGGCGCTGGCAGATCATGGCGCCATCCTGGTCAAACAGCCAGATGCCGGCGCGGGCGGCTTGTGCCGCCTCCACTGCATCAAGGCAGATGGCTTCGCACAGATCGTCGATATCCGCCATGCTGAGCTGATCGTCCTGGGCTTGCTGAGTTCTGAGCATCGCTGCGCAACTTCCTACGGTTAAGCGGGCTGTTGCAGGACAATCTAGAGGCCGGACGGCGGAACAAAAGTTAGCATCCGGTTATATGGATTATTTTCATGTTATCCCGGCAATTGCTGCGCGAAAGCCACGCCGCTGGTTCAGCAGCGGCGGGCAATGCGACAAAATATGCGCGGGGAATTGCCGCCTATCGAATCAATCCTCGAACGGGTCTTTCATCAGGATGGTATCTTCGCGTTCCGGGCTGGTGGAGAGCAAGGCCACCGGCGCACCGATCAATTCCTCGATGCGGCGAACATACTTCACGGCTTCGCCCGGCAATTGTGTCCAGGACCGCGCGCCGCGCGTCGAATCCTGCCAGCCTTCCATGGTTTCGTAGATCGGGCGCGCCGCCGCCTGCTCGGCCATGCCCGACGGGAAGTAATCCAGCCGCTTGCCATTCAGTTCATAGCCGACGCAGAGCTTCACTTCCTTGAGGCCGTCCAGCACATCCAGCTTGGTCAGCGCGATGCCATGGATACCGTTGAGCTTCACGGTCTGGCGCACCAGCACGGCATCGAACCAGCCGCAGCGCCGCTTGCGCCCGGTGACGACACCGAATTCATGCCCCTTCTCACCCAGCCATTGCCCGATCTCGTCGCTCAGTTCGGTGGGGAACGGGCCTTCGCCAACCCGCGTGGTATAGGCTTTGACGATGCCGAGGATGTAATTCAGCGCCCCCGGACCAAGGCCGGAACCGGCCGAAGCCTGGCCGGCCAGGGTGTTGGATGAGGTGACATACGGATAGGTGCCGTGATCAACATCCAGCAGCGAGCCTTGCGCACCTTCAAACAGAATCCTTTTGCCGGCGCGGCGCATTTCATCAAGCTCGGCCCAGGCCGGCACGGCATAGGGCAGCACGCCCAGCGCCACTTCCTCAAGCTGCTTGAGCAATTCGGCCCGATCCACCACCGGCGCGCCCAGCCCCTTGCGCAGCGCATTGTGATGCGCCAGCAGACCGTCCACCTTACGCTCCAGCATCGGCCTGTCAGCCAGGTCGCAAACCCGGATGGCGCGACGGCCGATCTTGTCCTCATAGGCCGGGCCGATGCCGCGCCGCGTGGTGCCGATCTTCACCCCGGCATCCACCGCATCCTCGCGCAGGCCATCCAGTTCACGATGCAGCGGCAGGATCAGCACGGCGTTATCTGCCAGCTTCAGTGTTTCCGGCGAAATCGCCACGCCCTGGCCGCGCAATTTCTCGATCTCGGCCAACAAGGCCCAGGGGTCCACCACCACGCCGCTGCCGATCACCGACAGCTTGCCCGGCCGCACGATACCCGAAGGCAGCAGCGACAGCTTGTAGGTGACACCATCAATCACCAGGGTGTGGCCGGCATTATGGCCACCCTGAAACCGCACCACGGCATCGGCGCGCAAGGACAGCCAATCAACGATCTTGCCCTTGCCCTCGTCGCCCCACTGGGCGCCCACCACAACTACATTGCTCATCGGAAAATCCTTACGCTGAGACGGCGCAGACGGTCTGACCGTCCCACCAATGGGTGCAATTCGCCTGTTTTGCCGCCTGCTGCGGCTGGTTTTGCTCTGGTTCCAGCGCCGCCCAGGTGCTGTAACCGTCGGCACGCAGCCGCGCCGCCACGGCATGGCTGGTGCCGAATGGCAGATAAAGCAGCGGCTTGGCCGGCATCGCCGGCAGGCCGCGCATCACGCTGTCCAGGTAGAGCGTGAAGCCGGTGGCGGTTTCGCCGCCCGGGGTGACATAACGCCCGCCACGCCCCAATTCGCCGCGTACATTGCGGGCAAACAGCGTGTAGCTGATGCCGGTATGATACTCGAAGCCCCGGAATTCGCCGGGATCGAGTGTCAACAGCAAATCCGGCGCCGCCGCAGCCACTTCCGCCACCAGGCGATCCAGATCTGCAACGATGGCGGCAGCGGCATCCGATAGCCGCATCGCTTTCAGCCCCTGGATGGCGCTGCCTGCCGGGCCGGCCAGCGCCAGCAGCTTAAGCAGATCAGGCCCGGCCGCGCCGGCCGCAGCCTTCAATTCAGCGGCATCCTTGCGATCCAGCGCACGCCGCGCCGCCTTGGCCTGGCGCGGCTCCAGGCCATGCGCCGCCATGATGGCCGGCGCCAGCAAAGGCTGGGTGATATCCAGCGACAGATGCTTCACGCCAAGCCGGGCCACGGCTTCGGCGGCCAGCAAAGCCACTTCCACATCGCCGGCCAGGGCGGCCGCGCCGATCAGCTCAAAACCGGCCTGGGCGAATTGCCGCTCGGGCCGCAATTGTGTGCCGCGCACCCGCAGCACCTGGCCGGCATAGGCCAGCCGCAGCGGGCGCGGCGCCAGTTTCAGCCGGCTGCCGGCAATACGCGCCACTTGCAGGGTGATATCGGTGCGCAGGCCCATCATGCGCTGCGATACCGGGTCCATCACCCGGAACATCTGGCCGGCCAGATCCTGGCCCGAGCCGGCCAGCAAGGTTTCCTCAAACTCGATCAGCGGCGGCTTGACCCGGGCATAGCCTTGCGCGGCAAAACTGCCGAGCAGGCTTTCGGAAGCAAATGCCTCCCAATCGGCGCGCGGCGGCAGCACATCGCGCAGGCCGGCCGGCAGCAGCGCGAGCGACTGTTCTTCCACCATGTCGGCGGCCTTGGCGCGCGTCTTGGGAGCCATCTCTCTGCCGCCTTACCGGTTCTTGAAGCTGGGTTTGCGCTTCTCGGCGAAGGCGGCCATGCCTTCCTTCTGGTCCTCGAAGGCAAAGGTGGAATGGAACACCCGGCGCTCAAACCGCACACCCTCGCTGAGCGTGGTTTCATAGGCGCGGTTGACCGCTTCCTTGGCGATCATCACCACCGGGCGCGACAATTCGGCGATGCGGCTGGCCGCCTTGATCGCTTCATCCAGCAATTGCTCCTTCGGCACCACACGGCTGACCAGGCCGGCGCGCTCGGCTTCCGCCGCATCCATCATGCGGCCGGTGAGGCACATTTCCATCGCCTTGGATTTGCCGACAAAGCGGGTCAGGCGCTGGGTGCCGCCGGCGCCCGGGATGGTGCCCAGATTGATCTCGGGCTGGCCGAATTTGGCGTTATCCGCCGCCAGGATAAAATCGCACATCATGGCCAATTCGCAGCCGCCGCCCAGAGCGAAGCCGGCCACTGCCGCGATCACCGGCTTGCGGCAGCGCGTCACCCGCTCCCAGCCGGCGGTGATGAAATCGCTGCTGTAAACGTCGATATAGCTCTTGTCCTTCATCTCCTTGATATCGGCGCCGGCCGCAAAGGCCTTTTCCGACCCGGTGATGACCATGCAGCCGATGCCGTCATCGGCCTCGAACTTGTCCACAGCATCCGACAATTCGGCCATCAACTGGGCGCAGAGTGCGTTCAGCGCCTGCGGCCGGTTCAGGGTGATCAGGCCCACCGGGCCGCGCGTTTCCACCAGGATCATTTCGTAGCTCATCGTTCTTCCCTTATTTGACTGCTTTTATTGGCGCGGCGTCAGTTCAAAACGCACGGTGAGTGCGCCACCCGGATGGCTGATCTCCAGCCGCAGGATTTCCGCCTCGCGCTGGAACCGGGTTTCCGACAGGCTCTGCCAGCCAAGCTGCGGCAGGGTCTGGGCATAAAAAGCCAGCACGGCATTGCGCGTCACATTGCCACGCGCCTCGGCGGTCAGGATACGGCCGGTCGGCTTGTCAAACACCAGCGCCGCCGCGCGGTCTTCCACCAGGCCCGGCATCACCGGCACATCTTCCGCCACCGAGAGGAAAATATCCGCCGCAAAAGCTGTGGAAACGCCGAAAATGGTTGCAAAAAAACCCGCCGGCGCGCCCCCGGACAAAGCGAGGCATACGGCCAGCGCCAGGGCGGAACGGGATGTCCGGCCGGGACACGACATGCGGCGGACCATGCCAGTTCAGCGCCGGTTTGGAAAGAGCCGGCGGGGTGGGGAATCGGCCTGAATCCACCCCGGCCGCCCTACTTCTGGCAATGGCCGCAGAAGAAGGTGGAGCGGCCGGATTGCACAATGCGCTTGATCGGGCGCTGGCAGGCTTGGCAGGGCTGGTCTTCGCGGTCATAGACCCGGAACCGGGTCTGGAAATAGCCCAGTTCGCCATCGGTCTGCACATAATCGCGCAAGGAGGAGCCGCCGGCCTCAACCGCTTGCAGCAACACATCCTTGATCGCCGGCACCAGCTTTTCCAGCCGCTTTGGCGCCACCGAACCGGCCAGCCGCTCGGGGTGAATCCCGGCGCGATAGAGCGCTTCCGAAACATAGATATTGCCCAGGCCGGCCACCACGCGCTGATCCAGCAAAGCCGCCTTCATCGGCGTGCGTTTGCCATGCAGGGCGGCAATCAGCACTGCCGGGGTGAAGGCATCATCCAGCGGTTCCGGCCCGATAGCGCCGAGCAGCTTGTGGCCGGCCACAGCCTGGGCTTCGATCAGATCCATCATGCCGAAGCGGCGGGCATCGTTGAAAGTGACCGACCAGCCATCATCGGTGCCGAAAATCACATGGTCATGCTGGCCGATATCATTCGGCCAGCCCTGGCGGATCACCATGCGGCCCGACATGCCGAGATGGATCAGCCAGACCAGGCCGCCGGAAAGCCGGATCAGGATATATTTGGCGCGACGCTCCAGCGCCTCGACCTGGCTGCCCTGGATACGGGCGGCAAAATCCGCCGGCAGCGGGAAACGCAGATCGGGCCGCCGCGCCTCGATGCGGGTGATGCGCCGGTCTTGCAGCTTGAGGGCAAGGCCGCGCCGGGTGGTTTCGACTTCGGGCAATTCAGGCATGCGGCTCTGTCTATACCGCGCAGGGCCGGTTTCGGCTATGGTTTGCGGCCATGACCCAGGATCAGCAAAGCGGGCCGCAAAGCAGCGGCGAAACCCATTTCGGCTTCACCCAGGTGCCCGAGGCAGACAAGGTGCGCCTGGTGCGCCAGGTGTTCGAAAGCGTGGCGCCGCGCTACGACCTGATGAACGACCTGATGTCGGCTGGCGTGCATCGCTTGTGGAAAAACGCCATGGTGGAGTGGCTTGATCCACGCGGCGCCCTCACCGTGCTGGACATGGCCGGCGGCACCGGCGATATCGCCTTCCGCATCCATGACCGCGCGCCGGAGGCGCAAATCCTGGTGGCTGATATCAATGCCGCCATGCTGGGCCAGGGCCGCAGCCGCGCCATCGATCAGGCGCGGCTTGATCGCCTGTCCTGGGCCTGCATGAATGCCGAGAGCCTAGCCCTGCCGGATCGTTGCGTGGATGCCTATACCATCGCTTTCGGCATCCGCAATGTCACCCATATCGAGCAGGCTTTGGCCGAAGCCTGGCGCGTGCTGAAACCGGGCGGGCGTTTCCTGTGCCTGGAATTCTCGGCCGTGAGCAATCCGGCTTTGGCCAAATTCTACGATCTTTATTCCTTCCAGCTATTGCCGCGCATCGGCCAGATTGTGGCGCAAGACGGCGATTCCTATCGTTATCTGGTAGAAAGCATCCGGCGTTTCCCCAATCAGGAAAATTTCGCCGCGATGATCCGCGCTGCCGGCTTCGGCCAGGTGAAATACCGCAATCTTTCCGGCGGCATCGCCGCATTGCATTCGGGCTGGCGGCTCTGATGCCGGGCGGCTGGCGCCATCTCGGCCGGTTCTTTGAGATCGGCCGCATCCTGGCGCGGCATGATGCCCTGTTCATGCTGCGTGAAGCCCCCCTGCCGCCCCTGCTGAAAGCCGGCTTGGCCGGGTTCCAGGCAGTATTCGGCAAGCATCGGCCGGATTTGCGGCCCGGCGAAAGGCTGGCCAATGCCATGGCCGAATTGGGGCCGAGCTTCATCAAGCTGGGGCAAATCCTGAGTGTGCGGCCTGATCTGGTGGGCCACGAACTGGCGGAGGATCTGGGCCGGCTGCGCGACAAGCTGCCGCCCTTTGCCTGGAGTGAGGCCAAGGCGAGCATTGAGGCCGAGTTGGGTGGCCGGCTGGACGACCTGTTTGTTGGCTTCGAGCCTGAGCCGGTGGCAGCGGCCAGCGTAGCGCAGGTGCATTTTGCCGAAGCTGCGGATGGCAGCAAGCTGGCGGTGAAGGTGCTGCGGCCCGGCGTGGAAGCGGCTTTCGCCCGCGACCTGGCCTTGTTCGGCTGGCTTGCCGATCTGAGCGAAGATTGCCTGCCCGGCATGCACCGGCTGCGGCCGCGCGCCGTGGTGCAGGCGATTGCCGCCCAGGTGGCGATTGAGATGGATTTGCGCCTGGAAGCCGCTGCGGCTTCTGAAATCGCCGATAATTTCCGCAACGATGCTGATCTGCTGGTGCCGCGCCCGGACTGGAACCGCACCGCGCGCCGGGTGCTGACGCTGCAACGTATTGCCGGCATTCCGATTGAGGATCGCGCCGCGCTGCTGGCTGCCGGCCATGATCTGCCGCAACTGGCCGAGCGCGTGATCCAGGTGTTTCTGCGCCAGGCTTTGCGCGACGGCTATTTCCATGCCGACATGCATCATGGCAACCTGTTTGTTGGCGAGCATGGCCGGCTGGAACTGGTGGATTTTGGCATCATGGGCCGCATCGACATGCCGACCCGGCGCTTCATGGCCGAAATGCTGGGCGCCTTCCTGGCCGGCGATTGGCGCCGCGCCGCCGAAGTGCATATCGAGGCCGGCTATGTGCCGCTCGATCCGGCCAATGGCCGCACCGTGGAAGCTTTTGCCCAGGCCTGCCGTTCCATCGGCGAACCGATCCTGGGCAAGCCGGTGACGGAAATTTCCATCGGCCGCCTGCTGGCACAACTTTTCCAGATCACCGAAACCTTCGGCATGCGCACCCAGCCGCATCTGCTGCTGCTGCAAAAAACCATGGTGACGGTGGAAGGCGTGGCGCGCAGCCTGGATGAGACTGTGAATTTCTGGGAAGCCTCGCGCCCGGTGGTGCTGGCCTGGGCGGCCGAGCATATGGGGCCGGAAGCGCAGATTCGCGATGCCGTGTCGCATGGCCTCGCCACTCTGCGCCGGCTCCCCAAGCTGCTTGACCGGCTGGAAGCGGCGAGCGAGCCGACGCCGGTTATTGAGCAAGCCCCAGACCGCAAGCTGCATTGGCTGCTTGGCCTGATTGCCATCCTGCTGGCAGCAAAGCTGCTGCTGGATTGAGGCTTGCCGCCTGATCGGCATTGCCCACCAATTCGGCATGCACGGGCGAGAAGCAGGGCGACGCGGTTAAGCCTGTCGGGTGTTGCTAAAATCCTGCATGGCGCCTGGGCTTTCCGGGGCTGGGCTTTTCGATCATTGCAGGATTTCTCAACGCTGTTGGCGCAAGGCGGCTTCACTCGTCCCACAACACAGACCG
>DLGP01000147.1:70962-80656 GCA_002482765.1 Alphaproteobacteria bacterium UBA7691
CGAAGGCGTACCATCCACGTGTTTCTTAGTTTAACTGGCTGAAACACAAGGTACTCGTGGATGGTCGGCCTACGCCGACCATGACAGCTTTGTTGCGAATACGGGCCGTAGCCAAGGATCAAAAAAACTAAACCCGGCAGCTGTGGGCTTGACCTGGGCATGACGATTTTGGCGGCGATAGGAAAACGAGCCGCCGTGCATAAACCATGGCCCGCTTGCGCGGGCCATGGCATTGGGTTTGCTGCGGGCAACCCGGCTCAGAAGGTCAGGTTGACACCGAGCACGCCGAAATTGGCCTTTGATTCATTGGCCCGCACCGCATTGCCATCGGTGTATTCATAGGTGCCGGCGCCGCCATAGAGCTTGATGCCGGTGGCCAGCATGTAGCTGACGCCAAGCTGCAGAATCTCGGCCTTGTCGTCGGCCAGGCCGGCTTCCTCGCCCTTGGCATGCCAGTAATCGCCACCCACGCCAATCGAGCCGGGCTGGCTGCCATTGGTGGTGTAGAGGAAACCGACAATGTAGGAACGGCGATCAATGGTGCTGGTGACTTCTTCCGACTTGTAGCCGCCGCCAACGCCGACAGTGGAGCCGCCGCCCAGGGCATAGGTGACCTGGGAACCGGCCTGCCAGCCATTCAGCCGCGCCTGACCGGCGGTGCCGGCATTGGTGGCGGTGTTGATGCCAACGCTTTCAATACGGGTGCTGACATAACCGGCCGACAGAGCGACCGTAAAATCACCGAACGATTCGATATAATTGGCGGCCACATTGTAGTGGTTGCGCACCGAGCCATTCACCGTGTTGCTGAAGCCAGCATCGCAATTGGTGATGTTGCCGGCAGCCGCGAACTGGCCACCGCCATTATTGTAATCCTGGCAGCCATCCGGCACGTATGAGACGCCGAGTTGCAGGCCCTTGCCAGCCTTGGAGCCGAAATAGCGGTTCGACGAGGTGTAGATATTGATACCCTCGGCATCGTTGCCATGGTTGGCGAACCACATTGATGTGGGGCCGGCACGGTTATTGGTCGGCACCACGAAGGGCGCATTTTCCGATGTCGCCGTGGAGATGTTGTCCTGGCCCGGCAATGTGGTGTTGGGCGAGAAATACTGCATCTTGGCCGCCACGCGGTCGGTCGAACCGACCTCGACCTTGCCCATGTCGTTTTCAAACCAGAGATAGCTCTCGTCGATCTGATCGCCGTCGCTGGCGGCTTCCAGCTCGACGCGGCCACCAACCCGCAGGCCATTATCCAGCACGGCACGGAGGTTGAACCAGATTTCGGCATTCGGGCCGCCAAAGGTGGCGGTTGATTTGTCGGTCTGGGCCGAGCCGGTCACCTTGTCGCGGTCCTGCACCTTGAAGGTGCGGGTCATGTAACCGCCAACAGTAACACCAAGCGGTTCGGCCTTGACCTGGGCGAAGGCGTTGTCTGCCAGCATCAGGCCGGCGGCGGCAACCAGGGCGGTTTGTAAAAGCAGGGAGGATTTCATCGGGGACTCCGGATTTACGATACGCAGGGAAGATGGGAAAGCGTGGCGTAAAAGGGAAGCAGGCAGGTCACGCCCCTGTGATCATGAACACGCGAGCAGCAGTTTTGATCCGTGAACTGAAAAAGTGATCAGGCCAATTATCGGCCTCAAAAGGCATTCCGGCCAAAGAAGATACGGCTCTGACAAAAGAAAAAGAAAAGGGGCAGGTTGCCCTGCCCCTTTCCACTAACCGATCCAAAGGATCGAATTAGAACACCAGGTTCACACCCAGCAGGCCGAAATTGGCCTTGCTGTCGCCAGCGCCGATCGCAGCAGCGCCGTCTTCCCACTCGTAGGTGCCCGCGCCGCCATACAGCTTGATGCCGGTGGCGAGCTGGTAGCTGACGCCAACCTGGAACAGCTTGGCGGTGTCGTCGGCCTGGCCGACTTCCTCACCCTTGGACTTCCAGAAGTCGGCACCGACGCCGATCGAACCCGGAGCAGCGCCGTTGGTCAGGTACATCAGGCCGACAACGTAGACGTTGCGGTCGACAGTGGCCGACACTTCTTCACGCTTCAGACCGCCACCGACGGCAACGGTCGAACCGCCACCGAGAGCATAGGTCAGCTGAGCGCCGGCGTTCCAGCCGGTGACGCGCTTCGGAACCGCAGCGGCAGCAGTGGCAGCAGTCGGCTCGGCGCGGCTGCTGATGTAGCCGGCATAGAGAGCAACGCTGACATCGCCAAACGACTCGATGTAGTTGGCGGCGAAGGTGTGCTGGTTACGCACCGAACCATTGATGGTCGAGCTGAAGCCGGCATCGCAGTTGGTCACGGTCGCAGCGGCAGCGAACTGGCCACCGGCGTTGTTATAGTCCTGGCAGCCATCCGGGGTGTACGAATAGCCGAGCTGGAGGCCCTTGCCAGCCTTCGAACCGAAATAGCGGTTCGAGGAGGTGTACAGGTTGATACCTTCAGCGTCGTTGGCCGCATTGGCGAACCACATCGACACGCCACCAGCCTGGTTGCCGGTGCCCGCGATGATGGCCGAGTTTTCCGACACCTGACCAGTGCCCTGGCCCGGGAAGGTGGCGTTCGGCGAGAAATACTGCATCTTCGAAGCAACGCGGTCGGTCGAGCCAAGCTCGATGCGGCCCATGTCGTTTTCGAACCAGACATAGCTTTCGTCGATCTGGTCGCCGTCCGAGGCGCCTTCCAGCTCAACGCGGCCGCCGATGCGCAGGCCGTTATCCAGCACGGCGCGCAGGCTGAACCAGATTTCGGCATCCGGACCACCGAAGGTCACCGGGGCCTTGTCGGTCTGGCCCGAACCAGTGACCTTGTCACGGTCCTGGACCTTGAAAGTGCGGGTCATGTAGCCGCCGACGGTCACGCCGAGCGGTTCAGCCTTCACCTGAGCGAACGAGGCATCGGCCAGCATAACGCCAGCAGCAGCCACGAGCGCGGTTTGCAGAAGCAGAGTCTTCTTCATCTCTATTCCTCTCCCACCGGGGTCTAAAGGTTTTCAGAGCTAATAATTAGCAGAGAACAATCAGCCCGGCTGGGCTAACTGATCTTGGGCATGAAGCCACTCCGCCCCCCTCTCTGTCAATAAAAGCGGCACATTTCGCCACCTTTTTGCCGCAGGTGTTGCAGATGGGCCACATTCTATTTCAGAAAACCTGGATTCCCGGCATTTATGGTCTGCGTGTTGATCTACGGCACCCGCACAAGGCGTTCAACTGGCAGGCGGCAAAAGCGCCCGATTACCGCGAATCGCCCAGCACAAGCCGAAACGCCCGCCCCGGTTCTGCCACACCCTGTTCCACCCGCAGCGGCGCGTCCAGACTATCGGCGAGCTGGAAACCATGGCTGGCGGCAAGCTCGGCAATGTAACTATCGCTCTGGCGGTATCGGCCCGTGGGCATCAACTGCACAGGAGTTGTGGCCTCGCCGCGTTCAATGGTGGCGAGGATTTCCCCACCCGGCCGCAGCACCCGGGCCGCCTGGGCAAAAAAACGCTCCAGCCGGCCAATATAGATGAACACATCCGTGGATAGCAGCGCGTCATAAACCCGGGCCGGAATCTGCTCCAGGAATTGGTGAATTTCCGCCACGGCCAGCCGGTCATAGGCCGGCCGGCCGGCAACCTGGCGGCGCTTCGCCTGCTCGATCATGCGCGGCGCCAGATCGATGCCATCCAGGCGGCTGGCATAGGGGCGGAAAAGCGGCCCGTTCAGCCCGGTGCCACAGCCAATATCCAGCAGGGCACGGCTGGCATCCGGCTGCCAAGCGCGTTCAGCCAGGCTGCGGATCATCCAGGGGCCACGGTATTTCAGCGCGGCCAGATGGCGGTCAAAAGTATCGGCATGGCCATCAAACACCCAGCGCAGATAATCATCCGGCGCCCGCTCGGTGGTGTTGCCCGCCAGGGCATCGACCAGATGCCGGATGGCGCCGGATTGCGGCGCCAGCGCCAGCGCCGCGCGCAGATGCTGCAAAGCAAGATCGGGTTGACGCTGCTCCAGATAACATTGTCCCAGGCCAAGCCGGGCGCCGGCATGGCCCTGTGGCATTGCCGCAAGCACGGCCTGATACAGCCGCATCGCAGCATCGATCTCGCCATTGGCTTGTTTTTGCCAGGCTTCGGCCATACAGGCGTCGATTTCTTCAGGGCTCATCTGAACTTGTGAACTGGAGCAATAAGGTGGGCTTGCGGGCGATTCTTTTTAACGCTCCGGCGATTGGCGCGGCGGAGGGCGATATGCTAGTCAAAGAGGCACCGATGGCGGCTTTGGCGCCCTGCGGAGGATAGCATTCATGATTCGGTTCCGCCAGTTTCCGACCCACAAGGCCGTGCTGGCCGCGGCTCTTGCCCTTACCCTGGGCCTTGGTGCCTGCGGCGGCGGTAGTGGTGAATACGTGCCCTACCCGGAAAAAGGCCCGGACGGCACGGTGAATCCGAACCCGACCGGTGAGCGGCAGACCATTTTCGGCTCTGGCGGCCTGTTTTCCAGTGGCGGCAGCAAAAAGCCCGAGGAAGGCGGCGGCGCCGGCATTGGCGTCAACAGCTTCCTGTGGCGCGCCTCGCTGGACACCATCTCGTTCATGCCGCTGGCCTCGGCTGATCCGTTTGGCGGCGTGATCATCACCGACTGGTATGCCGCGCCGCAAACCCCGACCGAGCGGTTCAAGGTGACGGTTTACATCCTGGACAAGGCTTTGCGCGCCGATGGCATCCGCGTCAGCGTGTTTCGCCAGGTGCGCCAGGGCGAAAACTGGGCCGACCAGCCCACCGCGCCGGAAACCGGCGTGAGCATGGAAAACGCCATCCTGCAACGCGCCCGCGAATTGCGTGTTGAGTCGGAAGCCCGACGCTAGTTTCAGTCTCAGTTTCACCTGACAAGACGGTTTGAAGTGATGTCGCGTTATAACGCCAAGGTGGTGGAAGCCAAGTGGCAGCAGGAATGGGATGCCCATGGCTCCTTCCGCGCCAAGCCCGACCGCTCGCGCCCAAAATACTATGTGCTGGAGATGTTTCCCTATCCGTCGGGGCGCATCCATATGGGGCACGTGCGCAACTATACGATGGGCGACGTCGTGGCGCGCTGGCGCCGGGCGATGGGCTACAATGTGCTGCATCCGATGGGCTGGGATGCCTTTGGCCTGCCGGCCGAAAATGCGGCGCAGGAAAAGAAGGTGCATCCGGCGGCCTGGACCTACGACAATATCGCCAATATGCGCGCCGAGCTGAAGCGCATGGGCCTGTCGCTGGACTGGGATTGCGAATTGGCCACCTGCCATCCGGGTTATTACAAACACCAGCAGAAACTGTTCCTGGATCTGTTCAAGGCCGGCTTGGCCTATCGCAAGGAAAGCTTCGTCAACTGGGACCCGGTGGACCACACCGTGCTGGCCAACGAGCAGGTGATTGATGGCCGCGGCTGGCGTTCCGGCGCCATTGTTGAACGCCGCAAGCTGAGCCAGTGGTTCTTCAAGATCACGCAATATGCCGACGACCTGCTGGAAGCGCTGAACGACCTCGACCGCTGGCCGGAACGGGTGCGGCTGATGCAGCAGAACTGGATCGGCAAGTCGGAAGGCGCGCGGTTCCATTTTGATCTGGCCGACCGCGCTGACAAGATCGAGGTGTATTCCACCCGGCCCGACACGCTGTATGGCGCCAGCTTTGTCGCCATCTCGGCGGATCATCCGCTGGCAGCCGAAATGGCCGCCAAGGATGCCAGCCTGGCTGCCTTCATCGAGGAATGCCGCCAGACCGGCACGGCCGAAGCCGAACTGGAAAAGGCCGAGAAGAAGGGCTATCGCCTGCCTGTGGAGGCGCAACATCCGTTTGACCCGGCCTGGCGCCTGCCGGTCTATGTCGCCAATTTTGTGCTGATGGAATACGGCACCGGCGCGATTTTTGGCTGCCCGGCGCATGACCAGCGCGACCTGGATTTTGCCCGCAAATATGGCCTGACGGTGCAGGCCGTGGTGGCGCCCAAGGGCTCAAGCACGCTTGAGGTCGGCACCGAAGCCTTTACCGACACGGATAACACCGTGGCGATCAACTCCGGCTTTCTGGATGGCCTGGGCGTGGCGGAAGCCAAGCGCGCCGCGATTGCCCGACTGGAAGAACTGAAGGCCGGCAGCGGCACCGTGACCTATCGCCTGCGCGACTGGGGCGTCAGCCGCCAGCGCTATTGGGGCTGCCCGATCCCGATGATCCATTGCGACACCTGCGGCGTGGTGCCGGTGCCGGAGGATCAATTGCCGGTGACGTTGCCCGAGGATGTCAGCTTTGACCGCCCGGGCAATCCGCTGGACCATCACCCGACCTGGAAACATGTGCATTGCCCAAGCTGCGGCCAGCCGGCGCGGCGCGAGACCGATACCTGCGACACCTTTGTGGATAGCTCGTGGTATTTCGCCCGCTTCTGCTCGGCGCGCCATGATGCGCCGATGGATAGCGACGCGGTGGATTACTGGCTGCCGGTGGATCAGTATATCGGCGGCATCGAGCATGCCATCCTGCATCTGCTGTATTCGCGCTTTTTCACCCGGGCCTTGCGCGATACCGGGCATGTGAAGGTGGCCGAGCCGTTTGCCGGCCTGTTCACCCAGGGCATGGTGTGCCACGAGACCTACAAGGACACTTCCGGCGCCTGGCTGTTCCCGACCGATATCCGCAAGGAAGCCGGCCAGGTGGTGCATGCCGTCACCGGCCAGCCGGTGACGGTTGGCCGCGTTGAGAAGATGTCGAAATCGAAGAAAAACGTGATCGACCCCGGCCTGATCATCGAGACCTATGGCGCCGACACGGCACGCTGGTTCATGCTGTCTGACAGCCCGCCGGAGCGTGACCTGGAATGGACCGAAGCCGGCGCCGAGGGCGCCTGGCGCTTCACCCAGCGGCTTTATCGCCTGGTGACCGAGCCGAAGGCGCCGATTGCGCCTGCCGGCGAGAGTTTGCCTGCCGAATGGAGCAGCGACGCGCTGGAACTGCGCCGCGCGCTGCACAAGGCCATCATCGCGCTGACCCAGGATCTGGAGCAGTTCCATTTCAACAAGGCCGTGGCGCGCGTGCATGAATTTGCCAACACGCTGGAAGCGCACCGGGCGACCGATGCCAGTTCGGCCGTGGCGCGGCGCGAGGCGCTGGAAAACCTGGCCCGCCTGATCGCGCCGATGGTGCCGCATCTGGCCGAGGAAATCTGGCAGACCCTGGGCAATAGCGGCATGGTGGTGGACCAGCCCTGGCCCGAAGCCGATGCCGATCTGGCGCGCGACGATACCGTGACCATTGCGGTGCAGGTTTCCGGCAAGCTGCGCGCGACCGTGCAGGTGGCCCGCGACATGGACAAGGCAGCGCTGGAGGCCCTGGCGCTGGCCAATGACAACGTGCTGCGCGCCATGGAAGGCAAGCCGGCGCGCAAGGTGATCGTGGTGCCGAACCGGATCGTGAATGTGGTGGTCTAGAGCGCTTCATATTCATTTGGAAGCACCTGCGTTGCGTCTGGAGGCGGTAGCCGCTAGGAGAAGCGCGCAGCAGGTACCTCGCGCGGTACCTGCGAGCGTTTCGACAGCCCAAGCTCGCGAGCGTCCAGTGGACGCTCGTGTGCGCAGGGCGGATGCCGCCTCCAGACGCAACCCCGGAGGGGCCGGGCGCTTTTGCGTTTTGCGCGTGTCGCCCGGCTTGGCCGTAGTCCCACTACGCCCGGCGCCGGGCTCCTCCGCAAAACGCAAAATCGCCGCGGCGAAGGTGCTTCCAAATGAATATGAAACGCTCTAGGCGAGTCATCCTGGCGCTGACGCTCCTGGCCCTGCTGCCGGGCCTTGCCGGCTGCGGTTTCAAGCCGCTTTATGGCCGCCAGGATGGCGACTTGACGGTGTCGGAATTCAGCCGTGTCTCCATCGAGCAGGCCGAGAACCGCACCACGCAGCTGGTGCGCAATCACCTGCTCGATATGCTGACACCGCTCGGCGCGCCGGAAAAACCGCTTTATCGCCTGGAACTGCGCGTGATCGAGAATATCTCCAACGTGCTGGTGACGCGCTCGGATGAAGTGACGCGCAACAATCTGGCCATGCAGATTGCCTATCGGCTGCATGATTACCGCAGCGGCACCATTATCAGCCAAGGCAATGTCAGCAGCCTGGTTTCATACAATCTGGTACGCGCCGATTACGCCAACCTGGTCAGCGAACGTGATGCCCGCACCCGCGCCGCGCGCGATGGCGCCGAGCAATTGCGCATCGTGCTGGGCAATTTTTTCAGCCGGCGGCAGAATAGCCAGAAGCCGGGCTGAACCGATGAAACTGAAACCGGGCGAGATTGAAGGCTTCCTGCGCAAGCCGCCCGCTGCCCTGCGCGCGGCGCTGATCTTCGGCCCCGATCAGGGCCTGGTGCATGAACGCGCCAAGGCCTTGGCTGCCACTCTGGTGCCTGATCTTGATCCCACCTTCAACCTGGTCAACCTGAGCGCCGCGCAGCTTGGCGACGATCCGGCACGGCTGAATGACGAAGCCGCCGCGATGTCGCTGATGGGTGGCCGCCGCGTGGTGACGGTGAGTAATGCCGGCGACCGCCTGGGCAAGCTGTTTGCCGAATTCCTCAGTGAATTGCCGGGCGATGCCCTGGTGATCGTGGAAGCCGGCGAACTGACCGGGCGCTCGTCGCTGCGCAGCGCTTTCGAAGCCGCGCCGCTGGCGGTGGCGGTGCCGTGTTATGCCGACGACCCGCATGCCCTGGCCGGCGTGATCCGCAGCATGATCCAGGAGAGCGGCCACAAGGTTGATGACGATGCGCTGGCTTTCCTGCGCGACAATCTCGGCTCCGACCGCCTGGTGACACGCGGCGAGATCAACAAGCTGCTGCTCTACAAGGGCGACGAGGCCGGCCCGATCACCTTGCAGGATGCCGAAGCCTGCATCGGCGACAGTTCGGTGGGCAATCTGGACGATGCCGCCTTTGCCGCCTTTGGCGGAGACATCGCCAAACTGGCCGAAGCCTTGGCGCAAAGCGAAATGGCCGGCGAATCGCCGGTGGCGATCCTGCGCGTGACGCAGAAACATGCCCAGCGCCTGCATCTTGGCATCGCGCGCATGAATAGCGGCGGCGGCGATCCAAAATTCCTTGCCAAGAGCCTGGGCGTGTTCTGGAAACGCGAGGACGCCTTTGTGCGGCAATTAAAGCTGTGGTCGCCGGAACGGCTGATGCGCGCGCTGGAAATCCTGACCGATGCCGAACTCAATGCCAAAAGCACCGGCATCCCCGCCGACGCCGTGACCGGCGACGCCCTGCTGCGTATTGCCCGGGCGGCGCGCGTGGCGCGCTGATCAGGATATGGGCTTTACGCTGGCTGCGGCCAGAATTCAAACCAAAGCCGTCATGGTCGGCGCAGGCCGACCATCCACGCGTGTTTTTGCCGGTCAGTTAAATAAAAAACGTGGATGGTACGCCTTCGCGTACCATGACGATCTTGGCTGGTCCCGGCTACTCGGCCAGCTTGCCTTTTAATTCGAACAACAGGTCGAGCGCCTGGCGCGGGCTGAGGCTATCCAGATCGGCGGCCTTCAAGGCCGCCTCCACATCCGACTCGCGCGCCACCGGCGCTGCCGGCCGGGCCAGGTTGAACAGCGGCAAATCGTCAGCCAGGCTTTGCGCTGCGCGGCCACCCTGCTGCTGCGCTTCCAGATGGCGCAGCACCTCGGCG
>DLGP01000147.1:80731-90069 GCA_002482765.1 Alphaproteobacteria bacterium UBA7691
CCAGGTCGCCCTGCCATTCACGCACCTTGAGGCTGTGATTCTCAAGCTGGCCGAGTTTGCCGGCAAGCTGGGTCAGTTCATGGTAATGGGTGGCGAACAGGCCCCGGCAGCGGCTTTTTTCATGCAGATATTCCACCACCGCCCAGGCAATCGAGAGGCCGTCAAACGTCGCCGTGCCACGCCCGATTTCATCCAGGATCACCAGCGCACGCGGCCCGGCCTGATGCAGGATGGCGGCGGTTTCCACCATTTCCACCATGAACGTGCTGCGGCCACGCGCCAGATCGTCGGCGGCGCCGACGCGGCTGAACAGGCGATCCACCACGCCGATATGCGCCCGCCCGGCCGGCACGAAGCTGCCCATCTGCGCCAGCACCGCGATCAGTGCATTCTGGCGCAGGAAGGTGCTTTTACCGGCCATGTTGGGGCCGGTGAGCAGCCAGAGTTTGCTGCCATCGCCAAGATTGCAGTCATTGGCGACAAAAGCCTCGCCCTCGCCGCGCCGCTGCAAGGCCGCTTCCACCACCGGATGACGGCCGGCGACAATCTGAAAATCCAGCGAGACATCCACCAGCGGCCGCACCCAGCGCCGCTGCACAGCCAGTTCCGCCAGCGCCGCCGCCACATCCAGCGCCGCCAGCGCTTCAGCGGCCTGGGCGATACTTGCCGCCTCGGCCAAAGCCCGCGCCGTCAGCGCCTCGAACACCTCCAGTTCCAACGCCAGGGCGCGATCACCGGCCTGCGAGATGCGGCTTTCCAGTTCACCCAGTTCCGGCGTGGCATAGCGCACCGCATTGGCCATGGTCTGGCGATGGATGAAGCTTGGCCCCATACGATCCGCATGGCGCGGCGTGATCTCGATGTAGTAGCCGAGCACGTTATTATGCCTGATCTTGAGGCCGGGAATGCCGGTCTCGTTGGCATAACGCTCCTGCAAGGCGGCGATATGGCGCCGGCTTTCATCGCGCAGCAGGCGCAATTCATCCAGATCGGCGCGATAGCCGGCAGCCACAAAGCCGCCATCGCGGGCATTCATCGGCAATTCGGCGCCGAGCGCCGTGCGCAAGGCATCCACCAACATGCCATGGAACCCTAAGCCCTGGGCCAGCCCGGCCAGTTGCGGCGGCAAGGCGGCTTCGCTGCGCAAGCGGCGCTGCAAATTGCCGGCCTGATCCAGACCATCACGCAAAGCCGCCAGATCGCGCGGCCCGCCACGGCCGAGCGACAGGCGCGACAGGGCGCGGGCCAGATCCGGCACCTTGCGCAACACCTGGCGCAGATCGTCACGCAACCTTTCGCCATCCAGCAGATAGGCCACGGCATCAAGGCCATGATTAATCGCCGCCGCATCGGTGAGCGGCGCCTGCAAGCGCATGGCCAGCAGGCGTGCCCCGGCGCCGGTCAGGGTCAGATCAATGGTGGCGAGCAGCGAGCCATCGCGGCTGCCGGACAAGGTTTCGACCAGTTCCAGATTGCGCCGCGTGGCGGCATCAATCGCCATCAGGCTGGAGGATGCCTGGCGCAACGGCGGGCGCAGGCTGGGCAGTTTGCCGCGCTGGGTCAGTTCAACATAATCCAGCAAGGCGCCCGCTGCCGCGCATTCCGCACGTGCGAAGGTGCCGAAGGCATCCAATGCTGCAACGCCGAAGGCGGCTTTGAGCCGGCGTTCGCCATTGCCGGAATCAAAGCGCGCCCCGGGCAAAGGCGTCAGCGCCATCTCGATGCCATCCAGCGCAGCCCGCAAGGCCGGCTGCGCCAGCAGGCTATCCGGCAACAACAATTCACGCGGGCGCAACCGCGCCAGATCGGCCCCCAGGCCGGCGGCATTCGTTTCAGCTAGGCCAAATTCGCCGGTGGAAATATCGATCCAGGCGAGGCCAAGATTGCCGCCATCCTCGCCGCCGCTGCGCGCCAGCGCCGCCAGATAATTATTGGCGCGGGCATCCAGCAGGCTGTCTTCAGTGATGGTGCCGGGGGTGACGGTGCGGATCACATCGCGCTTCACCACCGATTTTGAGCCGCGCTTCTTCGCTTCTGCGGGATCTTCCAGCTGCTCACAGACCGCGACACGGAAACCCTGGCGTATCAGACGGGAGAGGTAAGCTTCGGCGGCATGCACCGGCACACCGCACATGGGTATGTCCTGGCCCTCATGCAGCCCGCGTTTGGTCAGCGCGATGTCCAGCGCACGCGCGGCGGTCACCGCATCATCGAAGAACAATTCGTAGAAATCGCCCATGCGGTAGAATAGCAGCGCATCGGGATTCTGCGCCTTGATCCCGAGATACTGGGTCATCAGCGGCGAGGCAGCCGGACTGACTGGTGTGTCGGGCGAGACAGGCTTACGCATATCGGTGGCGCATCATCTTTGGCCGGATGGCCCTTTCACGGTTGGCGCGGGTTGCCTAATATGGCGCGTTACAGGAACAATTTTCCAGAGTCTAGGGACGGATAAACCGGGATGAGCGAGAGCAAAACCAACAGCCTCTACGAAGCCGCGCTGGAATTCCACAAAATGGGCCAGCCGGGCAAACTGGAGATCGTGCCGACCAAGCCGATGGCGACGACGCGCGATCTCAGCCTGGCCTATTCGCCCGGCGTGGCGGCGCCCTGCCTTGCCATCGCCGAAGATCCCGACACCGCCTATGACTACACCACACGCGGCAACATGGTGGCGGTGATCTCAAACGGCACCGCCGTGCTCGGCCTGGGCAATCTCGGCGCGCTGGCCGGCAAGCCGGTGATGGAAGGCAAGTCGGTGCTGTTCAAGCGCTTCGCCGATGTTGACTCGATTGATCTTGAGGTTGACACCGAGGAAGTGGAAGCCTTTGTCAACAGCGTGCGTTATCTCGGCCCCAGCTTTGGCGGCATCAATCTGGAAGACATCAAGGCGCCGGAATGTTTTGTGATCGAGCAGCGCCTGCGCGAGCTGATGGATATTCCGATCTTCCACGATGATCAGCATGGCACTGCGATCATTGCCGCCGCCGGCCTGATCAATGCGCTGCATCTCACCGGCCGCGATATCAAAAATGCCAAGATGGTGGTGAATGGTGCCGGCGCTGCCGGCATCGCCTGCGCCGAATTGGTGAAGGCGATGGGCATGTCGCCGGAGAATGTCATCCTGTGCGACACCAAGGGCGTGGTCTATCAGGGCCGCACCGATGGCATGAACCAGTGGAAATCGGCGCATGCCGTGAAGACCGATGCGCGCAGCCTGGCCGATGCGGTGAAGGGTTCCGACGTATTCTTCGGCCTGTCGGTGAAGGGCGCGTTGACGCCCGACATGCTGCGCAGCATGTCGGCCAATCCGATCATCTTCGCCATGGCCAATCCCGATCCGGAAATCACCCCGGAGGAAGCCGCTGCGGCACGCGGCGATGCCATCATGGCCACCGGCCGTTCGGATTATCCGAACCAGGTGAATAACGTGCTGGGCTTTCCCTATATCTTCCGCGGCGCGCTGGATGTGCGCGCCCGCACCATCAATGATGAAATGAAGATCGCCGCCGCCGAAGCCATCGCCAAGCTGGCACGCGAGGATGTGCCGGATGAAGTGGCGGCGGCCTATAAGGGCGCACGGCCAAAATACGGCCCGAACTACATCATCCCCTCGCCGTTTGATCCGCGCCTGATCGTGGAGATTCCGCTGGCAGTGGCCAAGGCGGCGGTGAAAAGCGGTGTGGCGCGCAAGCCGATCACCGATTGGGGCGCCTATCGCAACCAGCTCCGCGCCCGCATGAATCCCACCGCCGGCAGCTTGCAGATTTTCTTTGACCAGGTGAGCGCCAATCCGAAGCGCGTGGTGTTTGCCGAGGGTGAAGAAGAAACCGTGATCCGTTCGGCGCTGGCTTTCCGCGATGCCGGCTATGGCACCCCGGTGCTGATCGGCCGCAGCGAGCGCATCGCCGCCACCATGAAGGAAATCGGCCTGAGCAATCTGGATGGCATCGAGATCAGCAATGCCCGCGTCTCGACCCATAACGAAGCCTATACCGATTTTCTCTACAAGCGGCATCAGCGCCGTGGCGCGCTGCATCGCGATGTGCAGCGCCTGGTCAATCTGGATCGCAACGTGTTTGGCGCCTGTATGGTGGCTATGGGCCATGCCGATGCCATGGTGACCGGTGTTACCCGCACCTATAGCGTATCGTATGACGGCGTGCGCTGGGCCATCGATCCGACGCGCGGCCAGCGTGTGCTTGGCATCTCGATCATCGTGGCGCGGGGCCGCACCGTGTTCATCGCCGATACTTCGGTTACCGAACTGCCCGGCTCGAAGGATCTGAGCCAGATCGCCATCCAGGCCGCCGATGTGGCGCGCAAGATGGGCCACGAGCCACGCGTCGCGCTGCTGTCGCATTCCAATTTCGGCAATGCGCCAGGCGGCGTGGTGGATGTGGTGCGCCAGGCGGTGATGGAACTGGACCAGCTCCGCGCCGGCGGCCATGAGGTGAATTTTGAGTATGACGGCGAAATGTCGGCCGCCGTGGCGCTCAATCCGGATTTGCAGAAAATCTATCCGTTCTGCCGCCTCTCCGGCCCGGCCAATGTGCTGATCATGCCCGGCCTGCATTCGGCGCTGATCTCGTCGCAGCTTTTGCAGGAACTGGGCGGCGGCACCGTGATCGGCCCGCTGCTGGTGGGCCTGGAAAAGCCGGTGCAGATCGCGCAGATGGGCGCTTCGGTCAGCGATATCGTCAACCTGGCGGCATTGGCGGCTTATAACGCGCGCTGACGCTGCGGACACGCCGTCACAAAAAACGCCCGGGTGACCCAATCACCCGGGCGTTTTGCATTTCGATCCGCTTCAGCCGCGTGCGGCGCCGAGTTCCTCGGCCACCAGATTGACCCAATAGGCCGCGCCGGTGATCAGCGCCCGGTCGTTGAAATCATAATGCGGCGTATGCACATAATGGCAGGAGCCATCCTCCACGCTGCCGCCATTGCCAAGCAGGATATAGGCGCCGGGCTTCTTTTCCAGCATGAAGGCAAAATCTTCGGCGCCGGTGAGGCGCTCGGTATCGCCATCCACATTGGCCGCGCCCACCGTGGCTGCGGCTGCGCGCAAGGCGATGCTGGTCTGTTCAGCCGCATTCACCAGCGGCGGATAACGCCGCAGATAATGATATTCCACCGTGCAGCCATGCGCCGCTGCGATACCCTGGGCGGCTTCGCCCAGGCGGCGTTCCAGCAGGTCGCGATCGGCCGGCGTGTAGCTGCGCGCCGTGCCGCGTATCGTCACCTCGGCCGGGATCACATTGGGCGAGCCATAGGCGCCGGCAGCGATATGGCCAACACTGAGCACGGCGGCCTGCTGCGGCGAGACATTGCGGCCGATGATATTCTGCGTGGCGGTGACAAAGCTGGCTGCCGGCTGGGTTGGATCAGTGCCCATATGCGGCATGGCGCCATGGCCGCCGCTGCCGCGAAACACCACCGTCCATGTATCGGAAGCTGCCATCATCGAGCCGGGCCGGATGGCAAACTGGCCCAATGGCAGGCCGGGAATATTGTGCATGCCATACACCGCATCGCAGGGAAATTGCTCGAACAGGCCTTCTTCAATCATCACCCGGGCGCCGCCCTCGCCTTCTTCGGCGGGCTGGAAGATAAAATGCAGCGTGCCATCAAAATCGCGGTGCTGTGACAGGTAGCGCGCCGCACCCAGCAGCATGGTGGTGTGGCCATCATGGCCGCAGGCATGCATCTTGCCATGATGCACCGAGGCATAATCGAAGCTGTTATGTTCCTGCAAATTCAGCGCATCCATATCGGCGCGCAGGCCGATGCTGCGGCCACCGATATTGCCCCCGGACCGTCCCTGGCCCTGCAAGGTGCCAACCACGCCGGTCTTGGCTAGGCCGCGCTGCACCGGGATGCCCCATTCGGTCAGCTTGGCGGCCACCACATCGGCGGTGCGCACTTCCTGGAAGGCGGTTTCGGGATGTTTGTGGATGTCGCGGCGGATGGCGATCAGTTCAGCCTCAAAAGGCTGCATCGCAGCAAGAATATCCTGGGTCATGGCATGTCAAATCCTGGCAAGGGAGGTTGCGTCTAGAACAGCATTGCCGGGATTTCAAAGCAAGCCTGTGGCCGACAATGCGCCGGCCACAGGACAGGTTCAGCCCAGGGTCCGGGCCTTAGTCGTCGCACTCGGCCACCACCAGCTTGCAGCCGGCGCCGCAGCTTTCCATGGCATTGGCGGTGGCTGCCGCCTTGCTGCTGCCCCAGCCGGTGCCGAAATACGATTTCGACGCGGCATAGGCGCCGCATTTATCGAACCGCACCGCCACTTTGCAGCTTTTGTTGCCGGCCTTGCGGCATTCCGCCATCGCCTCGGCAGCGGCTTCATCGCGGCTGGAACCATAGCCGATGCCATAGCCAACCTCGGCCGGATTGGCACCCTCCTCGTCGTCCACCGCAATGGCGCCGGCAGCCAGGGCCGGCATGGCGGAGAGCAATGCCGTAGCAAACCATGCCGCGGCCAGCGCAACAGCAAACTTCCTGAACATTCATATTCTCCCGATGGTGTTGGCAACGGATATTATTACTAGCTGAAGTATATTGCGTTTTGAATGCACGAAATTGCAAAAAATCGCAGTTTTTCCAGACTATATCCAAGCTACCCAACGGGGCATGGGTGCAATCCTAGTACAATCCCGCGCTGGACATTGCCGCCGCGCCGCGCCATTTTTCCGCCAGCCCGAGACCATAAAAAAAAGCCGAGCCCCGCCATGACGCAGCCCTTTCATCACGCCAGCCTGAGCCGTGCGCAAAGCATCTGGATTCTGGGCGGCGCCGCCATCATGCTTTCGCTGGCCATGGGCATGCGCCAGAGCCAGGGCCTGTTCATGCGCCCGATTGGCGAGGATCTGGGCGTCAGCGCCAGCGATTATGCCTTTGCCCTGGCGATCCAGAATATCGTGTGGGGTGTGACACAGCCATTTACCGGCGCGCTGGTGGATCGGTATGGCACCCGCTGGGCAGCCCTGATCGGTTGCCTGCTTTATGCCGCCGGCTTCATCCTCACCGCCTTTGCCACCGGCCCGGTGCAGATCATGCTGGGCGCCGGTGTGTTGATCGGCGTGGCCTTGTCCTGCACCACATCCGGCATCGCCGCCAAGATCGCCGCCCGCGTGGTGCGGCCGGAACGCCGCAGCCTGGCCTTTGGCCTGGTTTCCGCCGCCGGCTCGATCGGCACCTTCTTCTGCGCCCCGCTGGCCCAGGGCGCCATTGCCGCCTATGGCTGGCAGATCGCCACCTTTGTTTTCATCGGCCTGACCGCCGCCATGCTGCCGGCGGCTTTCCTCGGCAGCCGCGCCGACAAGGTGCCGCTGCCGAACCAGGGTGCCGTCAGCGAAACCCTGGGCCAGACCCTTGGCGAAGCGCGCCGCCATGGCGGCTATATCGTGATGGCCGCCGCGTTTTTTGTCTGCGGCCTGCAATTGGTGTTCATCACCACCCATCTGCCCACCTACCTGGCCGATTGCGGCATCGACCCGATGGTCGGCGCCCAGGCGCTGGCGGTGATCGGCGCCTTCAACGTGTTCGGCTCCTGGCTGTTCGGCTGGCTTGGCGACCGCTATCCCAAGCGCACCCTGCTGGGCCTGATCTACCTGCTGCGCTCCTTCATCCTGGCGGCCTATTTCATGTTTCCAGCCAGCCAGGCCACTACTTTGCTGTTTGCCGCCGCCATGGGCACGCTGTGGCTGGGCGTGATCCCGCTGGTCAACGGCCTGGTGGCGCAGATTTTTGGCATCCGCTTCCTGGCCACCCTGACCGGCATCGCGTTTTTCAGCCATCAGGTCGGCAGCTTCCTCGGCGCCTGGGCCGGCGGCGTGATCTATGACACGCTCGGTTCCTACAGCCTGGCCTGGCAGCTTGCCGCCGGCATCGGCGTTGCCGCCGGCCTGATGCAGCTGTTCATGAATGACCGGCCGACGCCGCGTATGGCGGCGTTGCAGGCCCAGGCGGCGGAATAAGCTATTTCGCCAGGGCGGCCGCCAGCGCGGCCGCCAGTTGCTGCATACGATAGGGTTTGCCCAGCACCGCATCGGCACTGGCCACTTCGCGCCCATCGGCCAGCAAAGCGCCGGGAAAACCTGAGGTGAACAACACTTTCAGGCCGGGCTGGCGTTTCTGCGCCAGGCGGGCCAGTTCCACACCATTCATGCCGCCGGGCATCACCACATCGGTGAACAGCAGATCAAACGGCACGGCCCCGGCTTGCAGGATTGGCCCGACTTGCAAGATGGGCCCGGCTTGCAGGATCGGCCCGGCTTGCAGGATCGCCACCGCTTCGGCGGCGCTGGCGGCACCCACTGCCTCATAGCCAAGCTGATCTAGCTGCATCAGCACCAGCTTGCGGATGGCGTCGTTATCCTCCACCGCCAGGATACGGGCGCGACGCGGCGCCGCTGGCGCGGCCTTGGCCACATCTTCCGGCAGCGGCAGGCCGGCGGCGCGCGGCAGATACAGCCGGATCGTGGTGCCATGGCCCGGCTCGCTATAGGCCTTGATATAGCCGCCAGATTGTTTGACGAAGCCAAACACCATGCTGAGGCCCAGCCCGGTGCCTTTGCCAACTTCCTTGGTGGTGAAAAACGGCTCGAAGATACGGTCAAGAATTTCCGGCGCCATGCCGGTGCCGGTATCGCTGGCCGCCAGCACCACATAATCACCCGGCCGCGCGCCCGGATTGGCCTGGGCAAAATCCGCGTCCAGCGTGGCATTCATGGTTTCGATCAACAGCCGGCCGCCATCGGGCATGGCATCGCGGGCATTCACCACCAGATTGGCCAGCGCCGCTTCCAGATTGACCGGATCGATCAGCACCGGCCATAGCCCGCTGCCGGGCAGGAAACGCAGATCGATATTCTGCTCCAGAGTGCGCCCCAGCAGCCGCGCCATGTCGTCCACCAGGCGGTTCACATCCACCACTTTCGGCGCCAGCGGCTGCTGGCGGGCAAAAGCCAGCAATTGCCGTGTCAGTTCGGCGCCGCGCTGCGCCGCCTGCAAGGCCGCTTCGGCAAAGCCGGTGACGGCGGCGCCGGCTTCCGGCCGTTTCAGGATCAGATCCAGATGGCCGATCACCACGGCCAGCAGATTGTTGAAATCATGCGCAATGCCGCCGGTTAGCTGGCCCACCGCCTCCAGCCTTTGGGCATGGTGCAGTTTACGTTCGGCAGCAAGCTGCTCGGTGATGTCGCGACCAATGAAAATATGCTGCGCCTCCTGCTCCAGCCACACGCCGGTCCAGTTCAGCGGCACGGCATGGCCATCCTTGTGCATGTAGCGGCAATCGAAGTTGCGCGTGCTGTTATTCAGCCGCGCCG
>DLGP01000147.1:90091-101409 GCA_002482765.1 Alphaproteobacteria bacterium UBA7691
AAATGCCCCACCATCTCGTCGGGCCGACGCCCCAGGATGGTCAGGGCGCTGGGGCTGACGCGCAGGAATTCGCCGGTACGGCTGACCACCAGGATCAGATCGAGCGAGGTCTCGAACAGGCGCTGATTGATCGCATCGTCAATATTGCGGTTTGGCATGCCGCGCCGTTCCTGCATTTTCCATCCCTTCGACCGGCCCATTATAACCCGCCAGACGGCTTCGTCTGTCGTTTTTTGCCGCTGGCTGGTATGCTATTGCCAGCAATCAGAAAAAGAATCGCCGAGGAAACCATGTCCAACACCGAGATGCTGTTCCCCGCCACCATCGCCGGCAGCCTGCCCAAGCCGGCCTGGCTGGCCGAAACGCACAAGCTGTGGCCGCAATGGCGCGCCGAGGGCGCCGAGCTGGACGCCGCCAAGCGCGATGCCACGCTGGTCTGGCTCAAGCTACAGGAAGATGCCGGGCTGGATATCATCGGCGATGGCGAGATGAGCCGGCAGCATTTTGTGCATGGCTTCGTCGAAAACGTGGCCGGCATCGACCGCGCCAACAAGGTGGAGATCGGCATCCG
This sequence comes from Alphaproteobacteria bacterium UBA7691, assembly GCA_002482765.1. Classification (GTDB taxonomy): domain Bacteria; phylum Pseudomonadota; class Alphaproteobacteria; order Ferrovibrionales; family Ferrovibrionaceae; genus Ferrovibrio. The sequence goes on from DLGP01000147.1 coordinate 90,663, forward strand.
CGACAACCGCTACAAGGCGATGGTGCCGCGTGTGGTGGGCAAGCTGGAATTGAAGGAACGCGCGCATCCCTGGGAAGCCGGCTTCCTGCGCGCCCATACCAAGAAGAAGATCAAATTCACCCTGCCCGGGCCGATGACCATCATGGACACGGTATCCGACCAGTATTATGGCGACCGGGTGAAAACCGCCTTCGCCTTTGCCGAATTGCTCAACCAGGAAGCCCGCGCCTTGCAGGCCGAGGGCGTGGATGTGATCCAGTTTGACGAGCCGGCCTTCAATGCCTATACGCGCCAAGCCGCCGATTGGGGCATCGACGCGCTGCACCGGGCGATTGACGGCCTGACCTGCACCACGGCGGTGCATATCTGCTATGGCTATGGCATCCAGGCCAATATCGAATGGAAACGTATGCTGGGCAGCGAATGGCGCCAGTATGAGGATTTTTTCCCGGCCCTGGCCAAAAGCCGCATCGACCAGGTGTCGCTGGAATGTATCAATTCGCGCGTGCCGCCCAATCTGATGGCCTTGCTGGAAGGCAAGCAGGTGATGGTGGGCGTGATCGACGTGGCGACAGACACGATCGAAACCCCGGAGCAGATTCTGGCCACCATCGAAACCGCCCTGCAATTTGTGCCCAAGGACAAGCTGCTGCCGGCCAGCAATTGTGGCTTGGCGCCGCTTGACCGCGATGTGGCCTATGCCAAATTGCAGGCGCTGGGCGCCGGCGCCCGGCTGGCGCGGGAGAAGTTCGGCTAAGCATATTCCAGCCAGATCAGGCCAAGCACCAGCAGCAGCAGGAACAGGGTTTCTCCGACCAGCAGGGCGATGGCGCGCGGGCCGACCGAGGCGACCGATTTCAGCGTGGTTTTCATGCCCAGGGCCGAAATCGCGATCACCAGGCACCAGCGCGAGGTGCTTTTGGCGGTATCCAGCACCGGCTGCGGGAAAATGCCGGTGGAGGTGAGCAGCACCAGCACGGCAAAGGCGATCAGAAACCACGGCAAGGGCGGCTGGCGCCCGGCGCTGTTTTGCGCCGTGCCGGCCACGGCATCACGGAACAGCAAGGTGAAGCAGAACACCACCGGCAGCAGCAGGGCGACCCGCAGCAGTTTGGTGAAGGTGGCGATGGTGCCGGTTTCCTGCGAGATCGAAAAGCCGGCGCCCACCACCTGGGCGACATCGTGGATGGTGGCGCCGAGGAACACGCCGGCCGCCGTGTGATCCAGCGCCAGCAGCGGCACCAGCATCGGATACAGGATCATCGCCACGGTGGAGAGTGCCGTGACGCCGATGACGGTGAAGGCCGTGTCACGTTCGGCATTGGGTCCGCGCGGCAGCACGGCTGAAATTGCCAAAGCCGCCGAGGCGCCGCAAATCGCCACCGCGCCGCCGGTGAGCAGGCCGAAGCGCGCCTCCAGGCCAAGCGCGCGCGCCAGCAGGCGGCCGACGATAATGGTGGCCAGCACACTGACCAGCACGGTGAGGATCGGGCGCGGCCCCAACGCCATGATCTCGCTGAGCGTGATCTGGGTGCCGAGCAGGGCAATGGCAAAACGCAGCAGGCCCCGCGCGGCAAATTCGATGCCGGGCACACATTTGCCTTCCTGCGACAGGAAATACAGCGCCATGCCGAGCAGCAGGGCAAACAGCATCACCGGCCCGCCATAATGCTCTGACAGGAAAGTGGCGGCAGCGCCCACCACGGCGGCGGCCATCACGCCAGGAAAAACTTGCTGCACCCGCTGCACCAGGGCCAACTGCGCCAGACTCATCGACAAACTCCCCAAATCGAGGCTTGATCGTAGCCAAGCCGCGCCGCCACCGCTATCGTTTGCGGCGATGACGCGGGCGGATTTTGATTGGGACAATCTGCGCTATTTTCTGGCGGTGGCGCGCAGCGGCCGGCTGACGGCGGCGGCGCGGGTGCTGGGCCAGGATCACACCACCGTAAGCCGCCGCATCGCGGCGCTGGAAGCCGCCTTCGGCTCGCCGCTCTTTGAGCGCCAGCCGCAGGGCTACCGGCTGACCAAGGCCGGCACACAATTGCTCAGCTTTGCCGAGAATATCGAACGCACCACAATCCGCGCCGCCAAGGAACTTGCCGGCGCCAGCGCGGCAATTTCAGGTTCGGTGCGGATCGGCGCGCCGGATGGTTTCGGCGGCAGTTTCCTCGGGCCGCGCCTGGGCCGCATTGTGGAACGCCACCCGGATTTGCAGGTGGAGCTGATCGCCATGCCGCGTGTGTTCAGCCTGTCGAAGCGCGAAGCCGATATCGCCATCGGGCTGAACTGCCCCAAGGAAGGCCGGCTTTATGCCCGCAAGCTGACCGATTACCGCCTGGTGCTGTATGCCGCGCCAAGCTATGTGGCGGCGCATGGCCTGCCGCAAAACGTGGCCGAATTGCCGCAGCATCGCCTGATCGGCTATGCCGATGAATATATTTTCAGCCCGGAACTGGATTACCTGCCGCTGATCTCGCCCGGCCTGAAGGCGCGTATCCGCTCGTCCAACCTGATCGCGCAATTGCATGCCACCATCGCCGGCGCCGGCATCTGCGTGCTGCCCTGCTTCATGGCGGCGCCCTATCCCGACCTGGTGCATGTGTTGCCGGGCCAGGTGGCGCTGGATCGCACCTTCTGGCTCATCACCCATGCCGATCTGCATGATGTGGCCTGGGTGAAGGCGGCCGGTGATTTCATCGCCGAGATGGTGCAGGCCGAACGCAGCCTGTTCATGCCGGGCTGAGGTTATATCAGGCCACTGGCACGGGCGGCCGACAACGCCTCGCTGCGGCTGCCCACTTTCAGCTTCTGGAACAGCGACTTGTTGTACCATTTCACGGTCTGCACCGAGAGCGCCAGCCGCTCGGCAATCTCGCGGTTGCCCAGGCCATGGCCGATCAGCCGCACAATCTGGATTTCACGGATATGCAGCCGGTGGGCCAGGCTGTCACGCGCCGGATTTTCACACTCCTGACCGGCTTCTGACGCAGACTGCATCGGCTTCCTCCTGCGGTTATTTATGATTACCCCAGGAATAACGCGCCGCAGGCTGCCAGGATATGAGGTTTTTCGCACAACCATGCTGCGAAAAACCTCATAATACCCGGAGCATAGTCAAATCAAATCAATAGCTTATTTTCCTGTCCGACGCGCCAGCGCACGATCCAGGAAATCCAGCCGGTCCTGGCCCCAGAAAATCTCGCCATCCAGCACATAGGACGGCGCGCCAAAGACCTGCGCCGCATTGGCCTGTTCGGTGCCTTGGGCATAGGCCTGGCTCACCGCCGCGCTCCCGGCGGCGGCGCGGCAGGCGGCGGCGTCAAAGCCGTTTTCGGCCAGGATCGTATCCAGGGTGGCATCATCGGTTATATCGCGTTCCTCGGCCCACACGGCGCGCATCACGGCATGGGCCAGGCGGATGGCATCCTCGCCGGCAGTGGCGCCGCCGGCATCGCGCAAGCCAATCACCAGCCGCGCCGGCAAGGCTTCCGGCCGGGGGAAAAATTTCGGCTGCAAATTCAGCGGCACCTCCAGGTAGTCACGCCAGCGCGCCAGGTCCACCAGGCGATAGGCCTGGCGCTGCGGCGCCCGCTTGGCCAGCGGCAGGCCGCCACTGACCGAAAACACATTGGCCGCATCCATCGGGATGATGCGCGCCGTGGCGCCGTGGCGCGCCAGCATGGCTTCCAGCCGGCGCGAACCAAGATAGGCCCAGGGCGAGCCAAGGAAGGTGTAATAGTCAATCGAGATTGTCATCGTGTGCTTTCCTCCGGATTGTTATTGCAGGCCGCGCAGGCGCTGGAATTGTTTCAGGGCATAGGAATCGGTCATGCCGCTGACAAAATCGGTGACACTGAGCAGCCAGTCATAGCGCCTTTGCGCCTGCGCCGGCTGCTGCGGCATCAGGCGCAGCAAGGCGCGGTCGCGCGGCGCCAGTTGCGCCAGATCGCCGCCGGCCCGCTCCAGCGCATAATGCGCAGCGGCAAAGGCGGAAAGCAGGCTGAGCAGGATTTCGCCGCCCATCACCTCGGTCTGGAAACGCTCGCGGGTCTCGAAAATGCGCTCGCGGGTGAAGCGGGCGATTTCCTCCAGTTGCGGCGCTGCCGGGCCATGGCGCAGCAGATCGCCCTTGAAGGCGCCGCGCAGGATATCAGCCTCATGCGCCAGGAACGCCTCCACCGCCTGATCGATCAGCGCGCCGATGGCCTTGGCGCGCAGATAGGCGATTTTCCAGGGCTGGTCGCTGATCTCGCCATAACGCGGCGGCAGGGTGGGCAGCAGGCCGATCAGCCAGGCTTCGGCCTCGGCGAAACTGATGCGGCCGAGCTTGAAGCCATCCTCAATATCCACCACCGAATAGCAGATGTCGTCGGCAGCCTCGACCAGATGGGTCAGCGGATGGCGGGCAAAACGGCCCGGCGCGATTTCGGCCAGGCCAACCACCGCCGCCATCTCGCCGAACAGCCCGGCCTCGGCCTGGAAGAAACCAAATTTGCGCCGCGCCGGATCGGCGGCATGGGAACCAAACGGATATTTCATGAAAGTGGCCAGCGTGGCGCAGGTCAGCCGCAGGCCGCCGGCATCGCGCCAGTTCTGCAACCGGGTCAGCACCCGGAAACCCTGCGCGTTGCCTTCAAAATGCGTCAGATCGGCAGCCTCGGCGGCATCCAGGCCATCGAGGTAACGCGCCCCCGCGCCATTGCGGAACCAATGCTGCACCGTGGCTTCGCCAAAATGGCCAAAGGGCGGATTGCCGATATCATGGCCCAGGCAGGCAGCGGCCACGATATGGCCGAATTCGGCCGCCGATATCCCGTCCAGCCCGCTGCCTTCGCGCCGCACCACCACTTCGCCAACCTGGGCGCCGAGCGAACGGCCAACCGACGAGACTTCCAGCGAATGGGTCAGCCGGTTGCGCACATAATCGCTTTCGGGCAGCGAATGCACCTGGGTCTTGTCCTGCAAGCGCCGGAAAGCCGAGCAGAACACCACGCGGTCCCAATCCTTCTGGAACGGGTTGCGCGCGGGCGTCACCGGCTCGGCGCCACGATGGCCAAGCCGCTGCGCCGACAACAATTTCTGCCATTGCATCATCGCCGCACTGTGCCTTTCCGGCTGCCCGGCGGCAAGGCTTGCCCCAGCCTGTTACCCCAGTCTGTTACCTCAGTCTGTTACGCTGGTTGATGCAGCTTGCCCTTGCCGCAACCGGCCCCACGGCCCATACTCCTGCTGGTGGTCCGCCGAGGGGGGAGCCGGCTGTGGGGAATTTCGGCGCGTTAGCCGCCTGTCTCGTCACGTTGCTGATCGCTGCCCTGTGCCTGCTGGTGCAGACAAGGCTGCATGAAAAGCGCCCGCATCTGGCCTATTGGGCCGCTGCGCATGCCGCGCTGGCGGTGAATTTTGCCATTTTCGGCTATACCGACTGGGCCGCCAACCCGGCTTATGCCGGCATGGCCGTGCTGATGCAGCAGGCTTTCGCCGTGTTGCTGGCCTTTGGCATCCGGCATCATCTTGGCCTGCCGGCCAATCTCACCGCCGCCTTGTCGCTCACCCTGGCGATCAGTGCCGTGGTGGTGGGCATGATGCTGATTTTCCCGCAAAGCTATTATGCCCTGCCCGGCCTGGCGCTGATCGTGGTGCAGATTTATGGCGGCGCCCTGCTGCTGGTGCATCGCCGCAGCGTGCTCTATGTCGGCCTGGGCATCGTGCTGCTGGTGCGCGCGCTCAACACCCTGGTCTATGTTGGCCTGGCGCAGCAGAATGCCGGTGCGCCGGCGCAGGAATGGCCCTTCATCCTCACCCTGCTGCTTAACCTGGCCACCGGCATCGGCCTGGTGCTGCTGGAATTCGACGACGCGCACCGCGCCATGGCCGCCACCGCGCGCGAAAAGGAAGACACCCTCTCGCTGCTGCAAGCGGTGATCGACACGGTGCAGGCGGTGGTGCATTTCAAGGATCGTGATCTGCGCTACCGGCTGGTGAATTTGCGCAGCCGCGCCGTGCTGGGTTATGGCGACACCGATATCATCGGCAAGAAGCTCTCCGAGGTGGCACCGCCCGACCTGGCCTTGCCGATCGAGCGTGGCGACCGTGCCGTGCTGCATAACAAGGGCGCCATGATCGACGAAGAATGGCGCTGGCGCGATGCCGATAGCGGCAAGCAGAAAACCTACTGGCTAAGCAAATCCGTGGTGCATGACGCGGGCGGCACCGCGATGGGCGTGGTGACCGCCGCCATCGACATCACGCGGCTGAAGGATACCGAGCAGCGCCTGATCCAGGAACGCGAGGCGGCCGACCGCGCCAACCAGGCCAAGAGCCAGTTCCTGGCCAATATGAGCCATGAACTGCGCACGCCGCTGAATGCCATCCTGGGCTTTTCGGAAATGCTGGAAGCCGGCTATCTCGGCGAATTGTCGCCACGCCAGCAGGAATACATGAATCACATCCACCGTTCCGGGCATCATCTGCTGACCCTGGTGAATGACATCCTTGACCTGTCAAAGATCGATGCCGGCAAGATGCGCTTTTCGCCCGAAAGGCTGGCGGTGGACGGGCTGGTGCAGGAAGCGGTGGCGATGGTGGCGCCCACGGCCCAGACCGAGGCGGTGAAGATCACGCATCTGCCCTGCGGCCTGGCCGTGTTTGCCGACCGCCGCGCGCTGATGCAGGTGTTGCTTAACCTGCTGAGCAACGCGGTGAAGTTCAACCGGCCCGGCGGCAGCGTCACCCTGCGCGGCGACCAACGCGACGGCTTTGTGGTGCTGACCGTGGCCGATACCGGACTAGGGATGAGTGAAGCCGAAATCGCCCGCGCCTTCGAGCCATTCCAGCGCGGCGATGCCTACAAGGCGCGCTACAAGGGCGGCTCCGGCCTGGGCCTGGCGATCAGCCGCAATCTGGTGGAATTACAGGGCGGCCGCTTCACCCTGGAAAGCAGCCCGGGCAGCGGCACCATCGTGCGGATTTCATTTCCGCTGCTGGATGACAGCACTGCGCTTGCGCCCGATGGTGGCCAGGATTAGGCTGGCCGCAACGCGCCGAATCCACATAAATAAAGGATAAATGGCGCTTTCGGGAGGATAACCATAATGCGCAATTCATTGCCGATGCAGGCTACATCGCGCCGCCGCTTTCTCGGCACCTCACTGGCGCTTGGCGCCGGCAGCATGCTGGCCGGCCTGCCCTTCCAGGCCCAGGCCCAGGTGGACAATCTCAAGCTCTTTGTGCCGGCCAATCCGGGCGGCGGCTGGGATCAGACGGCGCGCAGCATGGAACAGGCGATGAAAGCCGCCGGGCTGATCAAAGGCGCCCAGGTGACCAATGTGGGCGGCGCCGGCGGCGCGGTTGGCCTGCCGCAATTTGTCAATCAGTGGAAAGGCCAGGGCAATGCGCTGATGGTGGCCGGCATGGTGATGGTGGGGGCGCTGATCACCAACAAATCGCCGGTGAGCATGACCCAGACCACGCCGATTGCCCGCCTGACCGGCGAATTCGAGGTGGTGGTGGTGCCGGCCAGTTCGCCGCTCAAGTCGATGCAGGATCTCGCCGCCGCCTTCAAGGCCGATCCGACCAAGGTTTCCTGGGCCGGCGGCTCGGCCGGCGGCACCGATCATATCCTGGCCGGCATGATCGCCAAGGCGGTGGGCGGCGATGCCAGGAAGGTGGCCTATGTTGCCTATGCCGGCGGCGGCCCGGCCCAGGCCGCCTTGCTTGGCGCCCAGGTCACTTGCGGCGTTTCGGGCTATGGCGAATTCGCCGAGCAGATCAAGGCCGGTAAGCTGCGCGCGCTGGGCATTTCGGCCGACAAGCGCCAGGCCGGCATCGATATTCCGACCATCAAGGAACAGGGCATCGATGTTGAATTGTTCAACTGGCGCGGGGTTTTTGCACCGCCCGGCGTGAAGGATGCCGACCGCGCCGCGATGATCGATCTGGTGAGCAAGATGCGCGCTTCCAAACCCTGGCAGGACCAGCTGGTGGCGCGTGACTGGACCGACATTTTCCTGGCCGGCGACGATTACCGCAAATATATCGACAGCGAGATGACGCGGATCGGCGATATCCTCAAGGAACTGGGCCTCGGCTGAGCCAGGCGTGAGCGCGATGCGCCGGCTGTGGCGGCCTGAAAGCCTGGTGGCGCTGGGGGTGCTGGCGCTGAGTCTGATCGCTTTTGACCAGACAAGGCGCATCCCGGTTTCGCCGGCCTATGCCCAGGTCGGCCCCAATGTGATGGCCTATGTTGCCAGCAGCTTGTTGCTTGGCCTGGGCCTGGCATTGCTGCTGCAAGCCTGGCGCGGCGCCTGGCAAACACCTGAGGAAGAGAACCAGCCCGTGCAGCTTCGCCCACTCGGCTGGCTGCTGCTCGGGCTGGTGCTGAATGTCGGCCTGATCGGCCCGCTGGGTTTCATCCCGGCCTCCACTTTGCTGTTTGGCTGCACCGCGCGCGCCTTTGGCAGCCGGCGCCCAATACGCGACATCCTGATCGGCTTAGGCTTCGCCGCCTTGGCCTATTTCGGTTTCGCCGAGGCGCTGGGCATCAATATCGGCAGCGGCGCCTTCTGGCAGGATTGGCTCTGATGGAAACCCTGACGCTGCTCGGCGACGGCTTCGCGGTGGCCTTGCAGCCGATGAACCTGCTCTGGGCGCTGGTGGGGGTCACGCTCGGCACTGCCGTGGGTGTGCTGCCCGGCCTTGGCCCGGCGCTGACCATCGCCTTGCTGCTGCCGATCACCTTCCATGTGCCGGCCACCGCCGCCTTCATCCTGTTCGCCGGCATCTATTACGGCGCCATGTATGGCGGCAGCACCACCTCGATCCTGCTCAACACGCCGGGCGAAAGCGCCACGATCATCACCGCGCTGGAAGGCAACAAGATGGCCCGCAAGGGACGCGGCGGGCCGGCGCTGGCGACGGCGGCCATCGGCTCGTTCGTCGCGGGGCTGATCGCGACGTTGGGCCTCGCCTTCATCGCGCCGTCGGTCGTCAAATTCGCCCTGTCATTCGGCCCGGCGGAATATTTCGGCCTGATGCTGCTCGCCTTCATGACGGTATCGGCGGCATTCGGCGATTCCACCCTTCGCGGCCTCACCGCGCTGTTCATCGGTCTGGCGCTCGGCATGATCGGCATCGATCAGCTGACGGGCCAGACGCGCCTCGCGATGGGCCTGCCGAACCTCTTTGACGGCATTTCGGTGACGACGCTTGCCGTCGCGCTCTTCGCCATCGGCGAAACGCTGGCTGTGGTCGCCGCCAGGCATCGGCCGGAGGAGAAGATCGAGGCCGTCAAGGGCTCGGTCATGATGACCAAGGAAGACTGGAAGCGGTCGTGGAAGCCGTGGCTGCGCGGCACCGCGATCGGCTTCCCGATCGGCGCCATGCCGGCCGGCGGCGCCGACGTGTCGAGCTTCCTGTCCTATTCGGCAGAACGCAGCTTTGCCAAGCATCCGGAAGAATTCGGCCATGGCGCCATCGAAGGCGTTGCGGGACCTGAAGCGGCCAACAATGCATCGGCGGCCGGGACACTTGTGCCGCTGCTGACGCTCGGCCTGCCGACCACGGCCACGGCCGCGATCATGCTTGCGGGTTTCCAGCAATTCGGGCTGCAGCCCGGCCCGTTGCTGTTCATAACCAATGCGACGCTGGTCTGGGGCCTGATCGCCAGTCTGCTCGTCGCAAATCTGATGCTGCTGGTCCTGAATCTGCCCCTGATCGGCCTGTGGGTAAAGCTGCTGACGATCCCGAGGCCATGGCTCTACGGCGGCATTCTGGTCTTCGCCACGCTGGGCACGATCGGTGCGGACGGCTCGACCTATTCGCTCGGACCGTCTTTCACAGTCCTAGGATATCAGATCAGCCCGGTACCCGTATCATTCGGGCTCGGCCTGCTCATGCTCTTCGGCATCCTCGGCTACGTGCTTCGACGCTTCCACTATCCGATCGCACCGGTGGTGGTCGGTCTGATCCTCGGGCCGATGGCGGAGAAAAGCCTCCGGCAGGCGCTGCAGATCAGCCAGGGCGACCCGATGGCGCTGTTCCATTCCTGGATCGCCATTGTGCTCTGGGTTCTAGCCCTGACGGCCGTCTTCCTGCCGATGTATCTCCGCTATCGCGGCAAGGGCAAAATGCTGGCACAGATTGCGGGCGACAGCGACTGAGCCGTCGCTCTTCGATCCGCCGATCTCTCAGCCCGTTGTCAGCGGAGACGAATCTCGCGAAAACGGGCCGGATCGATACCGAGGCCGCGCAGATTGCTGTCGCTCGGCTGCTGGCCGTTGCGAACGGCGGCAGAGACGGCGACGGCGTCGCCGATGGTGGTGAAGAACTCGCGGATGATGCCGTGCTTCCTGGACATGGGTTCCTGACTTTCCGGTGCCATTGTGCACCGCAACAAAGATAGGGTTGTTCCACGCCGAGTGTCAGCCATGTCGTTGCAGGGGAGCCATGCGCTGCCCGCATGCCGCCTGCGCCCGGATTTCACCGCGGACTTGTAAGCGCGGCCCCGATGGTCTATATGCCGGACAAATTCTTGGTCGGTATGACGAAGAGTGGGTCCACCCGGTCCCGCTCTTTTTTGTTACCCGGCCTTCCGTTCCGGAGATTTGATGACCGACGAGATACTGGCCCACGATCAAGGTGACGACCGCATCATCCGCGAAAGCGGCATCGATGCGCGCATCGCGCTGATCGTCGGCCCGGTGCTGCGCGGCATCGGATATCGGCTCGTGCGGATCAGGCTGTTTGC
>DLGP01000138.1:0-38332 GCA_002482765.1 Alphaproteobacteria bacterium UBA7691
CAGCGCTGCTCGGCCTTGCGGCTGCTTTGCTTGCAGGAAGATATCGCCGATACCGTCCTGACCATGTTGCGTGGCGCGATGGATCAACTCAGTGTTGGCGCGCCGGACAAGCTGTCGGTGGATGTTGGCCCGGTGATCAGCGTGGCGGCGCGGCGCGGCATCCTGAATCATATCGAGGCGATGCGGAAAGCTGGCCATAGGGTGTATCAGGCAGCATTGCCGGCATCGGCACGCCATGGCACCTTTGTGGCCCCGACCCTGATCGAAATTGCCACCGTGGCAGATGTGCAGCAGGAAGTTTTTGGCCCGGTGCTGCATGTGCTGCGTTTCCGCCGCAGCGAGATGGCGGCTTTGCAGGCGGCGGTGAATGCCTCGGGCTATGGGCTGACTTTTGGCATCCATAGCCGCATTGATGAAACCATCACGCAACTGGTGCAGCATTCGGCGGCCGGTAATGTCTATGTCAACCGCAATGTGATTGGCGCCGTGGTGGGGGTGCAGCCCTTTGGCGGCCACGGCCTTTCCGGCACCGGGCCGAAGGCCGGCGGGCCGCTCTATCTGCGCCGGCTGCTGGCACAGTTGCCGGCGTCACTGCCCGTGTCCGGTAAGGCGCCGGCAGCGGCGCAGCAATTTCACGATTGGCTGCTGGCGGCTGGCGAAGCCGCGCTGGCGGCGCGCTGCCGGCGCCATATCGCGCACAGCCCCTATGGCGCGGCGCTTGAACTGGCCGGCCCGGTGGGCGAGCGCAACCAGTATCGTTTGTTGCCGCGCGGCTTGATCCGCGCTGTGGCACAAAGCCGCCAGGGTCTGTTGCTGCAAGTGGCGGCGGCCTTGGCCAGCGGCAACCGGCTGCGGGCTGAAGCGGCGCCGGATGTGCTTGCCGTGTTACAGCAATTGCCGGCCGTGGTGCGCGCGGCATTGCAGCCGGCNNCGGCAGCGGCAGGGCCGGCAGATTTGGTGTTGTTTGAAGGCGATGGCGATACGTTGCGCAAACTGGCGCTGGATTTGGCGGCGCAACCCGGCGCAATTGTGCCGGTCTTCGGCATTCCCACCATCTCAGGCGATCTCCCGCCCGAGGATTATGCGCTGGAATGGCTTTGCGCCGAATATTGCATCAGCACCAATACGGCGGCGGCCGGCGGTAATGCCAATCTGATGACCATCGGCTAGCCTGCTTGCCAGCAGGGCAAATTTTCTCTACATGCAAATGGCATGTGCAGGGAGTTGTCATGAGCCAGGCCAAGGCGGTCGCCAAGCAGATCGGCGCGCATATTCGTGCGGCGCGGCGCGAGCGCGGCCTGACCTTGCAGCAGCTGGGCGCGCTGACCAATCTTTCCGCCGCCTTCCTGTCGCGTATTGAGCGCGGCGAAGCGGGGGCTTCGATCGCCAACCTGATTGCGGTGGCCGGCTGTTTTGATATGCCGTTGCGCGATCTGTTTGAGCCTGGCGGCAGCAGTCAGCCGGCACGGCAATATTCGATCTCGCGTCGCGCCGAGCGCAAGGCCGAGCCGCCGGTGAAGGCCAAGGGCTATGCCTATCATCATCTCTCGGATCAATTGCCGGAGCCTGAAATCAGTGCGTTCCTGCTGGAATTTCCAGTGGGTGGCGAGCGCGATGTGGTGCTGCTGAGCCATCCCGGCGAGGAAATTCTCTATCTGCTGGAAGGCCGCATTGAATTTCAGATCGATAGCGAGCGCTTCACGCTTGAGGCCGGCGATAGTGTGCATTTCAATTGCGAATTGCCGCATATGGGCCGCAATATCGGCAAGCTGCCGGCGCGTATGCTGATGGCGGTGACGCCGGCGCATGTGCATCCGCAGGCCCATCCCCCGGCCAAGCCCCAGGTCAAACATCTGGCCAAGGCCAAGACAAACCGCCGCTGACCCTTTCCCGACGATTGGCTGAGCCGCCCCCCTCGCAAAGAGCGGCCGGCAGCGCTCTTGCATATATTGCTGTTGCAAATCCATTTGCATCATATGCAAAGCCATGTAAGTATCCTGAAAAATTTGCATGTGGTGCAAATTCTGGATTCCCGATTTGCCAAAGCGAAAGGAAGGCGCAGGATGGAAGACACGATCAGGATGAGCTTGGCCGAGGTGCGTGCCACGGCTTTGGCGGCGCTGGCGGCGCAGGGTTTCAGCCCGGCCCATGCCGAAGCCATCGCCAATACCGTGACCATGGCCGAGCGCGATGAATGCCGCCATCACGGCCTGTTCCGCATGGCCTTCTATGTGAACGCACTGCGTGCCGGTCAGGCTTCGCCGGATGCCGTGCCTACGCTGAGCGACCTGGCGCCGGGTGTGGTGAAAGTGGATGCGCATGGCGGCTTTTCGCCCTTGGCGCTGGAAGTGGGGCATCAGCCGCTGGCAGAGCGGGCACGCAGCCAAGGCATCGCCGCGCTGGCGGTGAATAACGCGCTCAATGTTGCCGCCCTGTGGCCCGAGGTGGAGCGGCTGGCCGAGGAAGGCCTGGTGGCTTTTGCCTATGTTTCGGCTATTCCTTATGTGGCGCCGGCTGGCGGCATCAAGCCGCTATTTGGCACCAACCCGATGGCCTTTGCCTGGCCGCGCGCCAATCATCCGCCGCTGGTATTCGACCAGGCTTCCAGCGCCAGCGCACGCGGCGAAATCCAGATTCGTCTACGCGATGGCAAGGCGCTGCCCGAAGGCTGGGCGATTGGCCCGGATGGTCAGCCGACCACCGATCCCAAAGTGGCGCTGGCCGGCGCGCAATTGCCGTTCGGCGGCCATAAGGGCTCGTGTATTGCGCTGATGGTGGAATTGCTGGCCGGCCCGCTGGTGGGCGATGTGCTGAGCTATGAAGCCGGCGAACGGGACAAGGCTAATACTGGCGCACCCTGCGGCGGCGAATTGGTGATTGCGATTGACCCGCTGCGTTGCATGGCTGGTGGCAATCGGGAAGCGCAATTGGCGCATGGCGAAAAGCTGTTTGAGCGTTTGCTGGAGCAGGAAGGCGCTCGGTTGCCGTCTGACCGGCGCTATGAGGCGCGTAAGCGCACGGCGGTGGAGGGCGTGCTGGTGCCGCGTTCGCTGCACGAAACCTTGCAGGATTTCTGCGCTGGCAAGGGCGCGGCCAAACTGGCGGCCTATGAAGGCGACATGTTGCTGCATGAACAGCAGAGCAAGAGTGCCAAAGCATGAGCGACGGCAGCTATGCACCAACCGAGCTGACCCGGCTGCATCGGCGGCCGGATCGCGGCTCGTATGATCGCGCATTGATCCACGCCATCCTGGATGAAGCCCTGGTTTGCCATGTCGGCTTTGTGCTGGAGGGGCGCCCGCATGTCATCCCGACCTCGATCCTGCGCCAGGGCGAGTATGTTTATATCCACGGCAGCCCGAATAACCGCATGCTGAGCGCGCTGGCTGATGGTGCGCCGGCCTGTATCGAAGTGACCCTGGTTGATTCCCTGGTCGCCGGCCGTTCGGGTTTTGGTTGCAGCATGGATTACCGTTCGGTGGTGATCTATGCCTGCGGCGAGCGTGTGGAAGGCGCGGAAAAGCCGGCTATCATCGATGCCATCGTGCAGGATTTGATCCCGGGCCATAAGGTGCGGCCACCAAAGCAGAAGGAGCTGGATGCCACGCTGGTGCTGCGTTTTCCGTTGCAGGAAGTGTCGGCCAAGGTGCGGGATCGCGGCGTGATCGATGTGGAGGAAGATTATGCCCGCGACGATCTCTGGGCTGGCGTGATTCCGCTGCGGATCACAGCTGGCGCGCCGCAGGATGATGCGCGGCTCAAGCCGGGCATCGCTACGCCGGATTTCGCCAAGCGCTACAAGCGGTAATAGCTCAATTGGGCCGGATTTTTTATATTGAGAATTATTATCAACTACTGTAAGCCACAGGCTGAGGGTAAAAGATTACCTGATCGTATGTTTTGATGGATGCCGCCGCCGCCATGGCTGAAAAGGACCGGTCGTCGCTGCTCAAGCTGCTCGTGCTGCATTACGAGGAGTTGACGCGCTATTTCAGCCGCCGCCTGGGTTCGCCCGGCTCGGCGAGTGAAGTGGTGCACGACACCTATTTGCGGCTTGAAGCCCTGGGCCAACTGCCGGATATCGCCAATCCACGGGCTTATCTATATCGCGTGGCGAGCAATATCGCACTCGACCGCCAACGCGCCGATAGCCGGCGCCGCAAATGGCAGGTGAGCGAGGAGCCGACGGTGGAATATGCCAGCCCGGCGCCATTGGCCGATGCCGCGCTTGAGCATAAACAGCGTTTGCGCCTGCTGACCCAGGCGGTGCAGGAATTGCCGCCGCGTTGCCGCGAGGTGTTTCTGATGCACAAGCTGGATGGTTTGAGCCATGGCGAAATCGCCGCGCACCTGGGGATCAGCCGCAGCATGGTGGAAAAGCATATCATGCGGGCGCTGGCACATTGTCGTGATCGTTTGGGCCGTGATCGTTTGGGGCCATGATTGCCGGATGGAAAAAAAGCCAGCTATGGGCATGAGGAAGCCGGCTGCCGGAGCGTCTATTGTATGCGGCAATAGCTTCCATGCCGTTTTGCCGACCTCTCACTTAACGCCGTAGCGCCGAAAATAGCCCCAGGTTTGCATGTCTGGACCAGCCACACCACCCGAGCCACCGATGCTGCCGGATGCCATGCCAGAGGCAGCCGGGGCGGTGCATGACTTGGTGCGCGAGGCGGCGGTGGCCTGGTTTGTGCGCCTGCAATCCGATGTGGCGAGCGAGGCCGAGCACATAGCTTTTGCGGCATGGCTGGCGGCCGATCCGCTGCATGGCGCGGAATATCGCCGGCTTGGCGGCATCTGGCGCGATCTGGATGCGCTGCCTGATCCCCGCACCAATGTCGCGCGGCAAGCGGCATGGCAACGTGGCATGCTCGCGCCATCGCGGCGGCGCCTGTTGCTTGGTGGTGGCGCTCTGGCGGCTGCTTCGGTGGCTGTGGCATATGCCGGCCTGGGCCGACAATGGCCGGCCTGGCTGGCTGGCGACATGGTGACCGGCACAGGCGAGCGCCGCAGTTTTGATTTGGCGGATGGCTCGCGGGTTGATCTGGATGCGGGTTCTGCGCTGAAACAATCTTTCAGCCCGGCTGAGCGACGCCTCACACTCCTTGAAGGCCGCGCCCGATTCTCTGTGGTGGCCGAAAACACGCGGCCTTTTGTGGTTGCTTGCGGCAATGGCACAGTGCAGGCGCTGGCTACAGCCTTTGTGGTGCATCGCCGGGCCAGATCGGTTGCGGTGGCGGTGCAGCAGGGCAGTGTGCAGGTAACGCTGCCGATGCAGCAGCTGCGCCTGAATGGCGGCCAGGCCATTGCCTATGATGCTGCCGGGCTACAACCGGCGCAGCGCCAGGGCGACGAAGCCGAAACCGCCTGGCTGCGTGGCAAACTGGTTTTTGAGGATCGCCCCTTGGGCGATGTGGTGGCCGATCTAAACCGCTATCGCAAGGGCATGATTTTGCTGCGTGATGAAAAGCTGGCCAGCTTGCGGGTGAATGGCCTGTTCGACCTGCATAAACCCGATGCCGCGCTGGAAGCCCTGGCGGTAAGCCTGCCGCTGCGTTTGCAGAAGATTGGCGGTTTTCTGGCATTGCTGCATCCGGCCTGAGCCGGCGCTTTTTTTTCAGAAACTTATTGAGGGGATGGCGTCTGGCCGGCGTCTTTGTTGATAACGATGCGATTGCGTCTCGTTTTCAATATTGGCGTATAGGGGATGATTGTGCATATCAAAGCGCGAAACCACCGCAAGCATTTTGTGGTTGCCGGTGCGGCCACCTCTGTTGTGGCTGCGATCATGGCTGGTTATCCGGCTGCTGCCTGGGCGCAATCGTCGGATAGAGTGGTGCCGAATAGAGCGGTGATAGCGCAGGCGACACCCAACCCGAGTGCTGTGGCCATCGCCTTCAATATTCCTGCCGGCCCGTTGCCGACGGCCCTGGCAAGCTTTGGCGAGCGTGTTGGCTTGCAGGTGCTGTATGCCGCCGAACTGGCGCGCGGCGTGATGTCGCCGGGCGTATCTGGCAGCATGACGCCGGAAGCGGCATTGCGCCGCCTGCTGGAAGGCTCGGGGCTGGCCTATCGTTTTGCCGGCCCGCATACCGTGACGTTGGAGCGGCGGCCTGCTGCCGCCACCAATCAGGGCGCGGCTAATCAGGCGTCTGGTGTGGTGGAACTACCGGCAGTCAGTGTGATCGGCACGGTGCAGTCGCGTTATGACAGCCGCCATGCCGATACCGCCACCCGCATGGGCCAGGATGTGGCCGATATTCCGCGCAGCATCGACATCATTCCGGAGCAGCTATTGCTCGACCAGCAGGCGCGCGAGTTGGAGGAAGTCTATCGCCTGGCGCCGAATGTGGTGAATGTGGATGGCTTCGGCGGCACGCGCGAGGATTATCTGATCCGTGGTTTCCGCCGCCGCGACGACATCTATCGCAACGGTGTGCGGTTGAAGACCAATGGCCGGATTGATCCCAGCACGGTGGATAGTCTGCAAATCGTCAAGGGGCCGGTAGCCGATATGGGGCAGATGACCCCGGGTGGCCTGGTCAACATTGTGACCAAGAAGCCGCAATTCGATGATCAGCATAGTGTTGCCAGCGGCTTTGACGAACACGGCCAGCGCCGCTTGACCGCTGATAGCACCGGTGCCATCGGCGAAGGCCAGGATTTTGCTTACCGCGTGACGGCAGCATTGGAGGAAAGCGAAACCTTCCGCGCCCTTGATGTCAGCCGCCAGTTCCTGTCCTCGTCGCTGCTTTGGAGCGGCGAGAGCGGCGCCAGTGTCGGGATCAATTACGAATACACATCTGATAGCCGGCCGAATGATCGCGGCTTTTTCACCGTGGCGGCCGGCGGTGGCCGGCGCTCAATTGTCAGCGCATCGCCGAGCCAGCGTTTTGACGCGCCGAATATCAATGAACGCAATGCGGTGAGTAATCTGATTGAACTGGATACGGTGCTGCCGGTTCTGGGCAGCAACTGGAATCTGGAAAACAAGCTGGTTTATGCGCGCGAAACCACTGACGATATCCGCGCCGAAGTAACCAGTGTTTCGAATGCCGGTGTGCTGACTCGGCAAATTCAGGGCAATCGGGACCGTACACTGGAGACCAAGTTTGGCCGGCTGCAACTGGTTGGCGATACCAACCTGCTGCTGCCGGTGAAGCTGGCGGCAGGTGTGGAATATCACGAGCAGAGCGAGGATTGGATCAATTTCAGTGGTACCGCGCAGGTTGGCGGCACTATTTCCAACCCATCCAGTTTCACCGTAGTGGATAATTCCGGCACGCCAGCATCGCTGCTCAGCAGTGCTGTCAAGCAGCGTTCCTATGGCCCCTTTGCCCAGGCAGATTTTTCCCTGACCGACAATCTGAACCTGAATATTGGCCTGCGTTACGAATTTTTCCAGGGCCAGTTCCAGCAGCTGAACCAATTGACCAATGCTTTCAGCAGCGCCAGCCCGGGCCGCGATGGCAAGTTGACCAAGGGGCTTGGCCTGGTGTGGAAACCGGTCAAGGACTTGTCGCTATATGCCTCCTATGCCGATACGTTCCAATCGCAGAATATCTATGGCGGCAATGCCACAGTGGTTGTGCTGCCGCCGGAACAGGGCAGGCAATATGAAGCTGGTGCAAAATGGAATGCGCTGGATGGCAAGCTGTTCCTCACCGGCTCGGTATTTGAGATCCGCCAGAATAATGTGGTGGAGACGGTGAATGGCAATCCGGTGCTGACCGGCGGCATCACCTCGCGTGGCACCGAAGTGGCAATGGTGGCCAATCCGCTGCCGGGCTTTAATCTGCGTACCAGCCTGGGCTTGCTGGATGCGGCGATCATGAGCACCAGCGCCAGCACCAATGGCTTGCGCCCAACCAATGTGCCAACCATCACCGCCAATATCTGGGCCAGTTATGAAATCCAGGATCAGGCCAGCCCGCTGCATGGTCTGGGCTTTGGCGCTGGTATTTCCCATGTCGGCAATCGTTATGGCGATAGTGCGCATAACTTCGAGCTTGGCAGCTACACCCTGCTAGATATTGGCATCTGGTATTACCTGCCGTTGCAAAACAAGCTGCGCGCCCGCTTTGATCTGGGCGTGAAGAATGTTGCCGATAGTGAGTATTTCACCGCATCGGGCGGCACCTATCGGATCAGTGTTGGCACGCCGCGCACGGCCTTTGGCGGTGTGCGCCTGGAATTCTGAGGCGGGCCGGTGCCAATCAGCATGATTGCTGCCGAATGTTTGCTGAGCAGTTTGCTGCTTGGTGTTGGCGCTGCCGGCACGCTTGCCGCACAGCATCATGGCGCAGAAGCGCGGGCATTGCTGCCGCTGGTGCTGCGGCGGCATATGCCGCGCCCTGCCTGGGCGGGGTTTGCTGCGCTGCTGCTGCTGGCATCGGTTGCGCTGGTTGCGATGCTGTATGATGCGGCGGTTGGCAGCGTTATCTGGCTGGTGGCATTGGCGGTTCTGGGCGGGGCGGCAGTGGGGCTGGTTGGCGCCTGGCCGGCTGTGGCTGGCTGGCTCAGTTTTGTGCCGCCGCTGCTGGGCCTGCTTGTCGCCGGCTTGCTGCCATGAATATCAGCACCACCGGGCGGTTGCTGGCGGCATTGCCGGGTGCCGCGCTGGCCGCATTATGTTTTGGTGCTGCGCTGGCACGGAATCTGGCGCTGGCACCGCGTGATGCGGTAGATGCCGGCACCCTGGCTGTGGTGTTGGCCTGGACAATATTATCCGCCCTGGCGATAGCATTAAGGTCGGCCTTTGCTGCCTGGGCCATCATGCTGTCTGTGGCGCTGTTATCGGGCCTTTGGGCCTGGATCGTATGATATGCACCGCGACCGTATCGTAGCCTTGTATGATGTGCATTCCTGGGCCGGGGTGCTGTTCAGCCTGTTGATTTTTGTGATCTGCGCCAGCGGGGCGCTGGCAGTGTTTTCCATGGAACTGGATCGCTGGGCCAATCCGGCCTTGCGGGTGCCGCTGGATCAGCCACAGCAGGTGGATGCCGATGCCGCGCTGGCCATTCTTGGCCGCAGCATCAAACTGAATTTTGATCGCCCTGTCAGCCTGGCATTGCCGGGGGCGCATCCTGGGCTTTACAGCCTGCCCAGCCCGAATGCCGCCGAGCGGCTGCACCGCACCTATCTGGATGCCGTTAGCGGCGCTGTGACGGCACCGCGCCAAGCCTATACCTACTGGTTTTTGCGGCATCTGCATGTGCGACTGATGAATCACTGGTATGGCCGCGTTTTTATTGGCGCCATCGGCATGGCGATGCTGCTTTCGGTGGTGACCGGCATCCTGATCCACCAGCATCCGCTGCGCGGCCTGTTCCGCATGCGTTGGCGGCCGGGCAAGGGGGCGCGCGCATTGCTGGCCGATCTGCATAAATGGCTCGGTGTCTGGGGCATGCTGTTTCATCTGATGATCGCCTTCACCGGCACCTGGCTGGGGCTGGAATATGCCATCCTGAAGCCGCCGGTTGCCTTGGCCAAATTTGATGGCGATGCGGCAGCGGCGCGCCAGGCTTTGACCCGGCCTACGGCGCCGCCTGCGGTGCAGCCAGCCGATATGGTGCCATTGGCGATGCTGATCAAACAGGCCGAACAGCACCAGGCCGGTTTTGTGCCCAGCCTGATCCGGCTGGAAAATTGGGGGCGCAGCAATGCCGAGGCCGTGCTGCATGGCAATCTGCCTTACAGCCTGATTGCCGAGGGCCAGATGGTGTTCCGCTTCTCCGGTTTGGATGGCCGGTTGATTGCGCTGCGCGATAGCCGCCAGGAAGGCGCCTGGGCGCAGATTGCCATGGCGATGAAGCCGCTGCATTACGGCTATTTCGGTGGCTTGTGGCTCAAGTTGCTGTATCTGCTGCTTGGGCTGGCGCCAGCAATATTGGCGCTATCTGGGGCGCTGATCTGGTTTGAGCGGCGGCAGCGTATCAAGCGCGCGACAGCGGCAGAGTCTGGCCGCGCCATGGCGCGCGCGCGCCGCGTGGTGGTGGCGCTGTTTGCCGGTGGCTGGCTGGCGATATTGCTTGGCCTGGTGGCGCCAAGCCTGGTGGCGTTGGCTGGCGGGCATATCGGCAGTGATCCGATGACGCCGCTTTTCCTGCTGCCATGGGCGGGTGCTGCCCTGCTGCTGGGCTTGCTGCGCCATGAATATCAGATCGCCCAATATTCCATGCTTGCAGGCACTGCACTTGCGCTTGCTGCGGCTGGCATTGCCGTGGTGCCGCCATTTGATGGCCCCAGCCTTGCAGTTGGCGTGGCAGCATTGTTGCTGGCGCTGGTTCATGCCTGGCTTTGGCATGTTTTCAGACGGCCGCAGGATACGCCTGCGCATTGACTTACCCCTGTGCAAGTCCTACCTCTGAGGCAGATTTGCATAGCGGAGGGGACAATGACGGATAACCGGAAATGGGTGCTGGCGCGGCGCCCGGCTGCTGAGCCCAGCGTGGCGGATTTCAGGCTGGAGGTGACGCCGCTGCCGCAGCAACTGGCACCCGGCGAAGTGCTGGTGCGCACCAAATTCCTCTCGCTTGATCCGTATATGCGCTGGCGCATGAACGACGCCAAATCCTATGCCCGCCCGGTGGCGTTGGGCGAGGTGATGGTGGGCACCACGGTGGGCGAGGTGCTGCGCTCGGAGAGCGCCGATTATGCGCCGGGCGATTTGGTGGTGGGCGCGGGTGGCTGGCAGGAATATGCCGTGTTGCCGGTTGCCGGCTTGCGCAAACTGGATGCGGCGGCGGCGCCACTTCCCACGGCTTTGGGCAGCCTGGGCATGCCGGGCTTCACAGCTTATGCCGGCCTGATGAAAATTGGCCAGCCCAAGGCCGGCGAAACCGTGGTGGTGGCGGCAGCCACCGGCTCCGTAGGCGCGATGGTGGGGCAATTGGCACGGTTGCAGGGCTGCCGTACGGTGGCTATCGCTGGCGGCGCCGAGAAATGTGCTTATGCGCTGGAGACTTTGAAGTTCGATGCCGCACTGGACCATCGCGATCCGGCATTGGCAGAGAAGCTGGCTGCCGCTTGCCCGCAGGGTATTGATGTTTATTTTGAGAATGTCGGTGGCAAAGTGTGGGATGCGGTGATCCCGCTGCTGAATGATTTTGCCCGCATTCCGGTTTGTGGCCTGATCTCGCAATATAATCTTGGCAATGCCGCCGATGGCGCCACGCCGATGACCGCGCTGATGCGCGATGTGCTGGTGAAGCGCCTGCTGTTGCGCGGCTTCATCGTCACCGATTTTGTAGAATATCGCGATGAATTCCTGCGTTATGCCACGCCGCTGGTGGCAGATGGCACGCTACAGGTGCGTGAGGATATCGTTGATGGCATGGAAAATACGCCCGAAGCCTTTATCGGCCTGTTGGCCGGGCGCAATTTTGGCAAACTGATCGTCAGGTTTGCCTGACGATCAGCCGCCGGCAGGCTAATCCGTGTCCGGGTGGAGCACAAAATCCACCCGGTCATGTTCGCGGGCGCGCAGCAGAAAATCGCAAACCCGCACAATCTGTGAATCAAGCATCTCGCGGCCATAGACCGTCAGGCAGCCGCTGGCCTCCGCGATGCGCAGCAGCTTGGTGCGATCCGGGTCCATGATTGCATCCATCACCACTACATGGCTTGGAATTGTGCTCGCCGTGATGGGCGCCGCATTTTCATCCAGCATGCCGACCGGGCTGGCATTGATTAGCAAATCGATATCATCCAGTCGCGAGGCACCGATGCTGACATTAAGCGCCGGATAGGCAGCGGCAAGGCTGCTGCCCAGATTCTGCGCGCGTATGGTATCCGGTTCAACGATGCGCAAAGCTGCAATGCCTTTGCGTGCCAGTTCGGCGCCGATGGCAGCGCCAGCCCCGCCGGCCCCCAGCAATTGCACCCGTTTGCCCGGCATTTTCACGCCGCGCCGCTCAATCGCGGCAACGCAGCCAACGCCATCAAACATTTCGCCCAGCCAGGCATCATCGCGGCAGCGTGCGATCACCGAAATGCTGTTGCTGATCCGCGCCATCGGCCCGATATGCTGCAAATGCGGTGCGATGCGGGTTTTGTGCGGCACTGTCACTACCAGGCCGTCCAGATTGCCCAGCTTGAGCAATTGCGGAAACACATCGTCGAAATCTTCCGGCCGGATATGGATCGGCAGCAGGATGGCGTCATGGCCGCGCTTGCGCAATTCATACGTTACGGTTTCCGGCGAGCGTGCCTGTTCGATCGGGTGGCCCAGAATGCCATAGAGCCGGGTGCGGCCGCTGACAAAATCGGCCGAGCCGGCGCGCTGCGGCGGCAGGCGCAGGATGTTATCAGGCAGGGCAGTGGTCATGCGTTGTACTCCAGCATTTTTCCAGGATTCATGATGTTGTTGGGGTCGATTGAGCGTTTGATCAGGCGCATCAGCGCCAATGTCTGCTCGCCATGCTCCAGCGGCAGGTATTTGCGTTTTTCCTGGCCGATGCCGTGCTCGCCGGTGCAGGTGCCGTCCATCGCGATGGCGCGTTCCACCATGCGATGCACAAACTGCATCACAGTGTTGATTTCGGCCGGATTGTTCATGTCCACCATCGGCTGCACATGGAAATTGCCATCGCCGACATGGCCGACAATGGGCGCGATCAGCCCCAGCGCCTGGATTTCCTGCTTGGTGGCTTCAACACAATCCGCAAGGCGTGAGATCGGCACGCAGACATCGGTGGGAATCGGCCGGGCGCCGGGTCTGAGGCCGATACAGGCCCAATAGGCATCATGCCGGGCTTTCCACAGCCGAGAACGCTCTTCCGGTTTATCTGACCATTCAAAGGGGCCACCCTCGAACATCTCGGCGATTTCGCCAAAACGCCGCGATTGTTCGGCAACACCATCCGGTGTGCCATGGAATTCCAGCAGCAATAGTGGGGATTCTGTCAGGCCGAGGCCGGAATGGCGATTGACCGCTGCCACCGTCACTTCATCCAGCAATTCGATCCGTGCCACCGGCAATGCGCTCTGGATCGTGGCAATCACGGCATCACAGGCGGCGCGCACATTGGGGAAAGGGCAGATTGCCGCAGCCACGGCTTCCGGAATCGGCGAGAGGCGCAGCACCAGTTCGGTGATGATGCCCAGCGTGCCTTCCGAGCCGACAAACAGCCGGGTCAGGTCATAACCGGCCGAACTTTTGCGCGCTCGTCTTGCCGTGCGCACGATATCGCCATTCGGCAATACGGCGGTGAGGGCAATCACATTGTCCTTCATCGTGCCATAGCGCACTGCATTGGTGCCGGAGGCGCGGGTGGCAGCCATGCCGCCCAGCGAGGCATCGGCGCCGGGATCAATCGGAAAGAACAGTCCGGTGTCACGCAGATATTCGTTCAGCATGCCGCGCGTCACCCCCGGCTGCACCACACAATCAAGATCCTCGGTATGCACAGCCAGGATCTGCTTCATATTGCCGAGATCGATGCAGATGCCGCCAAAGGGTGCATTGACATGGCCTTCAAAAGACGAGCCCGAGCCATAAGCAATCACCGGCACACCTTCGGCAGCACAGAGTCGAACGATCTCGGCCACTTCCTCGGTGCTCTCGGCGAACACCACTGCATCCGGTGGCTGGCTTGGTATCCAGGTGAGCTGACTGGAATGCTGTTGCCGCACGGCTTCGCTGGTGCTGAAGCGCGTGCCAAAACGCGCATCCAGGCTGTCGCGTACACGCTTGAGGGCTTCAGGTTGGGCGGCGGCGCGGCTGCTATCTGCCATATTTTCCTCCATACACTGACAACCTCATAGCAGATATTGACCTACATGCAAGTAAGCATTATAAGGGCCGCCGTCTCATTGGGAGGGATGCCATGCAGGAAGCGGATTTCCACGTCGCCATCGGCGACCAGGTGCGGTTTTCAAAAACCGTCAGCGAAAGCGATGTCTATCTGTTCGCCGGTATCACCGGTGATCTGTCGGATGTGCATTGCAATGAAGAGTTCATGAAGAAGTCGGCCTTTGGCCATCGCATTGCTCATGGCGTGCTATCGATGGGCTTCATGTCCACAGCTTCGACGCTGATGTTCACGCCGCATGTCGACAAGTATGTTGGCTTCACGCCGGTTTCGCAGGGTTATGACCGCGTGCGCTTCATGGGGCCGGTTTTTTTCGGCGATACCGTGACGATCACCTACACCATCGCCAAGATCGAGGCCGAGCGTTTCCGCTGCCTGTCGGATGTGGTGGTCAGCAACCAGCATGGCAAGCCGGTGGCCTCTGCCACGCATATCATGCGCTGGGTGCCACAGCAGGGTGCGCGCCAATGAGTATGCAACAGCAGCAGCGCCGCGCCGCCTTTGTCACCGGTGGCCGTCGTGGAATCGGCCGCGCCATTGCCTATGCCCTGGCTGAGCAAGGCTTCGATGTGGTGGTGAACGATCTGGAGCGTGATGACGCCGCCGCAGAAACCCTGGCTGGAATCGCCGAGCGCGGCGGCCGGGCGGCTTTTGTTATTGGTAATGTGGCAGATCTTGAGCAGCATGCCCGCATGGTGGATGAAGCGGCCGTATTCGGCCCGCTGGCCTGTCTGGTCAACAATGCCGGGGTGCAGACTGCCTATCGCGGCGACATGCTGGAAATTCCGGTGGAAAGTTTTGACCGCCTGATTGATGTCAATCTGCGTGGCTCATTCTTTCTCACCCAGCGCATCGCCAAGCGTATGATTGCTGAACCGGCTGGCGACGTGACCCGGCCTGCACGGTCGGTAATTTTTATCTCGTCTGGCAATGCCGTTATCGCCACGGCGGCGCAAGCGGATTACTGCATTTCCAAATCCGGCATTGCCATGATGGCGACGTTATTTGCGTTGCGTTTGGCGGAACATGGTATTGCGGTGCATGAGGTGCGGCCCGGCATTATTCGCACCGACATGACCAAGGATGTGTTTGAGAAATACGATGGCTGGGTGCAGGGGCGTGGCTTCCCGCTGGCACGCTGGGGCGAGGCCGATGATATCGGCCGCACCGTGGCTGTGCTGGCTGCCGGATTGCTGCCGTATTCAACGGGCCATGCCTTCCATGTTGATGGCGGCATTCATATCCGGCGCACTTAATCCGCCTCCGCACAGCGTATACAGGATATTCCAGCATGTATGATTATTCGGGTGATGTTGCAGTCGTAACCGGCGCAGCGCATGGCATCGGCAGAAATATCGCCGAGCGTTTGGTTGCCGAAGGCTGCAAGGTGGCATTGTGGGATGTCGATGCAACCGGGCTTGAGGCGCTCGCCGTCAAGCTGCGCGAGCAGGGCGCCATGGTTAGTGTCGGCAAGGTTGACGTGTCTGATCTTGAGGCAGTGCGCGAAGCTGCTGCAAAAGCGAGCAGTGAACTCGGCGCCTCGCCCAGTGTCTTGATCAATGGGGCCGGGATAGGGCAGGTTGCGTCGATACTCGACGGCACGCCGGAAGATTTTGATTACACCATGCGGGTCAATGTACGCGGGACCTATAATTGTTGCCACACGATTGTGCCGATGATGACCAAGAACGGTGGCGGCCGCATCATCAATATCGCTTCCTGGTTCGGCAAATCCGGCCGTCCGATGTCGCTTGCCTATTGCGCATCGAAATTCGCGCTGATCGGCATGACGCAATCGATGGCGCTGGACCTCGCCAAGTTCGGCATTCGCGTCAATGCGGTTTGCCCCGGCACCATCACCAATACGCGGATGCGCGAACAGGCCGATGCCGAAGCGATTGCAAAGGGTTTGCCGCCGGCCGCCGAGCGTGTGCATCTGATTCCGCTTGGCCGCTTGGGGCAGCCGCAGGATATCGCCAATGTGGTGGCGTTCCTGATATCGGACCAGGCCAGCTATATGACGGGCCAGTCGATCAACGTTACCGGTGGTCTCTGGATGAATTGAGTTTTTCTCCTGCTGGCGCCTCGGGCGCGGCAGGGGCCTTGACAGGCCGTGGCAAAATATACCTACTTACATGTAAGTATAAAAAACGCCGCAGCCGGTCGAACCAATCAACGGCTGTAGGGAGGGAACAATGTTCGAGTTAGCCGAATATCTTATGCGCGGCGCCTTGCTCGGCGTCACATATGGTCTGCTGGCCTTTCCGGTCAGCCTGCTCTTTGTCACCACCGGATCGGTGGATGTGGCGCTGGGTGCTTATGCCGTGCTGGCCGCTGCAATCATGTATGTGGTGGGCGGGCCGGCTGGCGTGGCTTTGGCGATTGGCGCAGCGGTGCTGGCATCTGCGGTGGTTGGTGTCATCTCGATGCGGTTGAACCGGCCCGGCGCGGTGGATCATGTCATCGCCGTGCTCGGCACATTCGGCCTCGCCACCTTCCTTGAATCCTTCATCCTCACGCTGTTTGGCACCAGCCCGATGATCCGGCAGCCGTTTGACACGTTCTGGAATATCGGCGGCATCCGCATCAGCCCGCAGATGGGCATCAACATCACGGTCTGTGTCGCCATTCTGGCCTGCCTGTTTGTGGTGTTGCAGCGCACGCCGTTTGGCCGCTCGATGCGGGCCAGCGCGGTCAACCCGGTGGGGGCGGCACTGAACGGCATTCCGGTGCGGCTGATCTGGTTCTCCACCTATCTGCTGGGTGGCCTGCTAGCCGGCACGGCCGGCGTGTTGATCCTGTTCACCACGGGCGCCGATTACAGCGCGGCGTTCAATTTCACCATCTGGGGCTTCGGCTCGGCGATCATCTTCGGCATGCGCAGCCCGCTGCGCGGCTTTGCCGGCGGCCTGATCATCGGCATGGTGCAGGCGATCAGCGCCGGCTACCTGCCAGGCGCCTGGGCCACGGCAACGCCACTGGTATTCATCTTCATCATTCTGTCGCTGGGCCGCATGAACCAGATTGCCGCCACGGGAGGGCGTGTGTGATGCAAGGCACACTGCTGCAACGTTGCAAGCCGGCATTGATCATCCTGGCGCTTATTGCCGCGATCACGCCGTTCATCCATTCCAGCCCATTCTGGCTCGACAATTCGGTCATGGTGGCAATCTTCGCGCTGTTGGCCTTGTCGGTGGGCATGGCTTATGGCCAGGCCGGCATCCTGTCGATGGCGCCGGCGGCTTTTGGTTCCATCGGTGCTTTCGCTACCAGCATTGTCACCACGCGCTACGGCCTGTCGCCGCTGGTTGGCCTTGTGCTGGCGCTGATCCTGCCGATGCTGCTGGCCTATCCGATGGCGCGCGCCATCACGCGGCTGTCGCCATTGCCGCTCTCCATCGCCACCTTGCTGCTCAGCCTGGTGCTTGAACTTGCCATCCGCGAAGGCGGCAGTTTCACCGGCGGCTATATCGGCCTCTCCGGTATCCCGCCGCTGTGGTTCGCCGAAAGCATTCTGGAGATGCATGTGCTGGGCTGGTTTGTGGTGGTGGTGGTGCTGGTGCTGTATGCCAACCTGACCGACTCTGCCATCGGCCGCGCGGTCAAGACGGCACAGCATGATCCGCTGCGCGCCACGGCTGATGGCGTGAATGTGCCGGCGCTGCTGGCGCTGTATTTTGCACTCTCTGCCTCGGTGGCGGGCTTGGCCGGCTGGCTCTATGCGCATCACCTGACCTATATGGGGCCGGATTCGCTGACCATGCATGTCTCGATCAAAATCCTGCTGATGGCAGTGATCGGCGGCGCATCCACCTTCCTCGGCCCGGTGCTGGGCGCAGCCTTCCTCACCCTGATCACGCTCTATCTGCCGGCGGCGGAAACCCAGGGCATGATCTTCGGCACGGTGCTGATCCTGGTGCTGCTGGTGGCGCCGAACGGAGTGCTGGGCACTAACTGGAAAAAACTGTTTGCCAGCCGGGCGCGTGCGTCCAAGGCTGCTGCCGAACGGGCAAATACGGCGCGCGGAGGTGCCGCATGACCATTCAAGCCAAGAATGTCACTGTTCAATTCGGCGGCGTCACGGCCCTGAAGGATGTTTCCACCACGCTGGAGCGCGGCAAAATCCTGGCCGTGATCGGGCCGAATGGTTCGGGCAAAAGCACATTGTTCAATGCCATCACCGGCATGGTGAAGCCGACCGGCGGCACCATCCTGGTGGATGATGAAGTGGTGGACAGCCTGCCGCCCTTCCAGCGTATTGGCCGTGGACTGGCGCGCACCTTCCAGACGCCGCGCTTTGATCCCAAGGTGACGGTGGAAGAGGCCGTGATGTGCGGCTTCTACCCGGTGAAGCAGGTCGGCTTTATCGCCGCCATGCTGCGGCTGCCTTCGGCCACGCGCGAGGAAGCCGGCTTCCGCAAACGTTGTGATGAAATTCTCAACGATCTGCAACTTGCCGGCTATCGCGATCTGCCGATGAGCGAATTGCCGATGGGCCGTGTGCGGCTGGTGGAAGTGGCGCGCGCCATGGCCAACGATCCGNNGCCCTATACCGACGAGCGCCGCGTCGCGATCGGCCGCGCCCTGATGGGCCGCCCGTCCTACATCCTGCTCGACGAGCCGGCCGCCGGCCTGGCCCGCGATGAGCAGCGCATGCTGAGCTACGAGGTGCGGCGCTTGGCCGAACGTGGCGTGGGCGTGCTGCTGGTGGAGCATAATTTCAACCTGATCCGTGAATTGGCCGAGGATGTGGTGGTGCTGAAGGAAGGCGCCATGCTGATCCAGGGGGCGCCGGATGTGATTGCGCGCGACAAGGCCTTCATCGACATCTATCTGGGGAGCACTGGCCGATGAACGCGACAAACAGCGCTGCCAAGGGCAGCGTGGTGATGACCTGCCGCGGCATCGTGGCGCGCTACAGCCGCATCACCGTGGTGGAAGGTGTGGATTTCGACTTGCAGGCCGGCGAGATGCTGGCTGTGCTGGGGCCGAACGGCGCCGGCAAAAGCAGCATGCTCGGGGCCATTGCCGGCATTGTCAGTGGTAGTGGCGAGATCACCGTGAAGGGCGCGAATATTGGCAATATGAGTGCCAATAAGCGCGCTTCACAGGGTATTGCCTTTGTGCCGGAGCGGCGCGGCAACATCTTCCCCACCATGTCGGTGGAAGAGAATATCGATCTGGGCCTGCGTCTGCTGCCGGTGCAGGAGCGCGAGGCGCAGCGCGATCTGATCCTCGGCCTGTTCCCGATCCTCAAGCAGCGCGGCGATGCCATGGCCGGTGTGCTTAGCGGCGGCGAACAACAGATGCTGGCGATTGCCATGGCGCTGGGCCGCAAGCCGCAGGTGCTGGTGCTCGACGAGCCGACCCAGGGCCTGGCGCCGATGGTGTTCGATATCCTGGAGAATGTTTTTGGTGTGCTGAAGCGCAGCGGCCTGGCGCTGCTGCTGGCCGAACAGAATGTGCCGTTCGCGGCACGGGTGGCTGATCGTTACATGATCCTGTCGCAAGGCCAGATCATGCGCAGCGGCGGCAAGGATGATTTGAAGAATCCGGAGGAACTCGCCGAAGCCTTCCTGGGCTAAGCGAGCGGATAAGACAGCGCGTAAGAGAAACCGAGAGGGAGAAGGTTATGACATTCAAATTTGGCAAGTTGCTGGCGGGCATCGCCGCATTCGGCCTGCTGGCCGGCGGCGCGATGGCGCAGAACAAGATCAAGATCGGCGGCATCTACAGCCTGAGCGGCCCGGCGGCGCCGTTTGGCGTGCCGGAGCGCGATATCGTTGAAATCCTCGCCAACAAGGTGAACAAGGAAGGTGGCATCAAGGGCGCGCAGATTGATCTGATCTTCTGCGACGATCAGACCAACCCGACCGAAGCCGCCCGCTGCGCCACCAAGCTGATCCGCCAGGATGGCGTGGTTGCCATTCTGGGCTCCACCATCGGCACCGGCACGCTGGCGCTGATGCCGATTGCGATGGCCAACAAGGTGCCGGTGCTGGCGCCGGTCGGCACCATTCCGGTCACCTCAAAGGAAAACAACTTCTGGCCATGGGTGTTCCGCACCGCGCCAACCGACACGCTGATCATCGGTGCCATTCTGGAGCGCGGCGTTTTCAAGCCGGGCCACAAGCGCATCGCCATCATGTATCAGGAAGATGCCTATGGCGAAGCCGGCATGAAGCAGGCCACTGCGTTGTCGAAGGAGCGTAACATTGAGATCGTCTCGGCCGTGGCCGCGCCGCTGAATGCCATCGACCTGACCGCCGCTGCCACCAATATCCGCAATTCCAATCCGGATGTGGTGTTGCTCAAGACTTCGGCTCCGGCACTTGGCGCTGCCTTCATGCGTGCCGCCCGCCAGGTTGGCATCAAGGCGCCGATCATCGGCACCGGCAGCCTGAACCAGCGCCCGTTCCTGGATGCAGCCGGCCCGGCCGGCGAAGGCATCCAGATCGTTTCCATCGGCAACTGGGATGATCCGTCCGAGAAGCAGAAGGAACTCGGCAAGGTGATCGTGGATGGTGGCAAGACCCCGAAGGGTTATGCCGAGTTGATCGGTTCCACCGGCTTCCTGGCCGCTGCCGAAGCCCTGCGCCGGGTGGATGGCACGCCCACTGGCCCGAAAATCCGCGATGCGCTGGAAACCATCTGCAAGTTCCCCGGCACCTATCTGGATGGCGATCTGTGCTATTCCAAGGACCAGCATGAAGGCGTGTTTGAAGACACGCTGATCACGGTGGAAATCCGCGGCGGCAAGTTCGTCACCATCAAGAACTGATCTGTCCGTTATCACGATCCAGGGTCACTTCAGCGCTGCGAGGTTTGGGTGCATTCCAGTTATCTCGATTTTGCACCGCAGGAATGGACTCTGGATCGGGTTCTGGAATGGCGTGCCGGGCTTAGCCCCGGCGCGCCTTTTCTGGCTTTTGCTGATCAGCCGGTACTGACTTTCGCTGCCGCGTGGCAGCAGGCGCTCGATCTGGCGTGGTTTCTGCACCAGGCTGGTATCCGGCCCGGCGACCGGGTTGCCACCCTGGCCGGCAATTCGGCTCTGGCGGTGCTGCTGTGGTTTGCCATTGATCTGCTGGGCGCCACCGATGCACCGATCAATCCGGCTTTCAGCGGCAAGCCGCTGGAACATGCAATCAATCTGGTTGAAACCGATCTGGTGATTGCCGAGGCGGCCTTGCTGCCGGCCTTGCAGGGCATTATCGGCGCGTTGCCGCGTGTGGCGCGACTGATGGTCCACTCCGCCAGCGAAGTTTTGCCGGCCGAGCTGGGCGGTAAACCCGTGCTGGCGCTGACGCTACGGCCCGGCGAGCGGCCGACGGATTGGCGCCCGCCGGGAGCGGCCCATAACGATCTTTGTTCGATCCTGTTCACCTCTGGCACCACCGGCCCATCCAAGGGTGTGATGGTGACCCATGCCCAGGCCTTTCTGACCGCGCGCCAGAGTGTGGAAGGCATGCGGGTGACCGGCGCGGATGCTTATTACTGCGCCCATCCGCTGTTTCACATGTCGCCGCGTTTCTGCGCAATTTACGCCGCGCTCCTGACTGGCGCTAAAGTAAGTCTGGATGTCCGTTTTTCGGCCCGCGACTGGCTGCGCCGGGTGCGCGAAAGCGGCGCCACCGTCAGTATCGGCCATGGCCCGCTGCTGGAAATGATTTATGCCGAGCCTGAGCGCCCGGATGATGCCGATACCAAACTGAGCCGCATCGGCACGTCGCCATTCCCGAAACATATCGCGATGGATTTTGAACGCCGCTTCGGCGTCAAGGGTATCGAAACCTGGGGCATGACAGAGATCAACATTCCCTGCTGGCATCCCTATGACGAGTCGCTGCGCCCGGGTTCCTGCGGCAAAATTCGCTCGGAATGGTATGAATTTCAGGTTGTTGATCCGGAAACCGATGCGCCGTTGCCGCCTGGTCGCGTGGGCGAATTTGTGGTGCGGCCAAAACTGCCCTGGATTATCAGCCCGGGCTATTACGCCAATCCGCAGGCAACGCTGAAAGCCTGGCGCAATCTTTGGTTCCATACTGGCGATAGCGGCTATATCGATGCCGATGGCTGGGTCTATTTTGCGGATCGGCTGGGCGACCGCATCCGGCGCCGGGCGGAAAATATTTCATCCTACGATATTGAAGTGGCGGCCAATGCGCATCCGGATGTGTTGGAAAGCGCCGCCGTTGGCGTGCCGTCGGAATATCTGTCGGATGATGATGTGAAGCTGTGTGTTGTGC
Source organism: Alphaproteobacteria bacterium UBA7691 (assembly GCA_002482765.1). Classification (GTDB taxonomy): domain Bacteria; phylum Pseudomonadota; class Alphaproteobacteria; order Ferrovibrionales; family Ferrovibrionaceae; genus Ferrovibrio. The sequence continues at coordinate 22,064 of DLGP01000138.1, forward strand.
TGCGGCCAGGGGCAGCGTCGGCAGCGGCCGATCTGCTCGGTTTCCTGGCCAGCCGACTGCCACATCACATGGTGCCGCGCTATATCGAGATGCTGCCGGCCATGCCGCGCACGCCGACGCAGAAGATCATGAAGTCGCAATTGCGCGCCGCCGGCGTGAGCGCCGCCACCTGGGACCGCAAGGCGGCAGGCGTGGCATTGCGCAGCCTGATTGGTAAAGCTTAAGCCTTGCGCGGCTTGGCCTTGCGGCCATAGGCGCGATCAATGCCGGTCAAGGTGGCATCCCACAGATCGGTCAGGCGGCCAAATTTACCGTTATCGCGCGTCACCAGGCCGGCATAATGGATGATGGTGACAAGCTGGATCACGATATGCTCCTGCGGTGTATCGGGCTGCAATTCGCCCGATTGCACGGCGGCGCGCACGCCAACACTCACCAGCATTTCAAATTCCCGCATCACCGCCACTAGACGATTACGCATCTTGTCGTTCAGTGCATCGCTGTCTGAGCGCAGCCGGGTCATCAGGCTCCACGGATTGCCGTGATCGCCATCGGGATTGTATTTCAGGTAGCGCTCGCGGTTCAGCTTGATGATCGCTTCGATCTTGGTGCGCAACGTGGTGGTGGTGTCGGTCAGCACGTCGCGGTATCGATTCATGGTGCTGACGGTGTAATCCTCCAGCACCTCCTCAACCAGGCCATCCTTGCTGCCGAAATGGTAATGCAGATTGGCCCGGGTGGTGTTGAGGATTTCGGCAATCTGGCGAAAGCTCAGGCCGCGATAGCCGTGTTTGACCAGCAATTCCTCGGCCACCAGTTTGATCTGGGCGCGCATGGTCTGGCCGGCACTGTTATTGTCCATCTGCAAAGGGCAGCTCTCAAATCTGTTTCACAAATCATTGCAGTTTTTGGCGCCCGGCGCAATTGCCGGGGGCTATTGGCGCAGCCCCCGGCCTATGCAAATCAGCGTTCGATACCGGCGGCTTTGAGGTGCTGGCGGATACGCTCGATCTCGGCGGCGCCGAGCTTTTGCAGTGGCGGCCGCACGGCAGCCGAGGGCAGGCGGCCAAGGATCACCTGGGCTTCCTTCATGCGGTTATGCATGTCCACCGCCGGCGGGCCGTAGAAGGCATGGGTGGTGTGGTAGATGCGCGCCGCCACCGCCTTGGCCGTGGCCAGATCGTTGCCGCGCACCGCTTCGTAAAGCTCTACCTGTAGGTCGGCGATGGTGCTGCCGGCGCCGGAAAGCAGGCCATTGCAGCCCACCACCAGCGAGGAGAGCAGCCAGGCGCTGTGCGTGGTCAGCACATGGAACGGCCGGCTATCGGATTGCAGCACGCGCACGGTCATTTCATGCCGCGCCGGATCGCCGCAGGCATCCTTCATGGCGCGGATGCTGGGGATTTCCTCGATCAGTCGCAGCAGCACGTCATGCGAATAGGTCACCGGCAGGCTGACCGGGAACTGGAAGATGATCAGCGGCAGGTCGGTGGCGTCGGCGATGCGGCGGTAATGATCCACCACCATGTCTGGCCGCGAGCCGAGCATGAACACGTTGGGCGGAAATACCAGCAGGGCAGAGGCACCTTTCTGGTCGGCCATGCGCGCGATACGCACCGCTTCGCTGCCACTTTCGGCATAGATGCCGTTGACCAGCGGCACGCGGTCGCCCACTTCCGCCAAAGCCAGGTCAAGCAGCAATTCCTGCTCCTCAAAGGTGCAGGATGATACTTCGGAGGCATGACCGTTCACGGTCAGCGCGGCCACGCCACGGGTGGCGCCCACTTCGCGGATATGCTTGCGGTAGCTCTTTTCGTCGATGCTCAGATCATCATGCAGCGGCAGCAGGCAGGCGGGGATGACGCCTGAACAATCGTATTTCAATCTCGGCATGGTTCTCTCCTATAAAAAGCTCAAATGCCCTGTAGGGCGGTGATTTCGGCAATGGCGGCACCGGCGCGGGCATCGCGTGCCTTGCGGTATTCCGGCGAGTCGTAGAAACGCTGCACGGTTTCCACCGAGTCGAATTCCACCACTACATAACGCACCGGCCCGGCTTCACCCTCGATCGCCACCGGCTCGGCGCCGCGCACCAGGTAGCGGCCTCCAAAGGCTTCGATGGCCAGCTTGGCCAGCGGTTTGTAGGTTTCGTATTTCTCCGGATCGGTAACCCGAACCTTGGCAACGACAATTGCGGCCATTCTCTGCATTTCCTCTGTTGAACCTGAAAATCCCGGCAGACGGTTTTGCCCACTGTCGGATTGTTGCACGACGACAAAGTGACAAAAAACTTATTGACGTGCAAGTCAGTATAAGTCAAGGTCGCAGCCCAGGAGGAAGCCAAAGATGAGTGATCAAAAAGTTCGCGTCGAAACCCATGGCCGGGTGGCGACCCTTTTCCTGTCCAACCCGCCGATGAATGTTGTGACACTGGGGCTGACGCGCCAGATGAGCGCGGTGCTGACCGAGCTGGCCGGCGATCCCGGCATCGGCGCGCTGGTGCTGACCGGTGAAGGCGAGCGCGCTTTCTGCGCCGGCTCCGACATCAAGGAATTCCCCAAGCTGATCGCCGAACAGGGCATCGTCTCGCAAAAGCTGGGCAAGGAGAACGACACCTATGGTCAGGTGGCGCATTTCCCCAAGCCGACCATTGCCGCCATCGAAGGCCTGGCGCTGGGCGGCGGCCTGGAATTGGCCAGCGGTTGCGACCTGATCGTTGTGTCTGAGAATGCCCGGCTCAGCCTGCCGGAAGTGAAGCTGGGTGGTTTCCCCGGCAGCGGCGGCACGGTGCGGGTGACGCAGCGTATCGGCATGGGCCGCGCCAAGGAGATGATGCTGCTGGGCGAGATGATCGATGCCCGCAAGGCGCTCGATTGGGGCCTGGTGAACCGCATCGCGCCGCAGGGCGGGGCGCTGGCTATGGCGCGTGAACTGGCCGCAATTATGGCCGCCGGTCCGGCCCAGGCCGCCTTTGCCTGCAAGACCGCCCTGCAATATGCCGTTGATCTGCCGGAAGACGAAGCAATCCGCCGCACGCTCGATCTCAGCGAAGCACTGTCGCAGACCCGGGATTTCAAGGAAGGCGTTACTGCCTTTGCCGAGAAGCGCCCGGCCGATTTCCGCGACCCGCTTGATCCGGCGGTTTTCGGCAAGGCCTGAGCCGCCGCCGACCTGCCCCCCATTGCCTTCAGAATGCCAAGGATAGAACCGTGATTGATTTTTCCATCCCCGCCGAAACCCAGATGATCCTCGAATCGTTGCGCCGCTTCATCCAGAAGGAGCTGGCGCCGCATGAAGCCGAGGTTGAGGAAATCCAGTATGTGCGGCCGGAACTGGCCAAGGAACTGCGCGCCAAGGCCAAGGAAATGGGCTTGTTCGCCATGGGCATGCCCGAGGATGTGGGCGGCGGTGGCCTCAGCACGGTGGATATGTGTTTGTGTGAAGAGGAATTTGGCTTCACCAAGGATGCGCTGGTGCGCCGTGCCTTTGGCGCCATCCCGGGTTCGCTGGTCAATTGCGTTGGCGAGCAGCGTGACAAATATCTTTTCCCCGCCGTGCAGGGCGAGATCAATGTTGCTTTGGGCATGACCGAGCCGAATGCCGGCTCGGATGCGGCCGGCATCAAGACCTCTGCCAAGCGCGATGGCGATGATTTCATCCTCAATGGCTCGAAACATTTCATCAGCGATGCCGATGTGGCCGATGCCTTCATCATCACGGCAGTGACCGACCCATCCAAAGGTGCCAAAGGCATCAGCGCTTTCCTGATCGACAAAGGCACCCCCGGCTTCACGGTTGGCCGCACGCAATACATGATGGGCCTGCGCGGCACCAATCATTCCGAACTGGTATTCGAGGATGTGCGGCTGCCCAAGGCACAGATGCTGGGGCCGGAAGGCTCGGGGCTGTTTCAGGCGCTCTCCACCATCAACCGTGTGCGGCTTGGCATGGTCGGCGGCCGCTCGGTGGGTATGGCGCGCAAGCTGATGCAGAAGTGCATCGACTATGCCAACGAACGCAAGCAGTTCGGCCAGACTCTGGGCGAATTCCAGATGGTGCAGGCAATGCTGGCCGATATGGCCACCGAGATTTTTGCCACCCGCATGATGGTGATGAATGCGGCCTGGGAAACCGACCAGGGCCTTGATCCGCGCGAGAAGGTGTCGATGGTGAAATACTATTCATCGGAGATGCTGGGCCGGGTTGCCGACAAGGCGGTGCAGATTTTTGGCGGCATGGGCTATTGCCGCGAAATGCCGCTGGAGCAGCTTTATCGCGATGCCCGCGTCTATCGCATCTTCGATGGCGCATCGGATATCCATCGCGTGGTGATCGCACGCAGCCTGCTGAAAAACGGTCGCCAGTCGCTGTAAGGATCAATCCCATGCTGCGTAACATGAAGGTGCTGAGCTTCACCCATTTTGTGCAGGGGCCGGCGGCCTCGCAGTATCTGGCCGATATGGGCGCCGATGTGGTGAAGATCGAGCCGCTGAATGGCGCGTTTGAGCGCGGTTATGGCGCCGATCAGGTTTTTATCCAGGGGCTGAGTGCCAGTTTCTTTGCGGTCAACCGCAACAAGCGCTCGCTCTCGGTGGATTTGAAAAGCCCGCAGGGCCGCGAAGTGATCCATTCGCTGATCAAGCAGGCCGATGTGCTGCTGGAGAATTATCGCGGCGGTGTGCTGGAACGGCTTGGTTTTGGCTATGACGCTGTGAAGGCGATCAAGCCGGATATCATCTATGCCTCGGCCTCGGGCTGGGGTTCTTCCGGCCCGATGGCAACGCTGCCGGGGCAGGATTTGCTGGTGCAGGCCCGCTGTGGCCTGATAGCAGTGACCGGCGACATGCAGAGCGCGCCCACCGTGCCCGGCGTGCCGATTGTGGATCAGCATGCGGCGGCGCTGATGGCGATGGCGATCACGGCGGCGTTTGTGAAGAAGCTGAGCACCGGGCAGGGCACCAAGGTGGAATCCAACCTGCTCAATGCCGGCCTGGATTTGCAGACTGAATCGATGGCGGCGTATTTCTCCGGCAATCGCAGCCCGGAAAGGTTCCAGCGCGATTCGCGGTTGGCTTCCTGGTTCCTGCCGGCGCCATATGGTGTCTACAAGCTGGCCGATTGCCATGCCGTGATCAGCCTGGGCGGCGATATTGAGCAATTTGCCGGCGCCATCGGCAATGCCGAATTGATCGCCCTGGCCGGCAACCGCATGCAGCATCGCGATGCCTTCATGCGCGTGCTGGGCAATGAATTGTTGTCCTGGACCTATGAGCGGCTAGACAAGGCGCTGGCGCCGCATGCGCTGTGGTACGCCAAGGTGCAGAATTACGACGATATCCGCGCCGATCCGCAGGTGCAGCATAATGGCTGCTTGCAGCAATTCTGCATCAACGGCGAAAGCGCCACGGTGCTGGCGCATCCGGTGCGTTATGACGGCGCAGCGCCATCTTTGCGCCGCATGCCGGTGACATTGGGCGGCGATACCCGCGAGGTATTGCGCGAAGCTGGCTGGAATGATGCCGATATCGATGCCCTGGCTGCGGCCGGCGCAATCAATCTTGGTAAGAACTGAACCGGCGGAGCAGGGTGGCATTGTGAATATCGCGCTTCGTGACGTTTCGTTGAAAGATCGCTACACGCAGGAATCCGGTGTGCTGTTTCTCAGCGGCACCCAGGCCCTGGTGCGCCTGCTGCTGACCCAGCGCGCGCGTGACCGCAAGGCCGGACTAAACACCGCCGGCTTTGTTTCCGGCTATCGCGGCTCGCCGCTGGGCGGCTTCGACATGGCCCTGTGGCAGGCGCGCGATGATCTGAAGCAGGCCGGCGTGGTGTTTCAGCCCGGTGTGAATGAAGACCTTGCCGCCACCTCGGTCTGGGGTACGCAGCAGATCGACAGCCTGCCGGGCAAGACCGTCGATGGTGTATTTGCCATGTGGTATGGCAAGGGGCCGGGTGTTGATCGTTCCGGCGATCCGTTCAAGCATGGCAATTATGCCGGCACCACCGAACATGGCGGCGTGCTGGTGGTGTTCGGCGACGATCATCCCGGCAAATCCTCCACCGTGGCGCATCAGAGCGAACAGGCGCTGGCGGCCAATCTGATCCCGGTGCTGTATCCCTCGAATGTTGAGGAAATCCTTGAATACGGCCTGCATGGCTGGGCCATGTCGCGCTATACCGGCCTGTGGGTTGGCCTAAAGACGGTGAACGAGACGGTGGAAACCACCGCCACCGTGGAAGTCGCGCCGGATGCGCCGCGCATCCTGCCGCCGAATGCGCCGGATGATGGCGTGAATATCCGGCCACAGCCGGATTATGGCCCGCAGCGCGATGAAAGTGTGGTGATCCGCCACCGCCTGCCACGGGTGCATGATTATGCCCGCGCCAATCCGCTGGATGCGCGCCGCTTTGGTGCTGCCGGCGCCAGGCTTGGTGTGGTCAGCAGTGGCAAGGCCTATACCGATCTGGCCGATGCTCTGGCGCTGCTGGGCATCGACGATGATCGCGCCCGTGCGCTGGGCCTGTCAGTCTACAAAGTGGCGCTGATCTGGCCGCTGGAGCCGAATGGCCTGCGCGATTTTGCCGCCGGCTGCGCGGAATTATTCTTTGTTGAGGAAAAACGCGCCTTCATTGAGGATCAGGCCGCGAAAATTCTGATCAATGAACCGGCCGCGCCGATTTTTGCCGGCAAGCGCGATCCCCAGGGTGACGAGCTGCTGCCTTCCGATGTGCAGCTTGATCCGGTGACCATTGCCAATGCCCTGCTGCGCCGCATGGAAGCCCTTGGCCTGGCCGATGCTGCCTTGCGCGCTGCCCATGCCAAATTGGCCGGCAGCAAGCCGCCATTGCCGGATGTGTTGCAGCCGCGCCGGCTGCCGTATTTCTGCTCGGGTTGCCCGCATAATTCCTCCACCAAGGTGCCGGAAGGCTCGGTGGCGATGTCTGGCATCGGCTGCCATTCGATGGCGATGTGGATGAACCGTGACACATTGAAGCCGGTGCAGATGGGCGCCGAGGGCGCCAACTGGATCGGCCTGTCGCATTTCACCAGCACGCGCCATGTGTTCCAGAATCTGGGCGATGGCACCTATTCGCATTCTGGCCTGTTGGCGATCCGCGCCGCAGTGCAGGCCAATGTGAATATCACCTACAAAATCCTGGCCAATGATGCCGTGGCGATGACCGGCGGCCAGCCGGTGGAAGGTGCGCTCAGCACCGAAATGATTGTGCGCCAGGTGCTGGCCGAGGATATCGCCCGCTGCGTGGTGGTGACCGACGATCTGGCGCGCACAGCCGTCAATGTGCCGGGTGTGGCCGTGGTGGCGCGCGCCGAACTGGCGCGGGTGCAGAAGGAACTGAGCGCGGTGCCGGGTGTTACCGTGCTGGTTTACGAACAGGTCTGTGCCGCCGAAAAGCGCCGCCGCCGCAAGCGTAAGCTGATGCCGGATCCGGCTTTGCGTGTATTCATCAATGATGCGGTCTGCGAAGGCTGCGGCGATTGCTCCGTGCAGTCAAATTGCGTCAGCATCCAGCCCAAGGAAACCACCTTTGGCCGCAAGCGCCGCATCGACCAGTCAAGCTGCAACAAGGACACGTCCTGTATCGAAGGGTTCTGCCCGTCCTTTGTGATCGTGCAGGGCGGCCAGTTGCGTAAAAAATCCGGCAAGCTGGATCGCGCCCGCCTGGATGCCCTGCCGGAAGCACAGATAACCAGCGCGGCAACCTGCAACGTGCTGATCACCGGCGTTGGCGGCACCGGTGTGGTGACTATCGGCAGTGTGCTGGCGATGGCGGCCAATCTAATCGGCAAGGGCGCCAACAGCTATAACATGACCGGCCTGGCGCAGAAGGGCGGCGCGGTATTCAGCCATCTGCGTATCGCTGAAAGTCCGGCGGCCTTGAAAGGCTCGCTGGTTGGGCCGGCGGAAGCCGATCTGATCCTGGGCTGCGATACGGTGACCGCCGCCAGCATTGATGGCCTGAAAACCTGCGCGCCAGGCAAGACCCGGGCCTTGCTGAATGGCAGCATCGAGCCGACCGCCGCCTTCCAGGCCAATCGTGACTACCGCATTGATGTGGATGCGTTGATGCAGAAGCTGCGCGGCGCCACGCTGGAAACCGTGATGGTGGATGCCGGCGAAATCGCCGAGCGCCTGCTGGGTGACAAGATCGGCGCCAATATGCTGCTGGTGGGCTATGCCTATCAGAAGGGCTGGCTGCCCTTGCCGCTGGCCGCGATCCGCAAGGCGATTGAGCTGAATGGCGCCGCCGTGCAGTTCAACCTCGATGCTTTTGACCTTGGCCGCCTGGGTGCCATCGAGCCGCAGGCGCTGCTGCCGCAGCAACCGGGCGAGGCCGCTCCGGCGCTGGATACACTGGATGGCCTGTTGGCGCATCGTTTGGCGCATCTCACGCGCTATCAGAATGCCGCCTGGGCGCAGCGTTATGCTGCCTGGGTGGAGAAGGCGCGGCAAGCCGAACAGGCGGTGGCGCCGGGATCGCAGGTTTTTGCCCTGGCCGTGGCGCGTAATCTGGCCAAGCTGATGGCCTACAAGGATGAATATGAGGTGGCGCGGCTTTATGGCGAAACGCCATGGCGCAGCGGCATCGCCGAGACCATGGAGGGCGATGTGAAATTGTCGCTCTATCTGGCGCCGCCCTTGCTGGCACGGCCTGATCCGGAAACCGGCCGGCCAAAGAAAATCAAATTCGGTGCCTGGATATTCCCGGCTTTGCGGCTGCTGGCCGGCTTCAAACATCTGCGCGGCACGGCGCTTGATCCTTTTGGCCGCAGCGCCGAGCGGCGTGGCGAACGCCAGTTGATCGCCGATTACGAGGCCGATCTGGCGCTGATCCTGGGCCGGTTGACGGCTGAGACCTTGCCGGCCGCCACGGCCTGGGCGGAAATCCCTGATGCCATCCGTGGCTTCGGCCCGGTGAAGGAAGCGGCGATGGCAACCGCACGGCAGACCCGCCAGGCCGCTATGCGGGCTTTCACTGCCGGCTGATTCACAGGCGGCTGATTTTTGCGTCGCCCGGGCTGGCCTTGCCGGCCAGGACATGCTTGGCTCTGTGCTGCCGCCCCGCCTAGCAGCAGGAGAGAGCCGTGGCTGTTCGTTCCGAGCGTGATGCCTTTGGCAGCATTGATGTGCCGGCCGATAAATACTGGGGCGCGCAGACCCAACGCGCCCTGAATATCTTCCGCATCGGCGTGGAGAAATTGCCGCCCAGCGTGGTGCATGCCATCGGCTTGCAAAAGCTGGCCGCCGCGCGCGCCAATGCGGCATTGGGTGAAATCCCGGCCGATCTGGCCGGCCCGATCCAGCAAGCCGCCCGCGATGTGTGGGAAGGCCGCATGGATGCCCATTTTCCGCTGCCGGTGTGGCAGATCGGTTCCGGCACCGCCACCAACATGAATGCCAATGAGGTGATCGCCAACCGCGCCAATGAATTGCTCGGCCAGCCGCTGGGCAGCAAGAAGCCGGTGCATCCCAATGATCATGTCAATCGCGGCCAATCTTCGAACGACACATTCCCCACTGTGATGCACATCGTCACCGTGCTGGAATTGACCAACCGGCTGCGGCCGGCCTTGTTAAGCCTGCAAGCCCGGCTGGCGGAGAAGGCGCTGGCCTGGGCCGGCATCGTGAAGATCGCCCGCACACATTTGCAGGATGCCACGCCGATGACACTGGGCCAGGGCTTTGGCGCCATGGCGCGGCAACTGGAGCTTGGCGTGGCGCGGCTGGATGATGCGCTGCCCCGGCTTTATCCGCTGGCCCAGGGCGGCACGGCGGTGGGCACCGGTCTGAATGCCAAGATTGGCTTTGATACGGCGTTTGCGGCTGAACTGGCGGCGCTGAGCGGGCTGCCATTCCAGTCCAATCCAAACAAGTTCGAGGGCATGGGCGCGCATGATGCCCTGGTGGAAGCCAGCGGCATGCTCAACACCCTGGCGGTAACTTTGGCCAAGATTGCCAACGACATCCGGTTCCTGGGCGCCGGGCCGCGTGCCGGCCTGGCTGAACTGCGCCTGCCGCATGATGGCCTGACCTCCTCAATCATGCCGGGCAAGCGCAATCCCACCCTGGCCGAAACCCTGTTGCAGGTTTGTTATCAGGCGATGGGCAATCATGTGGCCGTGACCCATGCCGCTGCCGCCGGGCATTTTGAACTCAATGTAGCCAAGCCGGTGATCCTGCATAATGTGCTGCAAAGCATCCGCCTGCTGGCCGATGCGGCGCAGGTTTTTGGCGAGGAACTGGTTGCCGGCACCGAGCCGAACGAGGCGACTTTACAGCGCTATGTTGAGCAATCGGTGATGCTGGCCACCGCGCTTAATCCGCATCTTGGTTATGACCGTGTGGCGCAGATCGTCAACAAGGCCTTCACCGAAGGCACCAGCCCGAAACAGGCCGCCGTGGCGCTCGGGTTTCTATCGGCTGAAGATTATGACCGGCTGGCCAATCCGCTCAGCATGATCGGCCCAACGCCCTGAAAGGTAAGAAAAAGCCCCGCCAATTTCTTGGCGGGGCTTGATTGTCAGCGCTTCAGCGCGGCAGAGACTTAGCGCACCAGAACATGCACTTCATTGGCGGCAATTTGCGGATTGCCGGCGGCGGAAACCGTCACTCGGCTGGCCGGCAGGCCCATTTCCGCCAAGCTGCGCACCACGCGGTCGGCATTGCGCCGCGCCTGATTCTGGTTGCTGGCAACCTGGGCCACGTTGCCCTGGCCGGCAGCGATGGCCACCACGTCAAACTGCGCCTGCGGCCGGCGTTCCAGCGCCTTGGTCACGGCATTATACAGCGCCTGCTGATACGGCACATCGGCACGGTCAAAGCGAATAACCACCAGCGGGGTGCGGCCATCGGCGGCAGAGGAAATCACCGGGCCGGTGACGGCGCCCGATGGCGCAGCAAAAGCCTGCGGGCTGCCGGCCATGGTGGCGGCGGCAAAGGCGCGGGTGCCGAGCGACGGGCCAAGCGCCTCGCCACTCTTGATCGCGGTGGAGACGGTGGTCAGATTGCCGCGCTCGGCGCCGACATAGGCGGTCTGGCGCGCCACATCCTCAGACAATTCGCCGAGCAGGCGATCAATCTGCACAACGGTTTTGGAGGTTTCATCCTCCAGGATGGCAAGCTGGCGATGATCTTCGTCGATGGCGCCCGAGATCGAATAGGTCGATTTGGTCGCCTGCAACATATAGGTGGCCATCGCCGAATCGGCCGCCACTTCGTTGCTCAACGAATTCATCGCCGCCACATCGGTGGCCATGCGGTCAAGATCGGCCTGGGCCTGGTTCCACTGGTTCACCAGGATCGGATTGCCCGGCGTGGTGCCCATCTGCAAGCGGGTGTTGATGGCGGCAACTGTGCCGTGATAGCGCTGCGAATTCGCCGTGGCCGAGGCGCGAATGCCCTGCACCTGGCCGCTGCGCTGCACCACCGCTTGCTGCAATTGCTGCAACTCGGCGCGCATCTGCTGCACCTTCTGGCCAACAAAAGTGCCGGTCGGCTGGCCCGGGGTTACGCCCACCGGCTGATAGGCACCATTGCCCAATTGCGGCGGCATTGCCATCTGGCCCTGGGGAAGCTGGGCCTGGGCGACTGGCTGGTTGAAAAGCGGCTGGTTGAGGCCGAGCGTCGGCTGCGGATTGGCCTCGGCGGGCGAGGGCGCAATCTGCTGCGTCACCATCGGCTTGCCGGAGGGATCTTCGCCGGTCAGTGACGGCCATAATTCGTCGGAAACATAGGAGCAGGCGGAAAGCAGCGACAGCAGCGCCAGCGCCGAGGCGGCGCTGAACAGCCTGCGCCCGCGCCGCAACGGCTTGCGGGCGGCTTGGAGGGCCGCAGCCGAATCGATAACAGCCGGGTGGACAACAGGATGTGACATGCCGCGCCGTCTCATGGTTGAAGTCGTTTTCTTGTTGCGGCTTACCAGGCGCAGGATAAAATTTTGCCGCCGGCCGGCAATCCGGTTCCGACGCAAAAAATAACCCGTTGCCTTGGCAACCCCCGTTCGCCTCCAGCCCAGCGCTTCGCGCAGGGATGGAAACAATCTGCATACTAGCTAATCGCGCCGCCCCCAAGCAAGCACCTTCTTCCTTGAAAATCCGAGACTTGCACCAGCCGAGAAAGCTTGTGCCGAGACGCTTGCATAGTGGGGGGTTATTGAGTAGGTTCCGGCCCCGTCGCGGTTCGCCGCACAGCGCGCTCGTAGCTCAGCTGGATAGAGCACCAGACTACGAATCTGGGGGTCAGGAGTTCGAATCTCTTCGAGCGCGCCATTTCTTTCAAATACTTAGTGTATATTTAATTGGTGAAGTGGTCGTTTCCGGCCTTTCCCCGATTTTTCTTTTCGGCAATCTGCACCAAGGCACCTAAATCATTATGATTTAGCCCTTCCGGCCCGATGGCAGCGGTATCTATAATGCGGCGCGTTGTAAGCGCGTTGAATACGCTTGGTAATTGATCGGCATAGTATGACTGAAATCCTGATCCTGGCCGGCGCGGTGGCCTTCTGCCTGATATGTGCGGCGGCTTGCCTGCGCTGGGAAGCCATCGCCATCCCGGTCCTGATCAGTGCCGTGGTCGAGGTCCACCTTGGCCTCAACCTAGGCTGGCAACTTGATTTCACCTCAATCTACCCGATCGACCTGATAGTGCTGGCCGCCGCACTCGCCGCCACGATTCGACAGATCACCGGTGTTGAGCGCGGGATGGCCAGCCTGATCTGGCTGCTGACCCTGGCTTGCTGGGCGCTGGCATTGGCCCGCGGCATGGCGACTTTTGGACCGGTGGATGCGCTGATCGGTTTTCGCAAGTTTCTTTATGTAGGGGTGCTGGGACTTTACGTGCTGTCGTTTCCCATTGGCAGCCGAGATATTCTGCGTTTTTTTGTCATGTGGGCCGTGGCCGCAGGGCTTCTGTCGCTGTACGCCGCCCTGGTGATGATCGATAGCAGCTTTTCGCTGCGTATCGAGGAGCAGTTCATTTCAAACTATATTTTCGCCAACGAACGGGCATTGCCTGCGGTTGGTGCATTGTTCATCGCTCAGTCGGCGCTGGTCGGGCTGTCCCTGTCGCTGCGGGATCAGCATCTGCCCTGGCGCATACTTGCCGTGGCCTTGTTGCCCTTGGTGGTGGTGCTGTATCACCGCACCGTCTGGGTTGCGGTGCTGGCCGGGATTTTTGTTCTGCTGATTGCCGATCCGCGCCGCGGTATGCGGATGTTGCCGATGCTGATGCTGATCGGCATTGTTTCAATTTTCTCATTACTTTTGATGTCAAGTTTCGGCCTCGACTTGGTTGCCAGGTCGTTGCGCGATGCCGTGCTGGAGCCGCTGGATTATAGCGCCAGTTCAATTGGCTGGCGCGTGGAAGGCTGGCAGGTGCTGGTATCGCGCGCCATTGGCGAGGGGCCGCTGCGAATCCTGTTCGGCGCCGGATTTGGCGTGGATTATGTGCGGCGCATCGGCTGGAGCACGGTGGCCCATTCACCACACAATCTGTATGTCGAAATCTTCCTGACCGCAGGTTTACTCGGCCTGATGCCGTTTCTCTGGTTTTTTGGCCATACATTATATCGTGCCTTCATTGACACGGACTACACGTTGCGCACCACCCGTATCGTGCTGCTGAGCAGCCTGATGATTTTTGGTCTGAGCTACAATTTCAACTACGAACAGGGCCTACTGCTCGGCATGCTGGGGGCTCTGTGGCAGCGCCAGCATGCGGCGGAAACAGCGATGCAGCTGCATCGTGCGGGTGTTTGACCACTATGTCCGGCGCGCCACGTCGTGTTGCTGTGGCCATTGCCTGCCATAACCGCAAGGCCACCACGCTGTGTTGCCTGGCCAGCTTGCAGCAACAGATGCTGCCGCCAGGATTGGCGCTTGAGATAACCGTGATGGATGATGGCAGCAGCGACGGCACTGCTGCTGCGCTGCGGGCCGCATATCCGGATGTGCGGCTGTTGCAGGGGGATGGCAACCTGTTCTGGGGTGGTGCCATGGCGCTGGCATTGGCAGCGATTGACACAGCCGCTGGCCAGCCGGCGCCGGAATTTGTGCTGTGGCTGAATGATGATGTGGCGCTTGAGCTGGATGCCATCGCCGGTCTGGTGGCCGAGCATGATGCGGCACCCGGCAGTATCATTATTGGCGCCGTGCGCGAACCCGCCCTCGAACCATCCGATGGCAATCTTAGTTATGGTGGTCAAAAGCTGGAGAAGCCCTGGCATCCCTTGCGCCTGTACCCGGCCGGGCTGGGGCTGCCGGCGGATACCTTTCAGGGCAATTGTGTGCTGGTGCCCCTGGCGGCACGGCTGCTGCTGGGCGGCATTGACCCGGTCTTTATCGGTGTGCAGGGCATGGCTGATACCGATTATGGCCTGCGGGCGCGCAAGTCTGGTGTGGCCTTGCGGGTTGCCAGCCAGCCGGTTGGCACCTGCTCGGCCAACACAGCTTTGCCGCCCTGGCGCCGGCCCGGGCTGACCCGTTGGCAGCGCCTGGCTGCCGTGTTTGGCCCAAGGGGCTATCCGCCCCGTGCCTGGTTCACCATGATCTGGCGCCATGCGCCGATATGGCTGCTGCCGGTGTTGCTGCTGCTGCCGCCGTTGCGGGCGTTATGGGCTGCTTTGCCGCAGCCTGACAAGGCACCGCAAAAACCGGTTATTGCCCTGCTGGAGGGCGTGGCGCCGATTTACCGTTTGCCGTTGTATCGCGGGCTGGCGGCTTTTGATGATCTGCGCTTCCAATTGTATCAAGGCCGGCCACATGGCTTTGCCACGGCCGAACCGGCACCGCTGCCGCTGCCGCTGCCGGTGCGCCGTGGCTGGAATCTCTACTGGCCTCGTTCGCAGGGGCGGATCGCCTGGGGCAGCGGCGTCTGGCTGGCCATGCTGGCCGATGCTGTGGTGATGGGTGGCCATGTGCATGATCTTAGCCTTTGGGCTTTGTGGTTGCTGCGTCAGCTCTCTGGTGGACCCAAACTTATTGGACATGGCCATTTCCGACTTGATGAGGCTGGCCTGACTGGTCTGCTGCGCAGATTGCAGGCGCGCGGCCTTGATGGCCTGTTCTGCTACAGCAAGGCTGCGGCAGAGAATTGCCGTCGCTTCGGAATTCCTGAAGAGCGGATTTTTTTGGTGGAAAACACCCTGGATGCCGAGGCGATGGCGCATCGCGCTGCATTGCGGCGGGATGATCAGGCTGCGCTGCGGGCGCGACTTGGCGTGCCGTCTGGCCCGGCACAATGGCTTTTTGTGGCCCGGCTGCACGCGGCCAAGCGGCTGGATCTGGTGCTGGCGGCTATCGACCACTTGCGGGCCAGTGGCGTGGATTGCCAGTTGACTGTGATCGGCGATGGACCGCAGCGGCATCTGTTGCAGGCGCGCCCGGATATTCGCTGGCTGGGTGCCGTGTATGACGACGAAATCCTGGCCGACTGGTTTGCCGTTGCCACTGCCCTGGTGATGCCCGACGGCGTTGGTCTCTCGGCGGTGCATGCCATGGCGCATGCTGTGCCGGTGATCGCGGCGGCAGAGCCCGGCGCCAGCGGCCCCGAGCATGGTTATCTGGTTGATGGCGAAAATGCTGTTCTGGTGGCCGAACGCGATGCCGAGACACTAGCCGCTGCAATGCAGCGGCTGGCCGGTGATGCCGGCTTGCAGGCCAGGCTGGCGCGCGGCGCGTCACAAACCGCGGCGCGGCTGGGTGCAAACGATATGGTGGCATCCTATGTGGCCGGCTTGCGGTATGTGCTGCGCGGTGCGGCGTGATGACCAATCCGGATGGTTTGCCGCCCGCGTTAAAGCCCTGGCTGGAGCGGCTGGATTTGCCCGCGCCACCTTTGCGGGCGCAGCCCCGCCGCTTCGGCAAATGGGTGATTGAGCTGCGTAATGGCGCCGGCATGGTGAAGCTGGCAACCACAGCGCAGGCGGCAGCCAGTCTGGCGGTGGAATTGGCAACGCAGGATGTGGCGCTGCCCAGGCAGGATTACTGCCGGCCGCATATCCGGGCTTTGGCGCAGGAAGCGGATTGGGCGGCTTTGTGGCTGGAATATCTGCCGATGCGTAACGCCAGCCGCTTGCAGGCTTTGCGCCGCCGGCCCGGGCCATTTGAAACACTGGCTGGAAAAACCATGCCGCTGGCGGTCCTGTTGCCGGGCGATACCGGTAACCGGGTAGCCGATGGTCTGCGCCAGTTCCTGCGTCAGCGCCACGGCGCTGAACGGGTGCCGACGGCACCCTCACATGGCGATTTTG
>DLGP01000138.1:38392-49523 GCA_002482765.1 Alphaproteobacteria bacterium UBA7691
GATTTTGAACGTTACGCCGCCATGCGCTCGCTGCATTTCGACCGCATCTTCTGGACCATCGTGCCGCTGGCCCGCCAAGCCACCCGGCAGCCGCTATTTGCGGCTGGCTTATTGGCCGCAGCGCCCAACCTATCGTTGATTCTTGCTCCGGATGGCCGGCTCGGCATGGCACTGATGCTGGCGGAGCATGCTGCAATGATTGCGGCAGATTTATCCCTCGGCAGCGGCGATCCACACATCGAACAGTTGAATTTTAACCAGCTTATATTTTATGAGAAATTAATGCACCGGTTACTGCCTTGAAAGCGCTGCTGCGTCGCGTCTACCGTGGCGGGCTGGATATGATCCTGCCCGAGCGCTGGGTTGTGCGCCGCTTCATGCGCCGCCATCTGCCGGCGACCGGGGCCAGGCTGGTCATTGAAGTGGGGGCGGCATCCTCACCCTATGCCCGCACGCTCGCCGAATGCCTGCCCGGCCTGTGGCATATCCGCAGCGACTTGTTGCCGAACGAGGCGGTTGTTGTGGCCGATTTGCAGGCCCTGCCGTTTCGCACTGGCTGCGCCGATCTGCTGCTGGCCAGCCAGGTGCTGCAATATCCCCTCGATCTGGATCAGGCTCTGGCTGAAATCCACCGTGTCCTGCGCCCTGGTGGCCAAGTGTTGGTGATCTGTCCGTTTCTGACCATCACTGCCGGCATCAGTGATCGCCGACGCTGGACCATGAAAGGCCTGGCGGAAAACTTTGAGGCGGCCGGCTTCACCCCGGTTGCCAGCCAGCCGGTGGGCGGCGTGTTCACCGGCCTAGCCGAATTGGCCGCGCAATTACTCGTGGCAATTGGCACCAGGCCGGATATCTGGCGCAGCAGCAGCGATGCGCGTAGCCTGTTGCGCCTGGCACTGGCCACCCTGCTGGGGTTGCCGTTTCATTTGATTGGCTTGATTGGTCTGCTGCTGGATCGCTGGCGCGGGCCGAGTGGCATGTACGTCGCCATGGTGATGCTGGCACAGCGGCAGGAGAAAGCCTGACATGCGGCTTTGCCTGTCCTGGGATGATGGCCATCCGGATGATCGCCGGGTTGCCGAGCGTATGGCGGCGCATGGCCTGCGCGGCACGTTTTTTGTGCCGCTGCGTAATGTCGAGGGGCGGCCGGTGATGGCCATGAGTGAGCTGCGCGCGTTGAATGCGGCCGGCTTTGAGATCGGCGCGCATGGCGTGGATCATCGCCGGCTGCATATGCTGCCTGCTGCCGAGATGCAGCGCCAGTTGGCCGAGGGCCGGGCGCGGCTGGAGGATATGCTTGGCCAGCCGGTGCTGGGCCTGTGCTATCCCGGCGGCCGGCATAATGCCGCAATCCGCGCCGCTGCTGCCGCCACCGGCTATCGTTATGGCCGCACCACCGAAATGCTGCGGCTGGATTGTGGCCAAGATCCCTTCCGGCTGCCCACCAGCCTGCAATTGCACCCGCATGGCCTGCTGCCGCTGCTGCGCAACTGGCTGCGCCAGGGCGGTGGCCTGTCGCGCCTGCTGCGGCTGGCGCAGGTTTGGCGCGCCGGCAGCCTGCCGCTTGCGGTGAACAGCCTGGGCGCCGAGGCGACGCGGCAGGATGGTGTGCTGCATCTCTGGGGCCATAGCTGGGAAATCGGCGAACAGGCTGGCGGCTGGCCGCAACTGGAAGAAATTTTTGCTTCTTTGGCCGCACTGGTGCCGCCGGAGACACGCAAAACCTGTCGGGAATTAGTCAAATGATGCGGTTTTTTCTCAAGGTACAAGCGCAGCGCGTCATCGGCCTGCTGCCCTACAGCGATGCGATTTATGTCTGGCTACAGCGCCGGCTGACCGGATCGGTAGCGCCGCGCGCATCGGATGTCATGGGCAAGCGCGCCATTGTGCGTGATTACATTGATATGGCCGCGCGCCTGGCTGGCAAGTCGGTGGCTGATCTGGAGCCGCATCTGGATATCGGCAGCGGCTGGCTGCTGAGCCTGCCGCTGGCCTTCCGTCAGGCCGGTATCAAGCAGCAGGTTGCCACCGATATTCATGCCGGCGCCCAATTGCAGGATGTGGCCGCTTCCGCTGCGATTTTTGACAAGGTTGGGCTGGCCTGCCTTGGCCAGCCAAAGCCGGGCCAGGATTTGACCGCCTGGCTTAGCGATCTCGGCATCCGCTATATGGCGCCGGCCTATGCGCCTTTTGATCTGCCGCCGGCCAGTTTCGGCTTGGTCAGTTCAACCCAGGTGCTGATGCATCCGGCGCCCGATGTGGTGCAGTTGATCTATGCTGAAGCGGTGCGGCTGCTGCGGCCTGGTGGCCTGTTCATCGCCACCATTAAAATCTACGACTCTTATTGCCATGCCGATCCTTCGCTGACCCGCTTCAATTTTCTGCGTTTCAGCCATGCCACTTGGGAACGCTGGTTCCAGAATCGTTTCACGCCCTATAACCGGATGCGGCCCAGCGACCACCGCAGCTTGATCGAGGCGTTGCCGTTCGAGATTCTGCATTGGGAAGTGCAGGGCGGCGGCCCGGCTGAACTGGCTGAACTGGCGCGCATCACGCCGCATGCTGAATTCGCCAGCTATCCGCCGGAAGAACTGGCCGCCACCGGGCTGAAAGTGGTGCTGCGCCGGCGTTGATTGGAATTTGGGGGAAATCAGCGCCGAGGCTGGTAGCGGGGGGCGGGATTGAACCGCCGACCCAAGGCTTATGAGTCCTTTGCTCTACCACTGAGCTACCCCGCCACGGCAGCCTCAGGCGCGGCGGCAGACATAGGGGGACGGGGCCGCCCTGTCAAGTTTTCCCGCCGCCCCGGGGCAGAAAAAGCGGCACAAAAAAGCCGGGGGTGGGCTGATACTGGTGCCGGATAGATGGTAAGCAGGCTGTTGCAAAAGCATTTTTGAATTGGCTGGAACAACTGTCAGGTGTTCTTGTTCGCGGCGCTTATCATTTGTTCTTGAATAACTCCACCAGCGGCAGCGGAATGCCGTCCTCTGTCGGTTGTGCCGGCCCGGGACGGAACAGCGCGTTCAGGGCGATAGAAAGGTCCGGTCGCTGCCCGGCATCAATCTCGGCGGCCTTTTGCATTAGTGCGAGATAGGTCTCGGCCTGTACCGCGCGCTGTGCTGCATCACGCGCATCAGTCATGCAATCGGCAAATTGTCGCGAAATATGCTTCAGTAGCCATAGGGCCGGCAGGATGGCGATGCCGATCAGGGGCAAGGCAGCAAAATTCACGTCCTTACCAGTGCCCAGCAGTGCCAGAATGTCAGTGCGCAAATCCCACAGTACTTCGGCAACAATCACGCAAAGAAGTACAAAGCCGCCGATCCATAGCACTGCATTGCGGGATTGGTTCCGGGCGCGGTTTTTCCAGTAGGTTACAGGCGCTGCCAATGCCAATTTATCATGGAACAATCGCGCCAAACCTTCCATCCGCACTTTATAACTGGCCTCCATCTCATCATGTGCGGTCCTGTATCCGGTCATCATGTTGGCATGTTCACTAGCCATCCTCGCGCGATACTTCTCCAGTTCGTCCATCTGAACACGAGCCTCATTCAGCTGCTCAGTCCATTGCTTTTCAATTCTACCTGCTGCTTCCAATGTCTGGTGCAGGTTATCGGTCAGATATTCTTCGCGCGCCTGGGCTAGCGATACCATCACCTGCCACGCCTTTGGTAAGTCATCATTGCCAGCCGACGCCTTGGCATACCTGGCTGCCGCTTGCATCATTGCCTTAATGTCGGTGGGTCCGGTCGCGTCGTTTAGTGAGAAAAGGTTGAAGCCGGCCATGCGTAAATATGCGCCCACCAGCGCCGCCGCCGCATCGGTCTGAGCCAGACCCAGTAGCAAAGAATCTGCTGGATTGAGGCTGGTCAGGCCCCGGCCAGTATTGTTGTGTTCCTGAAAAGCATGCAGTGCATTCCCTACCTGCACGGTCGTTGCTTCAGCGGTTAGTCCGGTCATTTGGCGGTGTAATCGCTTCGATGTGCTCCGTAAATTATCCCGCAGGGTTGTAAACAGCCGGCTGGAAAGGCCATTCTCATTTAAGGCTAACCCGTCAAAAAAAGGCACCCAAACATTGGTCCAGTCTCGACGAAAATAAGCCTGCATCTCAGCTAGGCTGGTGAAGTCAACCTTCTGGCCACTGCCGATATCCAGGCTGGCAAAGGCTTTGAGTGTTTCTGGTGTCTCGGACATATCACCTCCCTGGCTGCTGCGATCTTTGCAACATAAACGGGTATTTTTGCAACATCAGAATGTTTTTATCCGATGCAGGCCCGGCACTCGCAAATCGCAAGCTCCTTATATTCTGGCTTATTGTGGCCGTGCCCTAAGAGTGTTCTTGTCAATGTAGGAAACGACGCCACCCCGGGGCAGAAAAAGCGGCACAAAAAAGCCGGGGGTGTTGCCCCCGGCCTTATTGCCGCCCGTAAAGCTGCTGGGGCTGAGATCAGTTCACCGTCTGCTTCAGCGCGCCGCTGGCATAGCGCTTGGCCATTTCTTCCAGGTCGAGCGGCTTGATCTTGCTGGCCATGCCTTCGCAGCCAAACGAGATATAGCGCGCCTTGCACACTTCGGTGGCGGCCTTCTGGGCATCGGCGAGATATTTGCGCGGATCAAATTCGCTCGGCTTGGTGGCGAGGTGCTTGCGGATCGCGGCGGTCATGGCGAGGCGGATATCGGTGTCGATATTCACCTTGCGCACGCCATACTTGATGGCTTCCTGGATTTCCTTCACCGGCACGCCGTAGGTTTCCTTCAGGTCGCCGCCATATTGGCGAATCTCGGCGAGCAATTCCTGCGGCACCGAGGAGGAGCCATGCATCACCAGATGGGTGTTGGGGATGCGCTTGTTGATTTCCTTGATGCGGTCAATCGCCAGGATATCGCCGGTCGGCTGGCGCGAGAATTTGTAGGCGCCATGCGAGGTGCCGATGGCGATGGCGAGCGCGTCACACTGGGTTTCGGCGACAAAATTGGCCGCCTCATCCGGATCGGTGAGCAGCATCTCGCGGGTCATGGTGCCTTCGGCGCCATGGCCGTCTTCCTTGTCGCCGCGCATGGTTTCGAGCGAGCCGAGGCAGCCCAGTTCGCCTTCCACCGTAACACCGATGCTATGCGCCAGTTCGGTCACCTTGCGGGTGACGGCGACATTGTAGGCATAGTCGGACGGTGTCTTGGCATCTTCCTCCAGCGAACCATCCATCATCACGCTGGAAAAGCCCGAGCGGATCGCCGCGATGCAGATGGCCGGCGAGGCGCCATGGTCCTGATGCATCACCACCGGGATATGCGGAAAGGCTTCCACCGCCGCCACCACCAGATGGCGCAGGAAATGCTCGCCGGCATATTTGCGCGCGCCGGCCGACCCTTGCAGGATCACCGGGCTGTTGGTGGCGTTGGCCGCCTCCATGATGGCGCGCACCTGCTCCATGTTGTTGACGTTGAAAGCCGGCAAACCGTAGCCATGCTCGGCAGCATGATCCAGAAGCTGCCGCATCGACACCAACGCCATGATTATCCTCCGAAGAAATGATTTAACCCGGGTCCCTCCGGGCGGGCGGAACTTATTGCAATTCGGCGGCCATATCCAGCCCCTTGGTGCAGCCGCGTGGCGGGCGCTGCATGGGACCGGCCTTGGCTTGTGCCGGGGCCTGGGGTATGGAAATGGAATATGCCGGCGACGCAATTTCGGAGCAGTTGCGCAACACCCTGGCGGATGTGCAGCTGCCGGCTTTGCGCTGGCTGGCGGATTATTGGCTGGAAAAGCGCGGCAATCGGCTCTGGCCGGCGCGCACCGAGCTGGATGTGCTGGAGATGCGCCCGGTGCTGGGCCATATCGCCATCCTGGAACTGCATCCCAGGCCGGGCGGCGGGGCGCCGGTATTCAAATACCGCATGTTTGGCACCAGCTTTGTCCATTGGTTCGGTTTTGACATGACCGGCAAGACGCTGGACGATTGGCCCGTGCCGGAATACCGCGATTATCTCAACCGTTCGTATAACGAGGTGGTGCTGGCGCGGCGGCCATTCCGGCGCTATCGCCGGCTGATCCAGGATGGCCGACAGCTTAATTATGAGGGCGTGATGCTGCCGCTGGGCCGTGGCGATGCCATCGAACAGGTGATGGCCGGGCAGTATTTCCTGGTTTAGTGGCTGCGTCAGATCGCGGTTTTGGTGGACAGTGCCAGCAGGTTGCGCTGGCGGATGCGTTCGCGGTGCAGCACATAGAGGCCGGAGCCGACAACGGTGGCGATGCCGGCCCAGGCCAGCAGGTTAGGTATATCGCCCCAGACCAGGTAGCCGCCCAGCAGCGAGAAAACCAGCGCGGTATAGCGGAATGGCCCAACCAGCGACAATTCGCCATGCCGCATGGCATCAATGATCAACTGGTAGCCGCCGATCAGGAAAAACGCCGCCACGGCCAGCAGCAAAGTGGCGTGCAGCGACATCGGCTGCCAGCCCTGGCTGAGCGTGAGCGCGCCGCCGCCCAGCATCACCAGAATGGAGGTGCCGGCGGTGACGATCAGTGACGGGATGCCGATGCCGACGCGGCGGGTGGTGAGGTCGCGGGCAACAATGAATACCACCGAAATCACCGCCAGCAGCGACCAGGAATTGAAGCCCTCGGCGCGCGGCTGCACAATCAGCAACACACCGCCAAAGCCGCAGACGATGGCGGTCCAGCGCCGCCAACCCACGGTTTCCTTGAGGAACAGCGCGGCGACGGCGGTCATCAGCAAGGGCGAGGTCATGCCGATGGCGCTGCTATTGGCAATCGGCATGTTGAACAAGGCCAGCAGGTAGAAGCCCGAGGCGAGCAGGTCGAGGATGCCGCGCGCCAGCACCACGCGGTTGAACAGCAGCGGCAATTGCGGCAACAGGCCGTTGCCCCATAGCAGCAGTATGATCGCGGCATTGGCGAAGGCGCCGCGCACCAGCATGATCTGGCCCAGCGAGGCGGTTTCGCTGGCCAGCTTGATCAATACGTCATTGCCAACAAACAGCACCATGCCGATAACCATCGAGGTGATGCCGCGACGATTGCCATGGCCAAACAGCAGGGCAGGGGAAATCATGATTTCAGCAGAGTGAGAGGAACGAACGCGCAGGCGCGAGCAAGACAGGGTGATTGTTTGTATGCAATCTACTCCCTTCGCGGCTGGCTCGCCAGAGGTTGTAACGCGCTTGTCAACGGAATAGGTGCTTGACCTCAGGGCTGGCCGCGCCAAGCTATGACCACCATTTCAAGGGAGCAACCCGATGTTTTTCATGACGCCGCGCCACAAGGTAACCATGCCCGAGCCGGGCCGCGCCCTGAAAGGCAGGGCAGAGGCGATGCGCGTGCCGGCGCGGCATTTTGTCAATGGCAATCCGCTCAAGGCACCATTTCCCGAGGGGCTGGAGCAGGCGATGTTCGGCCTGGGTTGTTTCTGGGGTGCCGAGCGCAAATTCTGGCAATTGCCGGGGGTATTCAGCACGGCCGTGGGCTATGCCGCCGGCTACACGCCGAATCCGACTTATGAGGAAGTGTGCAGCGGCCAGACCGGGCATAACGAGGTGGTGCTGGCGGTGTTCGATCCGGTAAAGGTCAGCTATGGCGCGCTGCTCAAGACGTTCTGGGAAAACCATGATCCGACCCAGGGCATGCGCCAGGGCAATGATGTGGGCACACAATATCGCTCCGGCATCTATGTGTTTTCGGCAGCGCAGCGGGCGGCGGCAGAGGCGTCGCTGGCCAGCTATCAGGCAGCGCTGAAGGCCGCCGGCCGGGGCAAGATCAGCACCGAAATCCTGGATGCCCCGGATTTCTACTATGCCGAGGATTACCATCAGCAATATCTGGCGAAGAATCCTGGTGGTTATTGCGGCCTGGGCGGCACCGGCGTGGCCTGCCCGGTTGGTCTGGCCGTATAGCGAATAGCCGGCGGAATCGACGCCCGGGCGGCACGCGCCTCTTGTCAGTGCGCGTATGAGTCAGGCAATCTCTGGTTAACCGGCGCATAAACGCGCCATAGACAGGAGAGGTTCACAACGATGCAACGTCACCCGACCCGCCGGTCCTTCAATTATCTGGCTTCCACGGCCCTGTTCGGTCTTGGCTTGGCTGTGGCCGGCATTGCCCCGGGCATCGGCCAGGCGCTGGCCCAGGAGCTGAAGATCGGCCTGTCGGCCGAGCCCAGCGCGCTTGACCCGCATTACCATAATCTCGGCCCGAACCATCAGATCGCCGCCCATCTTTTTGATGCCCTGTTGCAGCAGGACGAGAATCAGAAACTGGCGCCCGGCCTGGCCGAAAGCTGGAAGCCGGTCAGCGAAACCACCTGGGAATTCAAGCTGCGCAAGGGCGTCAAGTTCCATGACGGCTCGCCCTTCACCGCTGCCGATGTGGTGTTTTCGCTGAACCGCCCGCCGAAGGTGCCGAACAGCCCGTCTTCGCTGTCGATCTACACGCGCCCGATCACCAATATCAAGGTGGTGGACGATCACACCGTTCAGCTCACCACGGCCAATCCTTATCCGCTGCTGCCGACCGATATGAGCCGCGTCTACATCATGTCGTCGAAGGCGGCCAAGGCCGATGTGGCCGAAGGTCTGACCACGGAAGGCCTGTCGAAGGGCGAAGGCCTGATCGGCACCGGCCCCTACAAGTATAGCGAATGGGTGCGCGGCAACCGCCTGGTGCTGGCCGCCAACAACGATTATTGGGGCGGCAAGCCGAAATGGGAGAAGGTCACCTTCCGCCCGATGTCGAATGATGCTGCCCGTGTTGCCGCCTTGCTTGCCGGCGATGTCGACATGATCGAGAACCCGCCGCCGGCCGACATGAAGAAGCTGCGCGAGAATCCGAATGTGAAGATCAGCCAGGCGGTGTCCAACCGTCTGATCTACATCCACCTCGACAGCTTCACCGATGCCCCGGTGGGCATCCCGGATGCCCCAGCCGGCAAGAACCCGCTGAAGGACCCGAAGGTGCGCCAGGCCTTGTCGCAGGCGATCAATCGCGAAGCGATCACCAGCCGCATCATGGAAGGCCTGGGCCAGCCGACCGCCGACTTGCTGCCCTATCCGATGTTTGGCACCCGCAAGGATGCCAAGCTTGATCCCTACAACCCGGATGCGGCCAAGAAACTGCTGGCCGATGCCGGCTACCCGAACGGCTTCACCATCACGCTCGGCACGCCGAATGACCGCTACATCAACGATGCCGAAGTGGCGCAGGCGGTGGCCTCGCAATGGAACCGCATCGGCGTGAAGGCCAAGGTGGATGCCGTCACCCGCACGGTGTTCTTCAAGAATCGCGACGAGTTCAAGTATTCCGCCTATCTGGCTGGCTGGGGTGCCGGCACGGGCGAAATGTCTGATCCGCTGCGCGCCCTGGTGGCGACGCCGAATCGCGAAAAGGGCATGGGCACCACCAACAAGGGCCGCTATTCCAACCCGGCAATGGATGCCGTGCTGGAAGAGGCGCTCAAGACCGTGGATGACAAGAAGCGCGAGGAATTGCTGCAAAAGGCCAGCAAGCTGGCGCTGGATGATTACGGCCTGATCCCGCTGCATATCGAAGTGACGCCCTGGGCCACCCGCAAGGGGCTGGTCTACAAGGCGCGCGCCGACCAGTACACATTGGCCAATGGTGTCAGCAAGGAATAAGCCGGATTTATTCGGCTGAATGAAAAACGCCGCAGGGCAAAACCTGCGGCGTTTTTTTATGCCCTCTCAGGGCATGAACTGTTCGGCCAGGATACGTTCTTCCAGATCGTGGCCGGGATCGAATAGCAGGCGCAGGGCGATGGCGCGCTCCTCGGTGATTTCCACCTCCACCACATCGCGCACCTCATAGGCGTCGGCAGTGGCGCTGACCGGGCGTTTGAAATTATCCAGCACCTCGAATTTCACCTGGGCGGCGCGTGACAGCAGGGCGCCGCGCCAGCGCCGCGGGCGGAAGGCGCTGATCGGAGTCAGCGCCAGCGCCCCGGCGGAAAGCGGCAGAATCGGGCCATGCGCCGAGAGGTTATAGGCGGTGGAACCGGCCGGGGTGGAGAGCAGGGCGCCATCGCAGATCAGTTCATCCACGCGCACGCGGCCATCCACAGAAATGCGCAGCTTGGCGGCTTGGCGGGTCTGGCGCAGAAGCGACACTTCATTGATCGCCAGCGCCTCGCGCTCGCCGCCCGATTCGGATTGCACCTTCATGCGCAGCGGATGCAGCGTGGTGGCCACGGCCTGGCCGACCCGGGCCGGCAGGTCTTCCTCGCTATACTCATTCATCAGGAAACCCACCGTGCCCTGGTTCATGCCATAGATCGGCAGATTGCGGTGCATATGGCGGTGCAGGGTTTGCAGCATGAAGCCGTCGCCGCCCAAAGCCACGATCACATCGGCTTCCTCGGGTTTCACGGTTTCATAGCGTGTCGCCAGCCGGTCGCGCGCCGCCTCGGCCGGTCCACCCTTGGCAGCCACCAGGGCGATACGTACAGCTTGGCTCATGGAATCGGTGCTCCGGTGTAAAACACCGGCTCGCAAGCACCGGCAAAGGCAGTATAACCTGAGCCAAGGGGCAGACCAGCCTTGGCTGGGCGGCGAATCATGGCGCGGGGGATTGCAGGATGCGTGTTGGGGGATTGTTCGGGCCGCTGGCGGCTTTGCTGTTGTGTCTGGCTGCCCTGCCGGTCTGGGCGCAGGCCGGCGATGATAGCCGCCATGCCGGGTATTATTATCCGCCGCTCAGTTCCACGGAAGCCTACACGGCGCGCGGCAGCGTGCTGCCGCAGGCGACACGCGAAACCCGCCTGGCCTTTGTCACCGGCCTGACCCAACAGCAGATGACGCGGCCTTATCCGCCCAATTTCGCCATCTTCGCCAAGGGTGAGGATGCCGAGAAGATGATCATCGTGGCGATGGGGGATCAGGGTTTCCGGGGTTTGTTTCAGGCTCGTGCGCTGCTGGCGCAGCTTACCGCTGTGGCCCGCACCAGCCAGCTTCTGCGCGATTTTGCGGTGGAAGACCTGTTCACTTTCCTCGACCTGATCCGGCTGCTCGGCTACAGCCAGCTCACCATCTCGGATGGCGAGACTTTCGCGCACCAGATCGAATTGAAATAAGGCTCTAGGTCGTGTGGACTCTAGGG
>DLGP01000141.1 GCA_002482765.1 Alphaproteobacteria bacterium UBA7691
TCAATGTAATGTCATCAAAGTCTAGGCCGCTATCTCCGCTGCATTCAGCACGCCCACATCGTTGCGGGCGAATTGAGCCATAGCCTCGGCGCGGCTGCCGTTGAGGTCGATGGCGCGACAGGCATCTTCCACCACAAAGGCCGGGAAACTTTCACGACGGCCATCCAGGGCTGACCAGGCCACACAGTAATCCAGCGCCAGGCCGCAGAAGAACAGGCGGTTGAGTTTGCGCTCGCGCAGATAGCCGGCCAGCCCGGTGCGGGTTGTCTTGTCGTTTTCGCTGAAAGCCGAATAGGAATCGATTTCGGCTCGAAAGCCTTTGCGAATCACCAATTCGGCGGTGTCGATATGCAGGCCGGCGTGAAATTCAGCGCCCTTGCTGCCTTGCACACAATGATCCGGCCACAAGGTTTGCGGCCCATAGCGCCAGGGGATGGTCTCGAATGGCTGCCGGCCTGGATGGGTTGAGGCAAAAGACCGGTGCCCGGCCGGATGCCAATCCTGGGTCAGGATCACATGCGGAAAGCGGCCGATCAGCCGGTTGATCACCGGCACCACGGCATCGCCTTCCGGCACGGCCAGCGCGCCGCCCGGGCAGAAATCATTCTGCACATCAATAACAATCAGGGCATCGTCGGGGCGGATATCTATCGGCATGGCTGGGGCTCCGTGTCAGAGCCTATTCTGTCAGGCTGTTGCCGCCTCCTTCAAGCCCAGTTCATCCATCATTGTCTTGCGCATGATAAATTTCTGCGCCTTGCCGGTGGCGGTGACTGGGAAGGCATCGACAAAACGAATATGGCGCGGGATTTTCTGATGCGCGATCTGTCCCTGGCAGAAGGCCCGGATATCGGCCTCGCTAGGGTGCTGGCCCGGTTTCGGCACGATCCAGGCGCAGAGTTCCTCACCATATTTGGCATCCGGAATGCCAAAAACCTGCACATCCTGCACCGCCGGGTGGCGATATAGATATTCCTCGATCTCACGCGGAAACAGATTTTCGCCGCCGCGGATCACCATATCCTTCACCCGGCCGACGATGTTGCAATAACCTGCTTCATCCAGCACGGCCAGATCGCCGGTATGCATCCAGCCGGCGGCATCAATGGCTTCGGCGGTTTTCTCCGGTTCATCCCAATAGCCGCGCATCACCGAATAGCCGCGAGTGCAGAGTTCGCCTTTCTCGCCCGGCCGCAAGGTTTCGCCACGCTCGCCGATGATCTTGACCTCAACATGCGGATGGATGCGGCCAACCGTGGCGACGCGCCGCTCCAGCGGATCGTCAACCCCGCTCTGGAACGACACCGGGCTGGTCTCGGTCATGCCATAGGCGATGGTCACTTCGCGCATGCCCATATCGCGCACCACCTGCTTCATCACCTCAATCGGGCAGGGCGCGCCGGCCATGATGCCGGTGCGCAGGCTGGAAAGATCGTAGCGGCTGAAATCCGGATGGCCTAGTTCGGCAATGAACATGGTGGGCACACCATGCAAGGCCGTGCAGCGTTCGGCCTGCACTGTCTCCAGCACTTCCCGGGCATCAAAACCTTCACCGGGAAACACCATGCAGGCGCCATGGCTGACACAGGCCAGGTTGGACAGCACCATGCCGAAACAGTGATAGAGCGGCACCGGGATGCAGAGCCGGTCCTGTGGCGTGAATTTCATCTTCTGCGCAACGAAATAGCCATTATTGACGATGTTGTAATGCGTCAGCATGGCGCCTTTGGGCAAACCTGTAGTGCCGCTGGTGAACTGGATGTTGATCGGCTCGTCCGGGTCCAGGCTGGCCGCCACCAGATCAAGCCGGCTGCGTTGTGCCGGGCCGGCCAGCCGCAGCACGGCATCATAAGGCTGCATGCCCGGGGTTTCGCCCGGGCCAAGCCGGATGATGCAACGCAGATGCGGCAGGCGGGCAAGCTGCAACTGCCCTGGCATCTGCCCGGCAAGCTCTGGTGCCAGGCTTTGCAGCATGCCGATATAGTCGCTGGTCTTGAAACTGGGCGCCACGATCAGCGCCTTGGCCTGCACCTTGTTGAGCGCAAATTCCAGTTCCGCCAGCCGGTAGGCCGGATTGATATTGACCAGGATCAGGCCGATTCGCGCGGTGGCGAATTGCGTCACCACCCATTCGACCCGGTTGGGCGACCAGATGCCGATGCGGTCGCCTTTTTGCAGGCCCAGGGCCAGCAGGCCGGCGGCAAGATCGTCCACGGCACGGGCAAGATCGTGATACGACCAGCGAATGCCCTGATGCCGCACGATCAGGGCGTCGCGTGCCCCATGCTGGTTGACCGCCTGTTGCAGCAGGCCATGCACGGTAAGGCGCAGCAAAGGCTGCGCCGTGTCGCCACGGGTATAGGCCTCTATGAGGCGCATGGTTTCCTCCCAGTTATGCGGGCGATTACATATTACGCCAGTCTTCCACCTGCTCAAAGGCATGCGCGGCCTGATAGATCGTCGCCTCGCGCCAATGTTTGCCGATCAGCATCACGCCCACCGGCAGGCCATCACTCAGGCCGCAGGGCACAGTCATCGCCGGATGCCCGGTGGTGTCAAACGGTGCCGTATTGGGCAGGATTTCGAAGGCGCGCTGGATGATCAATTCCAGCGGGCTGCCGGGCGGCGGCAAGGGCTGCGCCACCATCGGCAAGGTGGGCATCAGCAGCAGGTCGCAACGATCCAGCGCCGCGTCATAGGCCAGCTTCAGCTGGCGGGCCAGATTCTGCGCCTTGGCGTAATAATGGCCGCGATAATGCTTGAGGAAATACTGCCCGACAAACATGGAAATCTTCAGGCTGTCGGATAATTCATCCGAGCGGCTGCGCCAATTGGCATGGGCATCCAGCAGGCTGGTGACATAAAGCCCCTTCCAGTTGGTGCCGAAGCCGTTGCCGTTCATCATCAGATCGGTGAGGCCTTCCAGCGCAATCGGCGTCCAGATGGCGGTGCCGAGGCTGTGCATCGGCACTGAAATCTCCTCCACCTGTGCGCCCAGCTCGCGATAACGCTCGGCGGCAGCGCGTACCTTGCGGGCGACATCATCCTGCATGCCGGGCACGGTGAAGCTTTCCTTCACCACGCCGATCCGCATGCCCTTCACGCCACGGCCCAGAGCCGCCGTGTATTTATCCACCTTGGGGGCATACTGGCGCGGATCAAGGCCGTCTTCGCCGGCAATCACTTCCAGCAGCAGGGCATTGTCGGCCACTGTGCGGGTCATCGGCCCGGCATGATCGATGGTGATCTCAATCGGCATGATGCCGGTATAGGGCACCAGGCCATGGGTTGGTTTCATGCCATAGATGCCGCAAAGCGAACCAGGCATGCGGATCGAGCCGCCCTGGTCGCCGCCGATGCCCATCTCCACCTCGCCGGCACCCACCAGGGCGCCGCAGCCGGATGACGAACCGCCAGCCGAATAGCCCATCTTCCAGGGATTATGCACCGGCCCGGTGGCATTGGTGTGGCTGCCGCCGGAAAGGCAGAAATATTCGCAATGCGCCTTGCCAACAATGGTGCCGCCGGCATCCAGGATGCGTGTCACCACGGTGGCATCCACATCCGGCACATAGCCTTCCAGGGTGGAGGCACCATTCATCATCGGCACGCCGGCCAGGCAGATATTGTCTTTCAGCACTACTTTCTTGCCAGCCAGCGGGCCACGCGGCGCACCGCGCACCTCGGCCTTGACATACCAGGCGTTGAGCGGATTTTCGGCAGGCTGCGGGCGATAGCCAGGCGTGCGCGGATAATCCACCGGCGGCAGGAAATCCGGCAGCGAATCAACAATGTCGTAAGACTGGATGGTGCCTTCCATCAGCGCCAGATAGCGGCGCAAGGTGTCGTCGCTCATCGCCATGCCAAATTCGGTGACGATATCGCGCAATTGTGATTCGGTCGGGCGTTTTACCGTCATGTAACTCGTCCTTGCGGCAGAAGAGGGGGCAGAAGGGTTGGCTGGCACAGCCGGCGCACGCAGCGGGCGCTGAACTGGCGTCGATTGGAAAGCCTGGTAGGGCGAGCCGGTGCTGCTGCCTGCGCTGCTATTCGTCGACATCGGCCGTTGCGGCATCGGCATGGCCAGCGCCGTTGCCGCCGGCAGGGCAGGCATGGCGGCTTTGCCGGATTTGGCGAGCGCGGCCACACGGCCAAAACCGGCGAATTCCTCAATGATGCCGGCGCTGTGAATCTCGCTGCCCTTCACCTCGCCGGTGATGCGGCCTTTTTGCAGGATCAGCACACGATCCGAAAGCTGGGCGATAAAATCCAGATTCTGTTCCACCAGCAACACGGTCAGGCCACGCGCCTTGACCAGCTGCTTCAGCAACACGGCAATTTCCTTGATGATCGAAGGCTGAATGCCCTCGGTCGGCTCATCCAGCAGGGCAAGCCTGGGTTCCGCCACCAAGCAGCGCGCCAGGGCCAGCAATTGCTGCTCGCCGCCGCTCAGGCTGCCGCCGCGGCGATCCAGCAGGCGTTCCAGGCGCGGAATTTCGCTCAGGATCTGATCGATCGGCGCCTCGTTGCTGCCGGGCAGCGCCATACGCAGGTTTTCCAGCGCCGTCAGGTCAGGGAAAATGCCGCGCCCCTGCGGCACATAGCCCAGGCCAAGCCGGCTGCGGGCATGCGGCGACAGGCTGGTGATTTCCGCGCCATTAAACAAAATCTGGCCGGCGCTGGGCTGGATATAGCCCATCAGGGTTTTCAGCAGGGTGGATTTGCCCATGCCGTTATGGCCCAGCACGCCCACCGTCTCGCCCGGCCGCACCACAAAATTCAGCTCATGCAGGATCGGGATGGCGCCATAGCCGGCAGCCAGGCCGCGCAGTTCCAGCAGCGGCTTGTCGGCGGAGTGGGTGTCGCTGCGGCTGGTCATGCTCAGGCTCCGAGATAGACTTCGCGCACGCGCGGATCATTCAGCACGGTTTCCACATGATCCTCGATCAGGATGGCGCCCTGGTGGAACACCGTCACCAGATCGGCGATCAGGCGGATGAACTGCATGTCATGCTCCACGATGATCATGGTGGCTTCGCGGTTGATGTCGCGGATCAACGCCACCATGCGGTCCACTTCCTCATGCGTCATGCCGGCGGCCGGCTCGTCCAGCAGCACCAGCCAGGGATCGGCCGCCACCACCATGGCGATTTCTACCCGCTGGCGTTGGCCATGCGCCAATTGGCCAACGATGCGTCCGGCCAGGTCATTCAGGCCAAAACGCTCGATCACTTCGTCGGTCCTGGCCCGGGCGTGGTCATTGCCATGATGGCGTTCCACTGCCAGGGCGATATGCTCGCGCGCCGTCAGGCCATTGAACAGGCTGGGGGTTTGGGTTTTCACGCCAACGCCGGCCTGCGCGATGCGACAGGGCGGCTCGCCCAGCATCGGCTTGTCCTGGATCAGGATGCTGCCGGCTGTGGGCCGCAATTGCCCGGTCAGGCATTTGAAGAAGGTGGATTTGCCGGCGCCGTTCGGGCCGATCAGGCAGCGCAATTCACCTTCGCGCAATTCAAAATCCACATTATCCACCGCCGTCACGCCGCCGAAGCGCATGCTCAGATTGCGGGTTTCCAGCACCACGCTGCCACGCCTATTGCTGGCCATCCGGGCCTCCCTGCTGGCGTAATGGCCGGCGGCCGGGGCGTTGGCGGCGGCGTATCAGGCTGCCCAGGGCGGGCATCAGCCCCTTGGGCAGCAGCAGCACAAACAGCACCAGGATGCCGCCCAGCACAAAGGCGTTGTTCACCACGCTCTGCTGGCCAAGCTGGGCGATGATGAACTGGATCAGCACGGCGCCGATCACCGGGCCGATCAGGGTGCCGAGGCCGCCCACGATCACCCAGATGATGATGGTGGCCGATTGCGCCAGGCCAAACAGGCCAGGGCTGACGAAGTTGCCCCAATTGGCAAACAAGGCACCAGCCATGCCGCCGATGCCGCCGCCGATGGCGAAGATCATGGTCTTGTAAAGCCGCACGTCATAACCCAGCAATTCGGCGCGGGTTTCATTCTCGCGGATCGCCACCACCACGCGGCCAAAGCGCGTGGTCATCAGCCAATGCAGGCCAAAATACACCAGCAGCAGCAAACCCATGGCGACATAGAAGAATTGTTCCGGATCGAGCAGGTTGCCGGGATCGCCGGGCATGTTCAGTGTCGGGAAACCGGGAATGCCATTGAAGCCGCCCAGGCGTGCCTTGCCAATGATCCAGGTTTCGTTGGCGGTGGAATTGATGAATTTGAACAGGATCAACGACACCACAAGCGTGATCACGCCCATATACACATCGCTGATGCGGCCATAAAACATCATTGCGCCAAGCAGGGCGGCAAAGATCAGCGGCAGCAGGATCGCCAGCAGGAACGGCCCGGTGCTTTCGCCCACATTGATCGCTGCCACGGCATAAGTGTAGGCACCCAGGCCAAAGAAGGCGGCCTGTCCAAAACACAGGATACCGCCATAACCCCAGATGAAGCCCAGGCTGAGCGCCAGGATGGCATAGACCACATAGACACTGAGTTCCAGCAGGGTGATCAGGTCAACCACCACCGGCAGGCCCAGCAGGATGGCGATGCCAATCACCGCCACCAGGATGTGTCGGTTGCGCGCGTTTTCCAGCATGCTCAAACCTGCCGTGTGAAGAAACGGCCGGTAATGCCGCGCGGCAACAGGCGCAGCAGCACAATGGCGGCCAGCAGCATCGCCACGTCACCCCAGACCGGGGTGGAGGCCAGCGTGGTCAATTGCGTCAGGCTGCCAAACAGCACCGAGCTTGAGAGTGTGCCGGTGACCACCGCTGCGCCGCCGGAAATCACCGTGATGAAAGCCTTGGCCACATAAAGGCCGCCGCTGGTTGGCGTCAGCCCGGTCAGCGGCGCCAGGATGCCGCCAGCCAGGCCGGAAAGTGCGGCGCCGATGGTGAAGGTCAGCATATAGATGCGGCGCGGGTTATGCCCCAGGCCGGAGGCCATGTCGGCGCTTTGCATGGCGCCGCGCGCCACCAGGCCAAGCCGGGTGGTTTTCAGCACCACAAAGATGCCGGCCATCACGGCAAAGCCGGCCAGCATGATGAAGATATTGTAGCCACTGGCACGATAGCCACCGATGGCAAAGCCGCCAATCGGGGTTGAAATGCCGGTGGTGGTATTGCCGAAGATCATGGTGGCGGCGCCGGTCAGCAGCAGGCTGAGGCCCCAGGTGGCCAGCATCGAATCAAGCATGCGGCCATACAGGAACTGGATCACGCAGCGTTCGATGATCAGGCCGATCAGGCCCACCACCAGGGGGGCCACGATCAGCATGGCGATATAGATATTGATCCCGGCCTTCACCGAGACAATGGCGGCATAACCGCCCAGCATAAGAAATTCGCCATGGGCCAGGTTGATCACCCGCATCATGCCGAAAACCACGGCGAGCCCGGCGCTGATCAGCGCCAGGCTCGCAATGGCATAGAGGACTTCGAGGACAATGACGGCGGCGAAGTCCATCGACGGGGCTCAGATCTTGATTTCGTACTGGGTGGTGTCGTTCGGATTGGCCTTCAGATCGCAAACCGATTGCGTATCCTTGGGCGGCACCTGCGACAGGCTCTTCACCACATTCATTTTCTGATCGCGCACTTCCAGCACATGCACATCCAGGATGCAGTGATGGGTTTTTGGATCAACGGTGATCTTGCCGGCCGGGCCTTCAATGGAAATGCCGCTTTCCAGCGCTTCGATCACCTTCATGCGGTCGATACTGCCGGCCTTCTTCACGCCGGCGGCCCACAGCATCACGCCCTGATAGGTCGCCACCGCCAGTTCATGGATCGGCTTGGTGTCGCCGAATTTCTTCTGCCACTTGTCAAGGAAAGCCTTGTTGGCCGGCGTGGCGAGTTCCTTGGAATAGTTATAGGCCAGCAGGATGCCGTCGCCTTCCTCCTTGGTCAGCACCACCTGTTC
The DNA here is from genome assembly GCA_002482765.1 of Alphaproteobacteria bacterium UBA7691. Lineage (GTDB taxonomy): Bacteria > Pseudomonadota > Alphaproteobacteria > Ferrovibrionales > Ferrovibrionaceae > Ferrovibrio. The sequence continues at coordinate 7,951 of DLGP01000141.1, forward strand.
GTTGCCGGCACCCAGGGTGGTGGAGGCCATCGGGATTTTTGACTTCATGCCCGAAGCGGCCCATTGCCGGTAGAAGGAAAGATGCGCGCCACCCACCAGCGCCGACATCACCATATCCGGCTTGGCACTCTGGATTTTGGCGATGGTGGCGCCGAAATCAGAGACATCCAGCGGGAAGAAATCGGTCTGGATCACTTCGCCGCCATTCAGCTTGGCGTAATGCGCCACCCATTTTGAGATGATCTGGCCGTAATTGTAATCGGCGGCCAGGGTGTAAATCTTCTTGCCGAACTTGCCGATGGCATAGGGCATCAGTGCTTCCACCGATTGCGCCGGGGTGACACCGGTGCAGAAGATGTTGCGGTCGCAGACGCCGCCTTCATATTGCGTGTTGTAGAAATACAGCGTCTTGAAGCGGCCCAGTGTCGGCCGGATCGCCTCGCGTGACGCGGAGAGGATGCCGCCATGCACCACGGCCACCTTGTCCTTCAGCGCCGCCTGCTGGCCGAACTGGGTGTAGAGCGGGATTTGCGACTGGGTGTCGTAGGTGGCCTGGCCCACCTTCTGGCCGAGCAGGCCGCCGGCGGCATTGATCTCGTCCAGCGCCAGGATCACGGCCTGATCCATCGGCTTGCCGTAGAGATCGAAGATGCCGGACAGATCGTGGATGCTGCCCAGCTTGATTTCGCCATTGGCGGCGAAGGCGCGGCCGGCCAGACCCGTGGCCGCCAGGCCCGAGATTGCGGCAGTGGATTGCAGGAAAGCACGGCGATCAAACTGCATGACAAATCTCCATATGGTTTCGCGATGGGGTGAAAGCAGGTATCAGACTAAGCTGCACGGGAATCAGGGTTTAGCAGTGCCATGGCGTGGCGCGCCGTCAATGGCGCGGCTGATGCCGCCCAGGCCATCGGCGATATCGATGCCAATCTCCTGGCCCAGCTTCTGCACGGCGGGCAATTGCAGCGCCATGGCCAGGATGCCATCCACCGCCTGATTGACCAGGCCGCCATTCGGGCCCGTTCCATTCGGGCCTGCGCCATTGCCGGCAGTGCTGCCGCCCTGGCTGCCATTGCCCAGGCCCAAGCCGCCAATCTGGCTGATGCGGATCGAATCGATCTTTTCCACCGGCTTCATCATCTGGCCAACCAGCACCGGCAATGTATCCATGCGCAGCTTTTCCAGGCGCATGCGGATCACGGCTTCCGACAGGCCATTCTCGGCCGCGATCAGCGCCGCCTTGCCTTCCGATTCAGCCAGCATGGATATGCGCTGGGCGCCGGCCTTGAGCGCGGCGGCGTCGGCTTCGGCGCGCGCCTGCTCGCGGATGGTATCGGTTTCGCTGCGGGTGCGGGTGTTGTCCACCTCGGCGGCTTCCTCGGCGCGCAACACGGCCAGCAAGCGCATGCGCTCGGCCACCGCCTTGTCTTTTTCGGTTTGCAGCCCTTCCTGCGCCAGCACCACCTGCACCCGCGCCTGCTCGGCAGCGGGNNAGCGGCTTCGGCCACCGCCTCGTCGCCGCGCTTCTTGGCCAGCAGGATGGCATTGTCGCGCCGGGTGATTTCGGTCGATAGGCTGGATTGCAGGTCGCTCTGCTTCAACTGCTTGTCGCGCTCGATCTCCAACATGCGCACTTCACGCTCCTGGCCGATGCGGGCCAGTTCGGCGCGGCGGCGGCTTTCGGCGCCGAACTCGGCCACCTGGGCTTCGCTTTCGGAACGCAGCCGTTCGATCTCGCGGCTTTGCAGGATTTTGGCTTCTTCCTGCTCACGCTCGATGATCAGCACCTGCTTGATGGCATCAAGCTGGCTCTGCCGCACCGCCACATCGGCATCGGCTTCGATGGCGGCGCGCTGCTTCTTGTTGGCGGCCACCACTTCGGCCAGGCGGCGCAAACCCACGGCGTTGAAGGCATTGTTATCGTCGATGGAGGCAAAGGGTGTCTGGTCAAAGCGGCGCAAGGCCACGGATTCCAGGCTCAGGCCGTTCTGCGCCAGGCTTTCGGCCACCAGCGCCTTCACTTCGCGCACATAGCTGCCGCGATTTTCATGCAGGTGATCCATGGTTTCGCGTGCCGCCACGCTCTGCATCGCGTCAATCAGGCGGCCTTCGATCAGATCGGCCAAATCCTGCGGCCGGAATGCCTTGCTGCCCAAAGCCTGGGCGGCGGTGGCGACGCCATCGGCGGTGGGTGTCACCCGCACGGTCAGTTCCACTTCGATATCAACCCGCAGGCGGTCGCCGGTGATCAGCGCCTTGGGGCCGTTGCGCGCCACTTCGATGCGCGTGGTCTTCATATTGACTTCGGAAACCTGATGCAGGAAAGGCAGCGCCAGGCAGCCACCATCCATCACCACGCGCTGGCCGCCGGCACCGGTGCGGATCAGGGCGGTGTCGCGGGTTGCCTTGCGGTAGAATCGGTTGAGGAACAGAATCACCACGGCCAGCACCACCACCGCGACGATCAGATAGACGATCCAGGCCACGCCGATTTCTCCCCCATCAATATCCGGCAGGCGAAATGCCAGTGCCAGACATGGCCGCCCGCGTCAGCGAACGGTTCCGATGAAAATACTTAACCAGGAAACTATTTCCGGCGCAATGAAAATTTCGGCTGGATCAGGTCCAGTGCGAGGCAGCGGCCTGGCGCGGCAGCGACAGGGCCTGCGGCAGCACACGGAATTCGATGCCATCGGCTTCCGCCAGATAGATCGGGTTCAGCTTGCAGCCATTGTTGAGATAGACCGCGCCGCGCGCGCCCGGGATGCGCAATGGCCTGTCCATGCCGCTGCTACTGGCGGCATTGAGGAAGGCAAAGCCCTCATATACCGATTGGCCGAGTGCGCTCGGCACCGGGGCGCGGTCGCCGAAACGGCCGCGATACCGCTCGATGAAGGCATGATTGGCATCGGTATCGAGCGAGGTGAAATAGCCCGAAGCGGCATAGAGATTGAGCGAATTCTCGGCGCCGATGCCGAGCAGGGTATTCTCGTCGATGCACATCGACAGCCGGATCATACGGCGATGCAGGCCACGATCCCCAAAGGCGCGGTTGAAGGCGATGGCATCCTGGCCAACCAGCGACAGCAGCACGGCATCAACATCCAAGGCCGCCAGGGCTTCCAGGCAATGATCAAAATCCTCGGTGCCGAGCGGCAGATAGGCCTCGCCGGCTACGCTGCCGCCGAATTCAGCGATGAAGCGCCGCGCCTGGGCATGGCTGGCGCGCGGCCAGACATAATCATTGCCCACCAGCGCCCAGCGTTTGGCGCCGCGCTGTGTTGCCGCCCAGGCCAGGGCGGGGCGTAGCTGATCCTCCGGTGTTTCGCCGATGGCATAAACCCCTTGCCGCGCTTCGCCGCCTTCATAAAGCGGCGTATAGATATAGGGTGCGCGGCCGGAAACCCGTGGCGCCAGGGCATTGCGCACGGCGCTGATATGCATGCCCAGCACCACATCAATCGCCTCGTCATCCAACAGCCGTTCGGCCGCATCCGCCACTGCCATGGGCGCAGCACCGGCATCCACGGTGACCAGTTGCACTTCGCGGCCCTTGAGGCCGCCGGCGCGATTGATTTCCTCGGCCGCCAATTCGGCACAGGCCATGCAGCTTGGCCCCCATACGGCGGCAGCACTGCTCAGCGGCACAAACAGGCCCACCCGGTAGGGATGGTGGCTGCTGCCCGGTGCGGTGTGGTTGGCGCCATGGCGGCGACCGGACGGCGCCGGAAATGCCATTCCAGCGGCCAGTCGCTCAACCCCCGTTATCTGCGCCTGTAACATGCCCGCCATTAAAACGCCGAGCACACGGCAATGTCACGCGGGAATCACAGAAACTGTCTTGTCGCTGCGGCAAAACTGGTGCTATAGCCAATCCGGAACAGGATTAGCATGAATACTGACCTCTCATTGCTGTTAAAGCGGGCAGAACGCCTTATAGACGCGCAGCTTGCCGCTGCCCTGCGTGATGAGAATCTGTCGGCCGAGGAATGGCGCGTGCTGGATATCCTCAGCGATGGCCAGGGTCGGGTGATGAGCGATCTGGCTGCCGAGGCAGTGTTCAACCTGCCGGCCTTGTCAAAACTGGTTGACCGGCTGGTTTCCCGTGCGCTGCTGTTTCGCGCCCCGGATCAGAGCGACCGCCGCAAGGTGTTGGTGTTTGTCTCCGACCATGGCTTGAGCGTCTACCAGCGGCTACAGCCGGATATCCAGGCCAGCGGCGAGGCCTTGCTGGCCAATGTCAGCCATACCCGGGTGCAGCAATTGAAGAAGCTGCTCAACAGCTTCATCAGCGATGCCAGCCCGGGCGAGCCGGCCTGATCCCACACTTCGCCTAAGCATAGGCGGCGTAACGCTCCCAGCTGCTGTAAAGCCGCCGCAATCCGATGCGGCACAGCAGGTGGTCTGCGGTCGCATCGGCTATTTCACGATGCTGCATCACGCTGACATTGTTCCATAGCACCAGATCGCCCGGGCGCCAGATATGGTGCAGCGTGAATTGCGGCTGCGTCGCATGCTGCCATAACTGGTTCAGCAAAGCCTGGGCGGCGCGATCATCCAGGCCGTCCAGCTTGGTATTGCTGCGGTTGCCCAGCAGCAATGTTGGCCGGCCGCTCAGCGGATCACTGGTAACCAGCGGCTGCCAATTGTCCGGCCCGCCATCATGCAGCAAGCGCAACCGGGCAATTTTGCGCCTGGTTTCATGCGGCAGGGTTTCGTAGGCAGCTTGCAGGTTAAGAAACCGGATGTCGCGGCCATCTGGCGGCGCTTCACGCGCATACAGCAGGCAGGCCACAGGTGGTTTAGTATCCGGCGCCGCATCAAGCTGGCCCAGGCGGCGGCTGAAGCTGAGTAATTCGCCATCGCTGAGTGGCTGGTTGCGGAAGACCAGAACCGGCTGCTGATGCCATTGATCCAGCAGGCCGGCCAGCGCCACATCGCCAAGCCGCTGCCGCAGGTCCAGGCCCTGGATTTCTGTGCCTGGGAGGGCTGTAGCAGGCTCGGCATTGCGGATTGCGTGATACATGCGGGCAGCATCCTGAGAGGCGAAGGACAAGGCCCAAATTTAACGACTGACGGCATAAATACTCGTGAGAAAATGTATATAAACAGACAAAACAAATTTTCATGTGTAATATTTGGATTGATCAAGCTAGCGAGAAAACTTCCTATCTCATTGATTCTAATATAAAAAAACTAGTCATGCTCGATGGTGAGCACCACATGATCGGCGGCAAAGCGGGCGCGTACAAATTCCACCGGCCGACCGCGTTCATCCACATTCACGGTTTCGCTTTGCAGCACGGGCCGGGTGCGCGGCAGGTCAAGCAGGCGTGCATCAGGGGCGGCAATCAGTTTGGCGGCCACCCGGGTGAAGCGGCGGCGATAATCCGGCACGCCGCCGGCTTTCAGCGCGCCGGTGATCGAGCCGTGGCGGCGAAACAGCTCGGGCATGGCAGGAAAACGATCCACCGGAAAATAATGGCTGCTGACACTGATCTTTTTGCCATCGGCGCGATTCAGCGTTTCCAATTGCCATAGGCCGCTGCCGGTGGGCAGGCCCAGCGCCCGCGCAATATCCGCTGGTGCGGCAATCTGCATGGCCGAAACCAGTTCCCGTAAAGGCTGCTTCTGCTTGGTCAGCAGATTCTCAGTAAAGCGGGTGCGCGCGCCCAGGGCATAATCCAGCGCGCGCTCGGCCACAAACATGCCGCGGCCTTGTTCGATGCTCACCAGGCCGGTTTCGGCCAGCCGGTTCATCGCTTGGCGCACGGTATGGCGGTTAACGCCGAATTGCTCGGAAAGCTGCTTCTCGGTGGGTAATTGCACACCCGGCGCATATTGGCCGCGCCGGATTGCCTGTTCCATCTCGCTGGCGATCTGTCGCCACACTGCCATGCCGCTGCCACGCTCAACCATGTCCCTGCCTCCAGGAAATGTTGTTCCTGTCATAAAAACTTCGCCGAAAGCTGGCTTGATAGGAGACCATGGATCGGCGTAGACATGTAGATGTCTAGACAAATATAGACATTTGCGCAAGAGGTCCGTATGTCCGCCCTGCCACAACAAGACCAGCAGCAGCCCGCCGCTCAGGCTGGCCAGATTGCCCGGCAGCGCCGTTTGCGACTGCTGGCGCGGGCCGATACGGCAAAGCTGCAAAGTGTGCTGCAAGCCTGGCCGGGGCTGCCGGCCTATCGCCGCCTGAAGCCGCCGGAAACCGGGCTGGCCATGCTGCGTGCCCGGGCCGGCGGGGTTGGCCAGCGCTTCAATCTGGGTGAGATGACGGTGAGCCGCTGCGTTGTGGTGCTGGAGAATGATGGCGCCATGGGGGTGGGGTATGTGCAGGGGCGCGATCAGCGCAAGGCCGAGATGGTGGCTTTGTGCGATGCGCTGGCACAGGACGCGGCCGGCGCCGAACGGCTGGAAGCGCTGCTGCTCTCGGGCTTGGAGGCCGAACTGGCCGCCAAGCAGCAGGCCTGGGCCAGTAAGGTGGCGGCCACCAAGGTGGATTTTTTCACGCTGGTGCGTGGTGAGGATTGAGATGAGCAAGCTGTTGCGCCAAACCCCGCCCGCTGCCGGTTTTGATGATCCGGTGCAACAGAGCCAGCAGGCCTTTCGCGCGTTGCTGGAAGCCATGTCGCATCCCGGCCGAGTGGTGCCGATGCCGGTAAAGCCGGGCCATCCCGCCGGCCTGGCGCCAGTGCTGGCGGCGGCTTTGCTGGCGCTGTGCGATCTTGACACACCGGTATGGATCGGGCCGGGCTTCGATGCAGTCCTGGTATCAACCTGGCTGCGCTTTCATACCGGCGCGCCGCTGGTGCAGGAACCGGCGCAGGCGGCCATTGCATTGCTGCATGCCGATCAACTGCCGCCGCTGCATAGCTTTGACTGGGGCAGCGATGCGGCGCCGGAGCGTGGCGCCAGCCTGCTCATTCAGGTGGCGGATTTTGCCGGTGCGCCAATGCTGCAAGGGCGCGGTCCCGGGATCAGAACCGCGATAACCGTGCCGAATTGCGGCCTGGGCCGTGACTTCTGGCAGCAGCGCGCCGCCATGGCGACGGCCTTTCCGCGTGGTGTTGATCTTTATTTGGGGTGCGACGGCGAGTTGATCGGCCTGCCGCGCTCAACATTACTTGGCGGGCAGGAGAATTGACATGTATGTGGCGGTGAAGGGCGGCGAAGCTGCCATCGAGAATGCCCACACATTGCTGGCTGAAGCCCGGCGCGGCGATCCGATGGTGCCGGAACTGAGCGTGGCGCAAATCCGCGAGCAGCAGAGCCTGGGCGTGGATCGTGTGATGACCGAAGGGTCGCTCTACGATCCAGACCTAGCGGCTTTGGCCTTGAAACAGGCGCGTGGCGATCAGGTGGAAGCCATCTTTCTCTTGCGCGCCTATCGCACCACATTGCCGCGTATCGGTGTGTCGCAGCCGATAAACACCAGCCGCATGCAGGTGGCGCGGCGGATTTCCTCCACCTTCAAAGACCTGCCCGGCGGCCAATTGCTCGGCCCGACCTTCGATTACACCCATCGCCTGCTGGATTTTGGCCTGATGGAAACCGAAGCGGCTCCTGTGCCGGCGGCAGAAGGTAAGGGTGTCTTGGCAGAAACCATGCCGCAGGTGGTTGATCTGCTGAATGCCGAGGGGTTGATCGAGCCGGAAATTGCCGATGCCGAGACGGCACCCGTGGGTGATCTGACGCGGGAGCCGCTGATGTTTCCTGCGGATCGTGCCTTAAGGCTACAGAATCTGGCGCGGGGTGATGAAGGTTATCTGCTGGCCTTGGGTTATTCCACCCAGCGCGGCTATGCCAAGTCACATCCTTTTGTCGGCGAAATCCGCAGCGGTACTGTTGCGGTTGAGCTGGATATTCCCGAACTTGGCTTCACGGTTGATATCGGCGATATCACGCTGACCGAATGCCAGATGATCAACCAGTTCCGTGGTTCGCGGCTGGAACCGCCAAAATTCACCCGGGGGTATGGCCTGGCCTTTGGCTTTGCCGAACGCAAGGCGATGGCGATGGCGCTGGTGGATCGGGCGCTGCGCGCCGAGGAACTGGGCGAAGATATCACCGCGCCGGCGCAGGATCAGGAATTTGTGCTGTCGCATGCCGATAATGTGGAAGCTTCAGGTTTTGTGCAGCATTTGAAACTGCCGCATCATGTCGATTTCCAGTCGGAATTGACCCTGATCCGCACCGTGCGCCGCGATATTACGCAAGCCGGCGACGGCGATTTTGCGGAGGCGGCACAATGAGCCAGCAGCAATATCAGACCGGCATGAGCGTGGCCGGCTATAACTTCGCCTTTCTGGATGAACAGACCAAGCGCATGCTGCGCCGTGCCATCCTCAAGGCGGTGGCGATCCCGGGCTATCAGGTGCCGTTTGGTAGCCGTGAGATGCCGCTGCCCTATGGCTGGGGCACAGGCGGCATGCAGGTGACGGCGGCGGTGATCGGCGCGGAGGATGTGCTGAAGGTGATCGACCAGGGCGCCGATGACACCACCAACGCCGTATCGATCCGCCGCTTCTTCGCCCGCATGACTGGCGTGGCCACCACCGAGCGCACACGAGAGGCCACGCTGATCCAGACCCGGCATCGTGTGCCGGAAACACCATTGGCCGAGGGCCAGATCCTGGTTTATCAGGTGCCGATCCCGGAGCCGTTGCGCTGGCTGGAACCACGCGAAAGCGAAACCCGCGTGATGCACGCCCTGTCGGAATATGGCGTGATGCATGTGAAGCTGTATGAGGATATCGCCCAGCATGGCCATATCGCCACCACCTATGATTATCCGGTGCTGGTGAATGGGCGCTACCTGATGCGCTGCTCGCCGATTCCAAAATTTGATACGCCGAAACTGCATATGAATGCCGCCTTGCAGCTCTTCGGCGCCGGGCGCGAGAAACGTATCTATGCCGTGCCGCCTTACACGGAGGTGCAGCCGCTGGATTTTGCCGATCATCCATTCCGCATTGAGCATTGGCCGGAACCCTGTGCGCTATGTGGCGCCACCGACAGCTTCCTTGATGAAGTGATTCTCGACGACAAAGGCAGCCGCATGTTTGTCTGCTCCGACACCGATTATTGCGGCGAGCGCCGCGCCGCTGGCCATCATGGCAGCCAATCGGCGCCTTTTGTCCAGGAGGCGGCACAATGAGCGGCGAGATGGTGTTTGATGCCACGCTGCCCTTGCTCAGTGTTGAGGAAGTGCACAAGAGCTTTGGTCGCCAGCCGGCCTGCCGCGATATTTCCTTTGATCTCTGGCCGGGCGAGGTGCTGGGCATTGTTGGCGAATCGGGATCAGGCAAATCCACGCTGCTGAATATCCTGGCCGGCCGTATCCAGGCTGATGCCGGCCGGGTGCTGTATCGCACTCAGGCGGAAACCATCGTAGACCTGCTGACCGCCAGCGAAGCACAGCGCCGCCAGCTCATGCGCACGGAATGGGGTTTTGTGCAACAGCATGCCCGCGATGGCCTGCGCATGGCCTTTTCGGCCGGCGCCAATATCGGCGAACGCATGATGGCGCTGGGCCACAAACATTATGGCGAATTGCGGGGCGCTGCATTGGAATGGCTTGCTGCGGTGGAGATCGCCGCCGAGCGGATCGACGATCTGCCGCGCAATTTTTCCGGCGGCATGCAGCAGCGTTTGCAGATTGCGCGCAATCTGGTGACCCGGCCACGCATCGTGCTGATGGACGAACCCACCGGCGGGCTTGATGTTTCAGTGCAGGCCAGGCTGCTCGATCTGCTGCGCCGGCTGGTGCAGGAACATAATGTGGCGGTGATCGTGGTGACCCATGATCTTGGTGTCGCCCGCCTGCTGGCGCATCGCCTGATGGTGATGCGGCGCGGCGAGGTGGTGGAAACCGGCCTGACCGATCAATTACTCGACGATCCGCAGCATGCCTATACGCAGTTGCTGGTTTCCTCGGTGCTGAATGTGTGAGGCCGGCATGGACATGATACGTGTTGCAGACCTGAGTAAAACCTTCACCCTGCATCTGCGCGGCGGGATTGCCCTGCCGGTGTTGCGTGATGCGACGTTGACGGTGGCCGCTGGTGAATGTGTGGTGCTGCATGGCCCTTCGGGCGCAGGAAAATCCACCCTGCTGCGTTCGATCTATGGCAATTACCGGCCGCAACAGGGCCGCATCCTGCTGCGCCATGATGGCCGCATGGTGGATATCATGCAGGCCGCGCCGCGCCAGATACTGGATATCCGCCGTCGCACATTAGGCTATGTCACGCAATTCCTGCGCGTCATCCCACGCGTGCCGACACTGGATGTGGTGGCCGAGCCATTGCTGGCGCGTGGCGTTGCCCAAGCCGATGCCCGTGCCCGGGCCGCAGCATTGCTGCATATCCTGCATATCCCGGAAAAGCTGTGGAACCTGCCGCCGGCCACCTTCTCGGGCGGCGAGCAGCAGCGTATCAATATCGCGCGCGGTTTCTGCGCCGATCATCCGATCCTGTTGCTGGATGAACCAACCGCCTCGCTGGATGGGGCCAACCGCACAATTGTCATAAATCTGATTGATGATGCGCGCCGACGCGGCACCGCCATCGTGGCCATTGTGCATGACGATGAAACCCGTGCCGCCATCGCCACCCGCCTGTTACAGCTGCAAGCTCTGGGAGCCGCCGCATGAATGCCGAGATGATTATCCGTAATGCCCGCATCATCGGCCGGGATGCCGAGATAAGCGGCGGCAGCCTGAAGGTGGTGGATGGCCTGATAACTGCTGTAGATGCGGGCGCCTCTGCTGTATCCGCTGCAATTGACTTTGAGGGCGATTACCTGCTGCCGGGCCTGGTGGAATTGCATACCGACAATCTGGAAAAGCATTTTGCCCCACGCCCGGGTGTGCGCTGGCCAAGCCGGCTGGCGGTGCTGAGCCATGATGCGCAGATTGCCGCTGCCGGCATCACCACGGTGCTGGATGCGGTGGCGGTGGGCGATGTGCGCGATGGCGCGGTGCGGATGGATATCCTGCGTGAGATGATCGCGGCCATTGACGCCGCACAACAGGCCGGCATCCTGCGCGCCGAACATCTGCTGCATCTGCGCTGCGAAATTTCGTTCAAGGATTTGATGGCCCTGGTCGAACCGATGACGGAACTGGATTGGCTCAAGCTGATCTCGATCATGGATCACACGCCAGGGCAGCGGCAATTTGTCAATCCGGTGAAATACCGCGAATATTACCAGGGCAAATACGGCATGAGCGACGAGCAGATGGATCGCTTCATGAATGATCAGATCGCCGCCGCCGCCGCCAATGGCGGCCGTAATCGCCGCGCCGTGGTTGAGCTTTGCCGTGCCAAAGGCCTGCCGCTGGCGAGCCATGATGATGCCACCGCCGAACATGTGGCTGAGGCTGCCGCCGATGGCATGGTGGTGGCGGAATTCCCCACCACGCTGGAAGCGGCCGCGCTGTCACGCCGCAATGGCATGAAGGTGATGATGGGCGGGCCGAATGTGGTGCGTGGTGGTTCCCATTCGGGCAATATTTCAGCACGCAAGCTGGCTGAAATGGGCGAGCTTGACATCATATCATCGGATTATGTGCCAAGCAGCCTGCTACATTCGGCTTTCCTGCTGCCGCAGCAGGTGCCAGGCATCAGCTTGCCGGCGGCCATCGCCATGGTGGCGGCCAATCCGGCCGAATCGATTGGCCTGATGGATCGCGGTGTGCTGGAGCCGGGCCGCAGGGCGGATATGATCCGGGTCAGTGTGGTGGAGGATACACCGGTGGTGCGCAGTGTATGGCGTGCCGGCCAGCGTGTGATGTGATCCAGAAACCTCAGCTTGCGGAAATGAAGATGCCGATTCTGGACGTGATTATGGAATTGCTCGCCAAGGCTGGTGCCGAACGTTATGGCATGGAGCCGGTCAGCCAGTTGGAACATGCCCTGCAATGCGCCATGCATGCCGAGCGGATGGAATCGCCGCCGGCTCTGATAGCTGCCTGCCTGCTGCATGATATCGGCCATCTGGTGGATGCCGGTGATGAAGGCCTGGCCGAGCGTGGCATTGATGCTTGCCATGAGGAAATCGCGGCAAATTGGCTGGCGCAGTATTTTTCTGCTGCCGTGGTGCAGCCGGTGCGCCTGCATGTCAATGCCAAACGCTATCTGTGCCAGGCCGAGCCGCAATATTGGGCCGGCCTGTCGCAAGCGTCCAAAACCAGCCTGGAGGTGCAGGGCGGCATTTATAGCGTGGCAGAAGCTGAAGCCTTTATCGCACAGCCCTATGCCGCCGATGCGGTGATGCTGCGGCGCTGGGATGATGCCGCCAAGTCGCCGCGTCTGCGCACGCCGGATCTGGCGCATTATCGCCCGATACTGGCTACAGCCCTGCAATGAACGCGGCACAGGCCAAACGGCCTCGATTTTCTGGCCGGCTCACCCTGGTGGTGGGGCCGAGCGGCGTGGGCAAGGATAGCTTGATGCACGCGGCGCAGCAGGCGCTGGGTGATGATCCAGCCATTGTTTTCCCGCGCCGTGTGATCACGCGGGCTGCCAATCTGGGGGGCGAGGATTATATTGCCATCGACGATGCCAGGTTTGAGGCCATGCGCAAGAATGGCGAGTTTGCGCTTTACTGGCTGGCGCATGGTCTGCGTTATGGTGTGCCGATAGCCATCGAGGCTGAATTGCAGGCCGGGCGCCAGGTGGTGGTGAATGTCTCGCGCGCCATCATCGCCGAAGCCCGTCGCGCCTATCCCGGTTTGCAGGTGATTGCCGTTACGGCGCCGCCGGCCTTGCTGCGCCAACGGCTGGAAGCACGCGGCCGCGAAAGCCCGGCCGATATTGCCCAGCGTCTGGCGCGCGCCGCCGCCTTTGATCTGGGTGGCGAGCCGGATGTGATTGAATTGAGCAATAATGGCCCGCTGGAACAGGGTGTGGCGCGGCTGCTGGCCTTGTTGCGGGGCTAACCGCGCAGGGCAAAGCGCCGTTCGATGCGAAACGGCTGGTCAGCTTCACGTTGCACAAACAGGCAGATATCCGACACGGGAAATTCCTGCCGCGTGAAGTCTGCTGTGGCTGCATGCAGATAGGCCCTGATCTGCTCGCGTTCGGCGGCATCAGCGATGCGGCCGGTCAGCGTGAAATGCAGGCGGAATTCCTCCAGCACATAGGGATAACCCCAGGCCAGCAGGTAGGCTTCCTGGCGCGCAGACAAGCCGGCAGCGCGGCGCTTGGCCAATTCGGCAGCGCCGGCAGCGGCGCGAAAAATATCAAACTCACGCACACAATCGGCGGCAAGCTGCTCTGCCAGGGGGCAGGGTGCGCTTGGCTGCATAGCCAGAAACTGGCCGAGTGCCGCCACGCGCAGCGAAGGCAGGGCAAAGGCTGTGCGGCTTTGCGTGAAGTGTTCCAGCGCAGCCAGCAAGCCGGCCTCGTCCTTGTCTGGCGCAAGCCGGAAAGGCGGCTTCAGTGTGCCGTGGAAGCCATAGTGGCGCGGCTCAGTGGTGAGCGCGGCTTGTTGTCTTGCGTCCAGGCCAGCCGCTGCTGTGGCGGCATAAGCCTGGCCGCTGGCAGCATCCCAGCCGAGCCAGCGCGCGGCAAATTCATGCAGCGGATCATCGCTGGCCGGGGCGACATAAAGCGCATAACGCGGGCCGGAGCTAGACAAGTGGCTTACTCATCCTGTGGGTATCATGAATGGCGCAGGCCGGATGGGTTATTTCACCATCCCGTCGCCAAAGCGAAATCGAACTGTCACACAGCATTGTTATGAGCGGTCCCAGGCCAAGTGGGCATAGGAGAGACGCATGGGCGCCGCCATCGAGATTGTTCATCTATCGAAAACCTTCGGCACAGGCAAGCGCGCTCTCGACAAGATCAATCTCACGATCGAACAAGGTGAGATGGTGGCATTGATCGGTGCTTCCGGCTCAGGCAAATCCACCTTGCTGCGCCATATTGCCGGCCTGATGCCGGGCGACCGCGAGCCGCAGGCGCAATTGGCGGTGAATGGCCGCATGGTGCAACAGGGTGGCCGCATCGGTCGCGGCATCCGGCAGACCCGCGCCGGCATCGGCTTTGTGTTTCAGCAATTCAATCTGGTGGGCCGTTTGCCGGTGATCACCAATGTGCTGGCCGGCAATCTTGGCCGGCTGCCTTTGTGGCGCAGCCTGTTGCGCTGGTTCACCGATGCGGAACGCCGCGAGGCGATTCATGCGCTGAACCGTGTTGGCATTGCCGCCTGCGCCTTTCAGCGTGCCTCGACATTATCCGGCGGCCAGCAGCAGCGCGCCGCGATTGCCCGCGCCCTGGTGCAGAAAGCCGGTGTGATCCTGGCGGATGAACCGATCGCCTCGCTTGATCCGGAATCCTCGCGCCGCGTGATGGCGACACTGGCTGATATCAATCGCACCGATGGCGTTACCGTGGTGGTATCGCTGCATCAGGTGGATTTTGCCCTGAAATTCTGCCGCCGCGTGGTGGCTTTGCGCGATGGCCGCGTGTTGTTCGATGGCGCCGCCGCCGATGTCAGCGCCGAGATGCTGCGTGGCCTTTACGGCGAGGATAGCGACCTGGATTTTGGCGCGCTGGCCGTGCCGCCCTATCGCCCCGCCGCCGAAGAATTGCCGCAGGTAGCCGAGCGCCGCCTGTTGCCGCCGCTGCAAGCCGCGCTGGCTTGAAAATCCCCGCTGGCTTGAAAAACCCCCGTCCGTCAACCTGGAGAATCGTATGCTGCGCCGCTCGCTGTTGAAACTGTCTGCCTCGCTGCTGTTGCTCGGCTTTGCCGGCACGGCCCAAGCTCAAAACCTGAAGGAACTGAACTTCGGTATCATCTCCACCGAGGCGAGTTCCAACCTGAAAACCATCTGGCAGCCTTTCCTGGCCGATATGGAAAAGCAGCTTGGCATGAAGATCAATGCCTTCTTCGCGCCGGATTATGCCGGCATCATCGAAGGCATGCGCTTCAACAAGGTGCAGATCGCCTGGTTTGGCAATGCTTCGGCCATGCAGGCGGTGGATCGCGCCGATGGCGAGATTTTTGTGCAGACTGTGGCTTCCGATGGTTCGCCGGGCTACTGGTCGCTGCTGGTGGTGCACAAGGACAGCCCGATCAAGTCGTTTGAGGATTTGCTCAAGTCGCCGGGCAAGTATTCGTTTGGCAATGGTGATCCGAATTCCACCTCCGGCTTCCTGGTGCCGAGCTATTATGCCTGGGGCCAGAACAATATCGACATCCGCAAGCATTTCACCCGCATGACCAGCGGCGGCCATGAAACCAATTCGCTCGCGGTGGCGAACAAGCAGGTGGATGTTGCCACCGGCAATACCGAGAATATGGAGCGTCTGCAAAAGACCGCGCCGGAAAAAGCCGCGCAGCTGCGTGTGTTGTGGAAATCGCCCTTGATCCCGTCTGACCCGATTGTGTGGCGCAAGGATTTGTCGGCTGAGGACAAGGCCAAGATCAAGAATTTCTTCCTGAGCTACGGCACCAAGGAAGAAAGTGAGAAGAAGGTGTTGGCGGCCCTGCAATGGGCGCCGTTCAAGGAATCGTCCAACAAGCAATTGTTGCCGATCCGCCAGCTTGCCCTGTTCCGCGACAAGATCAGGCTGGAAGCCGATGCCAACATGGCGGCTGACGATAAGGCCAAGAAGCTGGCCGAGATCGATGCCAAGCTGGCCGAGTTGAACAAGCAGCTCGGTTCCTAAGTTTTCCGCCGGGGTGCAGTGATTGCACCCCGGCGTTTTTTTGAGGCCATACATGACCATGCATGCTGCCGTGTCGCTGCCGGAACATCCGATCCATCCGCCGAAAGCCAGCCTGAAAAGCTCGCTGTTGCGCTACCTCGTTTATGGCCTGATTGCCGCCATTCTCGTCTGGTCCTATCGCGGCGCCGAAATCGCACCGGACAAGCTGTATACCGATGCCGGCAATATGGTGACATTTGCGCAGGACTTTTTCCCGCCGGATTTTGCTGACTGGCGCTACTATCTCAGCGAATTGGTGGTGACGCTGCATATCGCCATCTGGGGCACGGTGCTGGCGGTGATCTGCGCTGTGCCGTTTGGCCTGCTGGCGGCATCCAATATTGCGCCGGCCTGGATTTACCAGCCGGTGCGCCGGCTGATGGATGCGCTGCGCTCGATCAATGAAATGGTTTTCGCCATGCTGTTTGTGGTGGCGGTTGGCCTCGGCCCGTTTGCCGGCGCACTGGCGCTGTGGATTCACACCACCGGCACGCTGGCCAAGCTGTTTTCCGAAGCAGTGGAGGCGATTGATCCGCAGCCGGTGGAGGGTATTCGCGCCACCGGGGCCAATGTGCTGGAAGAGATCGTTTATGGCGTCATCCCGCAGGTGATGCCGCTCTGGGTGTCATATTCACTGTATCGTTTTGAAGCCAATGTGCGCTCGGCTTCCGTGGTGGGCATGGTTGGCGCCGGTGGCATCGGCGTGGTGTTGTGGGAAGTCATCCGTGGCTTCCGCTTTGATCAGACCTGCGCCGTGATGATCATGATTGTGCTGCTGGTCAGCATGGTTGATTTGATTTCCTCACGGGTGCGGCGCCTGTTCATCTGAGCCCGGCCTTTATAAAGGTTGTATTCTTTTCTGGATTTCGACTTCAGGCGGCTGTCCATCGGGCGGCCGCCTGTTTGTCTTATGACATGGCATGCCTGCCCACCGAGAAGACCATAATATAGATAAGTCATTGTATTAATGTGCATTCAGGGTCGCTGCGCGGCTTGCTTTTGCTCGCACAGAGACGAGCCTTCAAAAATGTTATTCAAATTGTCGACAATTTAGTCGACATGACTTTTTGCATCTGACATTCTACCTGCAACGGCACGGACCAATCCGCGCCGAGTGGAGGAAAACGATGCCCGTTCTGTCGCATCCCTGGCTGGCTGGCCGCTCGCCGATTGAGAAGCTGACACTTGCCTGTTTCATCGCCTTGACTGGTTCTGTGCTGCTGGCGATTTCGGCGCGGTTGCAGGTGCCGTTCTGGCCGGTGCCGATGACCATGCAAACCCTGGCTGTTCTGGTGCTGGCCATGCTGTTTGGCGCGCGCCTCGGTTGCGCCATTGTTGTGCTGTATGTTTTTGAGGGCCTGATTGGCCTGCCGGTTTTTGCCAACACCCCGGAACGTGGCATTGGCCTGGCCTATCTGTTTGGGCCTACCGGTGGGTATCTGCTCGGCTTTGCGCTGGCGGCGTATAGCGCCGGCTGGCTTGCCGAGCGGGGATTTGCCGCCAGCCTGCCGCGTGCCATAGCAGTGCAGGCACTGGGCACAGCAATCATCCTGGGCTGCGGTGTGGCCTGGCTTGGCAGCCTGATCGGTTATGACAGGGCGATTGCCGCCGGCCTGATGCCTTTCCTGCTGTCCTCGGTGGTCAAGATTGTGCTGGGTGGCCTGCTGGTGGTGGCTATTGGCCGCCGCCTCGGCCGCGCCTGATCCATCCGGTGGAGCCTGTGATGGATAGCGTGAAGAATAAAGCCGAAGCTGGCCATGGCCCATTGGCGGGCATGCGGGTGATCGAGCTGACCTCCACTGTGGCGGGCCCGTTCTGTGGCCGCTTGCTGGCGGATTTTGGCGCCGAGGTGATCAAGATCGAGCCGGCCGAAGGTGATGCCGTGCGCAGCATGGGCGAACGCCAGGATGGCCGCTCGCTTTATGCTGCCAGTATCCTGCGCAACAAGAAGCTGATCGCGCTGGATATGCGGCGGCGTGAGGCTCAAATGCTGCTGCGCGACATGCTGCGCGAAGCGGATGTGTTCATCGAGAATTTCCGCCCCGGCACGATGGAAAAATGGGGCCTGGGTTATGACGTGCTGTCGGCCGATAATCCCGGCCTGGTGATGGTGCGGATCAGCGGCTACGGCCAGAGCGGCCCCTATAGCCAGCAGCCCGGGTATGGCGTCACCAGTGAAGCAATCAGCGGCTTGCGGGATTTGACCGGCGATCCAGATCGCCCGCCGGCGCGGGTTGCCACCTCGCTGACCGATTATATCACCGGCCTCTATGCTGCATTTGGCGCTGCAATGGCGTTGATCGAACGACGCCAGAGCGGCAAGGGCCAGGTGATTGATGCTGCTTTGTATGAAGCGGCCTATAGTTTTGTCGAGCCGCATATCCCGGCTTATGCGGCACTGGGCAGCATCGCCACCCGCGCCGGCAGCCGCCTGCCCGGCCATGTCCCGAACAATCTCTATCCCACGGCGGATGGGCGTTATGTGCAGATCGTGGCAGCCAGTGACAGCATCTTTCGCCGCCTGCTGCGCGCCATGCAGCGCGACGATCTGATCCAGGATGCCCGTTTTGCCACGCCGGCAGCGCGGGCACAGCATCCGGATGCGATGGATGCCGTTATTGGCGCCTGGACCGGCAGCCTGGCCTTGGCCGATCTGGAGCACCTGCTGGCCGAAAACGAAGTGCCGGCGGCGCGCATCTACAATATCGCCGACATATTCAGTGACCCGCATTACCAGGCGCGCGAGATGCTGCAACAGGCCAGTTCAGAAGAATTCGGCACAGCGACAGTGACCGGCATTGTACCGAAAATGTCGCGCACACCGGGCAAGGTCGGCTGGGCCGGCCGTGCCGTGGGCAGCGATACCCATGCCGTGCTGGCCGACTTGCTCGGCCTGACGCCGGAACAGATCGCGGCGATGCAGCAGGCCGGCATCATCGCCGGTCGCCGTTGATGATGAAGCAAGTGTGAGAGAACGGAATTTCCATGCCGCATGAACAATTGATGCAGGAATATGACGAGCGCCGCCAGCGCGCCTTAGCGATGGGCGGGCCGGAAAAGCTGGCGCGTCGCCGCGAAGCCGGCATCATGAATGCCCGCGAGCGCATTGATGCGCTGCTGGATGCCGATAGTTTTCTGGAAAGTGGTCTATTCGGCACCTCGGTGATGCCGGGTGATGCCGATAATACGCCAGGCGATGGCAAAGTTGCCGGCTTCGGCCGCATTGATGGCCGCGAGGTTGGCATCATCTCCAATGATTTCACGGTGAAAGGCGCTTCCAGCAGCCTCACCAACATGAAGAAGATGGGCCATATCAAGCGTGTTGCCACCCAGCGTGGCTTGCCGCTGGTGATGTTTGGCGAAAGCTCCGGCGCACGTATGCCCGATAATATGGGCGCACGCGGCATGGGCACCATGCTGGGCAACGACCCGGTGCAATATGTGCGTATGCGCGAAACGCCCTGGGTCTCGGCCATCCTCGGGCAATGTTATGGCTCGTCGGCCTGGTATGCCTGTTTGTCGGATTTTGTGGTGATGCGGCGCGGCGCGGTGATGGCGGTGGCAAGCCCGGCGCTGGCATCGATGGCGATTGGCCAGAAGGTCGACCCGGAAGAGCTTGGCGGTGTCAGGCTGCATGCCGAATTGACCGGCCTCGTCGATATCGTGGTTGATAGCGATGCCGAAGCGATGGCGGCGATCAAGCGCTATCTCGCCTATATGCCTAGCCATGCCAAGGAAGCGCCGCCGCGCCTGGCGGCGCCGGAAGGCTCGGATGAAGCCGGCGATGGCATCCTGGCGGCTTTGCCGGAAAACCGCACCCGGGTTTACGACGTGCGCAAAATTCTGCGCTCAGTGCTGGATCGCGACAGTTTCATGGAAGTGAAGCCGCTCTATGGTAAACCGGCCGTGATCGGCCTCGGTCGGCTGGATGGCCGCAGCGTCGGCATCATCGCCAACAATCCGATGGGCAAAGCCGGCGCGCTGGATGTGGCAGCCTGTGAAAAGATCACGCGCTTCATCGTGATGTGCGATTCCTTCAATATCCCGCTGTTGATGTTTGTTGATACGCCCGGCTTTGTCATCGGTATTGAGGGCGAGAAGCAGAAAGCGCCGGGCAAGATCATGAATTTCATGACCGCGCTGCAAATGGCCAGCGTGCCGAAGCTTTCCGTATTGATGCGCAAAAGCTACGGCCAAGCCTATCTGAATATGGGCGGTGGCCGCAATTCCGACGATATCGTTGCCTGGCCCACTGCCGAAGTCAGCTTCATGGACCCGGTTTACGCCGCCCGCGTGGTGGCCTGGGGTAGCAACGATCCGGCCGAGATCGCCCGGATTGAAGCCGAGATGCGGCGCGATTCGTCGGCTTATGACCTGGCCGGGATTTATGGCGTGCAGGCTGTGATCAAGCCGCAGGAAACCCGCCGGTATCTGAAGCGCATGCTGGATATTCACGAAATGCGGCCAACGCGCGGTGTGGGCCAGCACCAGATGCGTAACTGGCCAACCACCTATTGAGCAAGGGAGAGAGAATTATGGCGCGTCATGTAATCAATGCCGATATCACCGGCACGGTGTTCAAGATCGAAACCAGTGTTGGCGCGGCTGTTGCTGCCGACAGCACGTTGATCGTGCTGGAATCGATGAAAATGGAAATCCCGGTGGATGCGCCGATAGCCGGAATTGTGGCGGAAATCCTGGTGGCGGAAGGCGAAGCCATTGCTGAAGGCCAGGCGCTGATCGTGATTGAAGGCTGAATCATGAGCTGGCAAGCCGAGGCTGATGAAATTGCCCAGCGCCGTGCCTGGGCGCGCGAGATGGGCGGTGCCGAGGCGGTGGCGCGGCATCACGAACGTGACCGCCTTACCGTGCGCGAACGTATCGACAGGCTGTGTGATCAGCAAAGTTTCCGTGAGATTGGCGGCCTGGCTGGTGCAGCAAAGTATGATGCCGAAGGCCGTGTGCAGCATGTGGTGCCGGCACCCTATGTGATGGGCCTGGCGCAGATTGATGGCCAGCCTGTGGCGGTGGGGGGCGAGGATTTCACCGTGCGCGGCGGCACCAGCAGCGGCACCGCACGGCGCAAAGGTGGCCAGGGTGGCTTTGTTGAAGATTTGGCGCATGAATTCCGCATCCCGCTGGTCAATCTGATTGATGGCGCCGGTGGCACCGTCACCTCAATGCGGCGGCGTGGCTATTCGGTATTCCCTGGTGTGGATGGCTTTGAGCGGTCTGTTGCCTTGCTGGGTGAAGTGCCGGTGGTATCCGCCGTGCTTGGCACGGCAGCGGGTGGCCCGGCCGGCCGCGCCATCCTGTCGCATTTTTCGGTGATGGTGCGCGGCAGCAGCCAGATTTTTGCCGCTGGCCCGCCCGTGGTGAAGCGTTCGCTGGGGCAGGAGATCGACAAGGAAGACCTGGGTGGCGCCGCCGTGACGGTGGATACCGCCGGCACAATTCATAACGCCGCAGCAAACGAGACTGAGGCATTTGAACAAATCCGCCGTTTCCTTTCCTATATGCCGCGCAATGTGTGGCAGTTGCCGCCGCGCCTGGAAACCGCTGATCCTGCGGATCGGCGCGAGGAGGCTTTGCTTTCGATTGTGCCGCGCAAGCGCACGCAGGCCTATAACATGCGCCGCCTGATCGAGCTGGTGGTGGATCAGGGTTCAAGCTTTGAGATCCAGCCGAGCTACGGCAAATCGGTGATCACGTCGCTGGCCCGGCTGGATGGCCATGTGGTCGGCATCATTGCCAATAATCCGATGCATCTCGGCGGCGCCATGGATGTGAAATCTGCGCGCAAGCAGATTCACTTCATGGAATTATGCGACACATTCCATATTCCGCTGGTTTTCCTGGTTGATGTACCGGGCTTCATGGTGGGATTGGATGCCGAGAAGGCCGCCACATTACGTGAGGGCATGCGGGCGGTTTACGTCGCCGGGCAATTGACCGTGCCCACTATCACCCTGGTGATCCGCAAATGTTATGGCATGGCCGGCATGGCCACCTGCAACAAGAATGGTTTTGATCTCAAGCTGGCCTGGCCATCGGGCGAATGGGGTTCGCTGCCGGTGGAGGGTGGCGTGGCTGCGGCTTTCCGGCGCGATATCGCGGCGGCGGAAAATCCCAAGCAGCGTGAACAGGAACTGGAAGCCGAATTGCGCCTGCTCGCTTCACCCTTCCGCACCGCTGAGGCTTTTGCGGTGGAAGATGTGATCGATCCGCGCGAAACCCGGCCGGTCCTGATTGATTTCATCCGCCTCAGCCGTGAGCGACTGGCGACCACATTGGGCCCGAAGCCGCGTTTTGGCGTCGGACCCTGAGGCGAATACATCACCGCGTGCGTAAACAATAAAAAACTGGGCAGGAAACAACCGAAAGGGACATCACCATGAAAGCGCAATTATTTGCCGCAGCAGTCGCGGCCAGCCTTATAGCCATGCCGGCCTTGGCCACCGACCGCATCGCCTATGGCTCCACCGCCATTGAATCGGTGCATTACACCTATGCCGTCTCAGCCGCCAAGGCGATCAATGATGTAGCCGGCGACAAGATGAATGTGACCGTGATAGCCACCGGCGGCGCGGTGGATAATCTGGCCCGCCTGCATCGCGGCCAGATTCAAATGGGCCTGGGTACATTCGAAACCGTGTATCAGGCCTATCGCGGCATCGACAAGTTTGAAGGCAAGGCGCAGCCCAAGCTGCGCAGCTTGTGGGTACATTCGCTGGCGATCCAGCCTTATATCGTGCGGGCTGATTCCGGTGTGAAGCAATTGTCTGAATTGACTGGCAAGAAATTCACTGCCGGCCAGCGCGGTTCGGCCACCGAAAACATGGTGCAACAGATTCTCGCCGCCATGGATGTGAAGCCGGATTATTATGTCGCCACATTGTCTGATGCGGTGGAGGCGGTGCGCAACAACCGCTCCATTGGCTATGTCAAAGCCGGTTCCGGCCTTGGTCTGGATGGCACCACACTGGAACTCAAGACGCTGATCCCGATCAATGTGCTGAGCTTCAGCCCGGCGCAGGTCAAGACGGTGCAGGATCGTTTCCCCTTCGTCACTTTTGTCACCACCAAGCCGGGTGATATCGAAGGTGTGGGTGCGGTCACCATGCCGATCCAGAGCATTGGTGAATTCGCCTATAGCGATACGCTCAGCGATGCTCAGGTGGAAACCGTTTTGAACGGCATCTTCAAGGGCCAGGCCATCCAGGGCGCCGCTTTCCCCGAGATCAAGAACATGGATATCGCCGAAAGCACGATGAAAGGCACATTGGTGCCGCTGCATCGGGGGGCGGTGGCCTTCTACAAGAAGCGTGGCGTTACTGTGCCGGATCATCTGATCCCGCCGGAAGCCAAGTAAGCAGTGAGCAAACGGCCTGCGGCGCCATCATGCCGGCGCCGCAGGTCGATTGAATTTCAGGGGAGTGGGGAAAAGATGTCGACCATCGACAAGGATGCGTTTGCCGAGGCGCCGCCGCCGGAAGCCAAGACCGCGACTATCGGCTGGCTCATGACCTTCCTGGCCTTGGCCTTTGTGCTGTTCCAGACTTACACCGCCGGCTTCGGCCAGTTTCCGCCGCTGGTGCAGCGCAGTGTGCATGTCGGCTTGTCGATCGGCTTGGTTTATCTGGGTGTTGCCGCTGTTGCGGATAATATTGCGCGCCGCTGGCTGATGGTTGCCTTGGCCGTATTGGTGATGGTCGCCTGCGGCTATCTGGTGGTTGAGGATGAACGCATCACCAATGAGATTGCGGTGGAAATCCGGCCGCATGAACTGGTGCTTGGCGTGGCCCTGCTGGCATTGATCCTGGATAGCGCCCGGCGCTCCACCGGTTGGATTCTGCCGATCATGGTGCTCGGCATGCTGGCCTATACCTTGTTTGGCAACATGCTGAGCGGCAATTGGGGGCATCCCGGCTTTTCGCTCGATTTCATGATGGAGCAGCTTTATCTCAGCACCGAGGGCTTGTGGGGCACGGTCACCGGCCTGTCGGCCAGCCTGATCGCTATTTTCATTATCTTTGGCTGTTTCCTGCTTGCCACCGGCGCGTCTGACACGTTCATGAAGGTGGCCTTGATTGTTTCCGGCCGCTCGCCGGGCGGTGCGGCCAAAGTGGCGAATGTATCCAGTGCCATGTTCGGCATGATCAATGGTGCCGCAGTGGCCAATGTGGCCACGGTGGGTAATTTCACCATCCCGATGATGCGGCGCCTGGGTTATCGCCCGGCCTTTGCCGGCGCGGTGGAAGCCACGGCCTCATCCGGCGGCCAGATCACACCGCCGGTGATGGGCGCAGGTGCCTTCATCATGGCGGAATTGCTGCGCATGCCCTATCTGGCCGTGGCAGCGGCTGCGGTTATTCCATCATTCCTGTTTTATGTCTGCATCTGGGCGTCAATCGATGTGGAAGCGCGCCGCGAAAACATGAAGCCGGTTGATAAGGCCGATATTCCGAAATGGCGCGATGTGCTGAATTTTCGCGAGGCATTCCCGCTGGCGGCCACCATCCTGGTGATGGCCGGGGCGATGTTCACCGGCCGCTCGGCCGGCCTGGCGGCCTTCCTGGCCATTGTCACCAATATCTCGCTCTACATGCTGCTCGGGCCATGGGACAAGGCGGCGGTGCTGGATCGTCTGCGGCGACTGCTGGAAGGCGCCAAGATGGGCGCGCGTAATGTCATCAGCCTGGTGTCGCTGCTGGTTTGCGCCCAGATCATCCTGTCGCTGATCGGCTTCACCGGCATCGGCATCAAGCTCAGTGAGCTGATCCTCGGCGTTGGCAGCAGCCAGGGCATGGCACTTACGGTGATGCTGGTGATGCTGGTGGCGCTGGTGCTTGGCATGGGCATGCCCACCACGGCAGCCTATCTGCTGGCGGCGGCAGTGTGCATTCCGCCCATGATCGCGCTTGGCTTGCCGGCCCTGTCGGCGCATTTCTTTGTTTTTTATGGCGCCTTGCTCTCGGCGCTTACGCCGCCGGTCTGTACCGCGGTTTACACGGCGGCGGTGATCACGCGCACCGATTGGTGGCCGATCGCAGTGGAAAGCATGAAGCTGGCAGTGATGAAATTTGTGCTGCCATTCTATTTCATCTTTCGGCCGGAAATCCTGCTGAGTGGCAGCACCACCGATATCATCCGTGTTTTGGTAGTGGGTGTGATTGCTTCCATGCTGTTCGCGGTGGCCACCGGCGGATTTTATCGTCGCCCGATTTCGCTGCCGCTGCGTTTGGTGATCGGTGCCATCGCACTCAGCACCATCGATCCGGGCTGGGCCACCGATATCCTGGCCTTGGCAACCCTGATCGGCCTGTGGGTCTGGCATCGTATGCCATCCATGGCGCGCGCCTGAGGCAGAGCGGCCAAGCCCCATGTTGTGGCGTTTGATGATGCTGAGCTGGGGCTTGGCCACTTTGGCCGCTGCCACGCAATGGCGCTGGCTGGCCGTGGCCAGCGGCCTGGTGCTGGCGGCCTATCTCTGCCTGGCGCTGCCGGATATCAGCCTGGCCGGTCGATCTCTTCTGGCGTTGCTGGCGGGCCTGATCCTGTTGCTGCTGAGCCAGACCGGCATGGCGGCGCTGGAAGCCGGCTTGCGCCAGGCCATTGTTTTTGCCGCCTTCATGCCCACGGCGCGGCTGATGCGGGCTGCGGCGCGGCATGATCCGGCGATTATTCGGATTCGGCGCAATTTTCGTCGTCTGCCGCCGCAGAGCCGGCCGGGCTGGATGCTCTATGTCTCGCATGCGCTCTCGGCCATGCTTTCCATCGGTGCCTTTGCCGTGCTGGCGCCACTGCTGCCGCGCCAGGCTTCGCCATTGCGGCTCAGGCTGGCGCAGATGGCCTTGCTGGGCGGCGGCCTGTCGGTGCTGTGGTCGCCATTCTTTGTTGCCCAGGCCTTTGTGGCGCATGGCTATCCGGCGCTCGGCATCTGGCAGATTGTGCTGACCGGGTTGTGCATCGCGGCTTTTGGCCTGTTCATCAATACCTGGCTGGCCGGCATCCATGATGTCGTCGGCACATTACGCGCAGTAATTCCGGCGCTGGCCACCCTGTTGTTGCCGATCATCTGTGCCGTTGCAGTGGTGCTGCTGCTCAATCGTCTGGGGGGCTACAGCAATATTGAGGCGATGGTGTTGGCTATTCCGCCCCTGGCCTTGCTGGCCGCATGGTGGCGCCGCCCGGCGCATCTGCGGGCCTTGTTCCGGCAAGCGCCGCGCTGGGCCGCCGGTATGGGTGAGGAGATCGGTGTTGTTGCCCTGGCCATCCTGTTCAGCGCCATCCTGCAATATTCCACAATTGGCGGGCTGGCCGGTGATTGGGTGCAGCAGATCGGCCTGGCGCCTTTCACGGTGCTGCTGATCGCCTTCCTGGTCATGGTCGGGCTTGAAATGCTTGGCCTGCATCCGATCCTCTGCGCAACCCTGGCCTTGCAGATCACGCAAACCGTGGCGGGCCAAATACCTGATCTGTTGCCGGCCATGCTGATCCTGGTGGCCTGGTCGTTCGGCTCGATCATGTCCTATTCCGGCTTGTTGCCGTCCATTGCCGCTGCCACTTTTGGTGTTGCCAAGCATCAGCTGATCTATGGTCGCAACCTGGTCTATGTCGCCGTGGGCGTGATGCTCACCTGCCTGCTGCTGGTGGTGCTGGCATATGGGGGTTGGGTGTCATGACATCAGGTTTTGCCCCGAGCCTATTGAACCCATCTCGATAACCTGGAAAGGAACCATCATGTCACCGCGCCCGATTTCCACTTTGCTGGTCGCCAATCGCGGCGCCGCCGCCATCCGCGTCATTCGTGCCGCCAAGGCGATGGGTCTGCGCAGTGTGGCGGTATATTCCGAAGCCGATGCCGATTTACCGTATCTGGCTCTGGCCGATCAAGCCTTGCCGATTGGCGGCGCTGCGCCGCGGGACAGTTATCTCAACCAGGATAATCTGCTGGCGGCGATGCGCGAATCCGGCGCCGATGCCCTGCATCCGGGTTATGGTTTCCTGTCCGAGAATGCGGAATTCGCAGCCAAGGTGGCGGCGATGGGCGCGGTATTCGTCGGGCCTTCACCGCACCATATCGATGCCATGGGCCATAAGGCGCGGGCGCGTGATCTGATGGCGCAGCATGGCATGCCGGTGAGTGCCAGCAGCGCCGTGCTGGGCGAGGATGCCGGCGAGATTGCTGCGGCTGGTGCTGCCATCGGCTATCCGGTGATGGTGAAGCCGGCGGGCGGCGGCGGCGGCATCGGCATGCTGGCAGCCAGGGATGAGGCGGAATTGCTCAGCGCCGTATCCCGCGCCCGCTCGATGGCCAGCCGCAGTTTTGGCGTGGCGGATATTTATCTTGAAAAGCTGCTGCTACAGCCGCGCCATATCGAATTCCAGATTCTGGCGGATCGTGCCGGCAATGCCATGCATGTTTTTGAGCGTGATTGCTCCGTGCAGCGCCGGCATCAGAAAGTGATCGAGGAAGCCCCGGCGCCGGGTCTGGCGCGTGCGGTGACACGCAGTATGGCCGGCCGTGTTGCCGGCATCATGGGCGTAATGCGCTATGATGTGATCGGCACGGTGGAAACCTTGCACAGCGCCAGCGCCGGCTTCGGGTTTCTGGAAGTGAATACCCGGCTTCAGGTTGAACATGCCGTAACTGAAGCCGTAACCGGACTTGATCTGGTGCGTTGCCAGATCAGACTGGCGACGGGCGAGGCTTTGGCCGATGTGGTGCCGGTGCTGCCCGAGCCGCAGGGCCATGCCATCCAGGCCCGCATCTATGCCGAGGACCCGGTGCGTTTCCTGCCATCGCCGGGGCCGCTGACCGTATTCCGGCTGGGCCAGGGCGAGGGTATCCGGATCGAAACCGGCTATGCCGAGGGCAATATCATCACGCCCTATTATGATCCGATGATCGCCAAGGTAATCGCACATGGTGCGGATCGCGCTGAAGCCATCCAGCGCCTGGATGCGGCCCTGGCTGCGAGCCGGATTGAAGGGGTGAAAACCAATATCCCGTTGCTGCGGGCCATCCTGGCCTTTCCGGCCTTTCAGGCCGGTGACGTGCATACCGGGCTGGTGGCGGATGTGCTGGCGGCTCAGAAGGCAGCAGCGTGAATTGTTAGAGCACCAGTTTCTGATAGCGCCGGAAACATTCACGCGCGTTGCGGATATTGGTGCGTTTCAGCCGCTCGGCATCATCGGCGCGGCCCTCGTTCATCGCCGTCAGCACGCCGCGATGCTCCTGCAAACCTTCCAGGGCGCGGCCGGGCACCAGGATCAGGCGGCGCACCAGGAAGCCGGTGCGTTCAAACAGCGAATCGAGCATCGAGGTAAGGATCGGGCTGTCGCAATGATTGATGATCTCGCGCCGGAATGTGTTGATCAATTCGGCATAGGTTTCGAGCTCGCCGGCCCGGATCATCGCCTCGGCGCGGTCGCCAAATTTTTCCAGCATGCCGCTCCATGAGCCGGGGGGCGAATTCTCGGTGGCGCGGCGCACCGCCACACCTTCCAGCACTTCGCGCACATCGTAAATCTCAAACACCTGCTTCGGCTCCAACCGCATCACCACGGCGCCGCGATTGGGGATGCGCTCGATCAGGCCGCGCTGTTCCAGGGTGCTGAACACATCGCGGATGCGGGCGCGCGAGACATTGAATTCATCGGCCAGATCATGTTCGCGCAGCTTGCTGCCAGGCGCCAGTTCCTGCGACGCAATGCGGTCGCGTAATACCGCCAACACATCAGCTCCCGGCGCTGAGACAGGCCGGGCCTTCCTGGTGGTCTTGGTTGTTGCGGCCATCGTAGACTCTGCCTGCTGTTAAATCTCGCCCATCATGGTAACACTATTGTTGACAATGTGCGATCCCGGGCGCCATGGAATGAAGCGATTGCCGCGACCGGGCGGTGTCCGCGCCCTAGAGCGTGATGACATCATATTGACGCGCTACGTTTCGTCTGGAGGCGGTAGCCCACTAGGAGAAGCGCGCAGCAGGTACCTTGCGGTACCTGCAAGCGTTTCGACGACGTGGATGCCGCCTCCAGGCGAAACCCCAGAGGGGCCGGGTAAATTTGGCCTTCGGGTGCGTCGCGCGGCTTGCCCGTAGTCCCACTACGCGCTGCGCCGCGCTCCTACCCGAAGACCAAATTTACCTCGGCGTATTGCATCAATATGATGTCATCACGCTCTAGGTCAGGCTTTTTAAGCCGCCGGGGGTGTTTATGCCGGCGCGATAACGCAGCGTGGCGGCCCCAGTGACAGTGGGGGCGCAATCCAGATCCAGGCAACGATACAAATCTGTAACCATGGCGGGATCGGGATGTTCCAGCGTGAACCAGGCCAGCCGCGCGCCGAGATCGGGAATTGTCGCCATGTTGCGGGGTTTGCCGCGCCGATCGATGAGGCAGGGCGCGGCGCCATCCAGCGGCAAGCCGCCGTCATGGCCCTGCGCAAAATCAAATAGCGGGGCGGCAGGCGGCAGCGCCAACGGGCGGCCAAAAATCGCAGTGTGATCGGCGAGCGTGGCGGCGATGTTGGTGCTGCGCGCCACCCAGCCACGCAGGCGCTGGCCAGCGTCCCAGGCGGCGCGAATGCCGGCCTGGTCATCCAGTCCAAACCAGCGCGGCCAGGGCGGCGGCGCTGCGGCGGGATCAATCGCGATGATTTCGAGATAGACCGATCCGCCCAGTTGCAGCAGATGGTTATGGGTTGCCATATAATCATGGCGCTGGCCAAAGGGGATATCCAGGTCCAGGCAATTGCGCAGATGTGCCACGCCCTCGGCCAGGTTCGGCGCGATGATGCTAAGGTGATCAAGATACAGCTTGCCGCCCATGGCGGCGGCAGATGTAGCCAGTGTCATTGATCTCCCTGCCACGCCGCCAAATGTCAGGGAGGAATCTCACATAAAATATCCCGCAGAGAAAGCTTGGCGGGCGGGAATTTTGTGCCCAGAAACTGAAAAGCGCGTGCCGTGCTACCACGGCCTGGTGGCTGACCAGTCTCTACTTGACCACAAGATCGTTCTTCACCGATTTCACACCCTCAACATTGCGGGTGATTTCGCCGGCCTTGGCGCGGCTGGCGGATGAGTCAACAAAGCCGCTCAACTGTACCGCATCCTTGAAAGTCTCGACGCTGATTTGCAGCGACTTCAGGCTTGGCTCGTTCAATATCGCGGCCTTCACCTTGGTGGTGATGGCAGCGGAATCAACATATTCGCCGGTCGATTCCTGGCGCGGGGTGGAGGAACATGCCGCCAGGGCGCTGGTGGCCGCGAGCAGGGCGGCAGCGGCGACGAACATGCGCAGGTTTGTATTCGATATCATGGGGAAGCCTTTCGAAGGATAGTAATTAGGAAAGAGACTGGCGAACTGGCGCGTGATTACTTTTTCTTCCACGCCGGATCGCCCAGGTTGATCTGGTCTTCATCGGTGAGCGCCCCTGTGCCGGCACCAACGGCGCCGCCGATCACGGCGCCTTCAAGCGGCGCGCCTACCAGGGCGCCGCCAACCAGGCCAACAGCGGCGCCGATGCCGCCGCCGGAGATGGCGCGATCTCCTTTGGAATCGCCACAGGCACTAAGCCCGAGCAAGGAAGCGAGGATGAGGGTGAAAATTACGTCTTTGATCATCATGGTGGCGGCTCCAGAAAAAATCTGTGCAACTGGGAGCGGACTCCCGTCTGGATTCCAGCCGGAAGCAGCGGTAATCCGCTGGTTTATTTCTTAAGGGCGTCCTTGGCCCCGCCGATGGTGTTCTGCAACTTGCCAACAGCTTTGTCGGCCCGGCCCTCAGCCTGCAATTTGCTGTCGCCGAGCATTTTTCCAGCAACCACTTTGAGCGAGCCTTTGGCCTGTTTGGCCGAGCCGGTGATGCGATTCTTATCCATGCTGCAACTCCTTAAAGTGATGGTTCCGGGCTATAGCCGCCCCAGCAAAACTAGAACGATGACAACAATGAGAATGATGCCGAGGCCGCCGCTGGGGTAGTAGCCCCAGCTTGAACTATGCGACCAGGTCGGCAGGGCGCCGACCAGAAACAACACCAGGATGATCAGCAGAATGGTACCAACGCTCATGGGGAAAACTCCTGGAGATGCAGGGCTGGATGCGGGCTTAGCGCGCTCAAGCGCAGGCTGGATGATCGGGCGATCAGTCAGCAGGCTAGGATTGAGACATGATTAGGCGCCTAATATTGGCGGTGTGACAGGATCGGAAATTACCTACTCGTACCGCGATCAGCAGCGGCCAATGCTATACGCGCCAGCGCCGGCAGTGATTGTGAACCAGTATTTTTCATGATTGCGGCGCGGTGATTCTCCACTGTGCGCTGGCTGATACCCAGATCGGCGGCGATATTTTTGCTCGGATGGCCAGCCAGCACCAGGTCCATGATCTGGCGTTGGCGCGGCGTAAGGCTGGAAACGCGGCCCGCTGCCTCATCCTGCCAGGCAAAGAGTTTGGTGGAGTCACGGGCTTGTTCAAGCGCCCGTTCGATACTGGCGATCAGTTCGCATTCGCCTACTGGCTTCTCGATGAAATCCAGGGCGCCGGCCTTCATCGCCTGAACCGCCATCGGCACATCGCTGTATCCGGTTATCATGATTGAGGGCAGCCGATCCCCGGCATTGCTCAAGTGATGCAGCAGATCAAGGCCGCTCATGCTGGGCATGTAAGCGTCAACCAGCAAACAGGCTTCGCGGCCAGGCTTATAGGCGGCAAGGAAGGCCGCGCCGGAAGCATAAGTTTCAACCAGTCGGCCGTTTGCTTCCAGCACACTGCGAATGCTGTCGCGCACCTGGCGGTCGTCATCAACCACAAACACCACGGCCTGCCCGGCCATAGTCTCTGCCGGCATGGTGGCTTTAGATTCAGATGGCAGGGCAACAAGCAGGCGCCGGATGCTCTGCGTCAATTCGGCCATCAGCACGGGTTTGTTAAGCTTCAGGCAATCCCGTTGGGTGATTTCGTTTTGTGTTTCGGTGGAGATATCGCCGGTCAGGATAATCACCGGAATCTGCTGCAATAGCCGCTCTCGCAGCTTTATAGCCACTTCCAGCCCATTCGGGCCATTCGGCAGATTATAATCCGCCAAAATCAGGTCGGGTCGCAGCCTGCGCTCGGCAACCAGTTTCAAGGCAATCACACCATCGGCGGCGGCGGTTACATCATGGCCTTCATCCCTGAGGATTATTTCCAGCAGATCGCGCAATTCGGGATCATCCTCGATAACCAGGATATTGCCCTTGCGCAGCGCCGGGATAATTGCCGGCGCTGGTGTGGTGCGTTTCACGTCGATGGCGCGTGGCGCCGGCTCGTTGGCAGGCAACGCCACTTCTATGGCAAACACCGAGCCCTTGCCTGGCTTTGAATGCACGCTGATCGTATGGCCCAGCAGGTTGCCCAGGCGCTGTACAATGGAAAGGCCAAGGCCAAGGCCACGGCTGCGCTCGCGCGCCGGATTGTCAATCTGGTGATATTCCTCAAAAATGGCCTGCAATTCTTCCTTGGCAATGCCAATGCCGGTATCCCAGACTTCGATATGCAGTGCGCCATGATGATGGCGGCAGCCCAGCAACACCTTGCCGCTTGTGGTATATTTCAGCCCATTCGAAAGCAGGTTGCTGATCATCTGCTCCAACAGGCGCGGATCACTGCGGATTGATTGTTTGCAGGGCAGTACGCGCAATTCCAGGCCCTGCACCTGGGCATAATAGGTGAATTCCTCGCGCAGCCGGTCGAACAGGCTATTCAGCGGAAATGTCTCGATCTCCACACGGATCGTGCCGGCCTCAATCTGATTGATGTCGAGCAACGCATTCAGCATGCCGGACATGGTGGCGAGTGTTTCGCCCAGTCTTGTGACCAGTTTAGGGGCGGCATCGCCTACCACAATCTTTGCCAGCAAGCCCTGCAACAAGGACAAGGTCTGCAAAGGCTGGCGCAAATCATGGCTGGCCGCCGCCAGGAAGCGGGATTTCGCTGCATTGGCCAATTGCGCTTGCAGTTTTGCTGTCTCCAGCGCATTGCCCACTCGTTTACGCTCGGTGATATCGGTGAAGGTTATGACCACACCTTCAACGCCGCTATCCTGGGTGCGATAGGGCAGGGTGCGGCGCACAAACCAGGTGCCGGATTGGGTTTCCACTTCACGTTCCAGGGGCACAAGGCTATCCAGCACGGCTCTGGCATCGGCAAGTGAGGTGCCATCATCAGATAAGGAATTGAAGGTGGCTAGCGGTCGCCCAACATCACTCTGAACCAGGTCAAACAAGGCGCGTGTTGTTGGCGTGAAGAAGCGGATATTCAGGTTTGTATCCAGGAAGATTGTTGCCACATCGGTGCTGTACAGCACATTCTGCAAATCATTCGATGTTGTACGCTGCCGCTCCAGGGTTTCCTGAAGCTGGGTGTTGAGGGTGGTCAATTCCTCGTTGAGCGTTTGCAATTCCTCCTTTGAGGTCAGCAATTCCTCGTTCGCGGCCTGGTATTCCTCATTGACCGAAAGTGCTTCCTCGTTAATCTCCTTCTCCGCCTCAATGGATATTTCCAGGCTGCGGATGGCGCCTTGCAATTCGGTGCGCGTCGCATTGAGGTCTTGCTCAAGTTCGGTGACCCGCGAAGCCTCCTGGGGCAGCATGGCGCGCTTGTGGCGCTCCACCGGCTTGGCTTCGTCGATGAAAGAAACCAGTTTGAATGCCTCAGCCTCATGCATGACCGGCTGCACCAATATGCGGAAGGCAATCGCCTCGCCATTATGCGCCACCCGGCCGCCCGTCAGACTGATCGGGGCATTCTCCTGTTCGGCGCGCTGTATCGCCGAACGTAGTTTGGTGCGTAACCCATCGCGCGCCATGGCCAGCAGATCATGGCTCGGATGGCCCGGCACTATATGCAGGTAGAGATCGGTTGGCCCAAGCGAATAGACCACTTCATGCTTGCGGTTGATCAGCACTGAAGCCGGCGCATAGGCATCCAGCACCAGTTTGCGGCAAAGTTCGGCCAGTGCAGCCTGTTGCGATGGCGGCGCCCCGGCTGACTGGCGCAAGGCAAGGCGCATACCGCCTGCATTGATCGGCACGCCAAAATCGCCCGGGCGGCTTGGCCCGACATGCCGGTAGATACGATTGATCTTGGACACTATGTCGAAGCGGCCGGCGTTGCTGCCGATGGTTTCCGCGTTGCCGAGCAACAGCAAGCCGCCTTCGCGCAAAGCAAAATGAAACAATGAAATGACCTTGGCCTGCGCTTCGGGTTGCAGGTAAATCAGCAGGTTGCGGCAGGAAACAAGATCAAGGCGCGAGAAAGGCGGATCGATCAACACATCCTGCACAGTGAAGATCACCGCCGCGCGCAATTCCGGCAATACCCTGTAGCCATGTGCTTCCTTAGCGAAAAAACGCGCAAGCCGAGCGGGTGAAATATCTACCGCAATCGTTTCCGGATAGAGCCCTTCACGCGCGCTGGCGATGGCATCGGGATCAACATCGGAAGCGAAGACCTGAAGTTTTATATTGCGCTTGGATGCCGTGATCTGTTCGCGAAACAGCATGGCAAGCGAATAGGCTTCCTCGCCCGTGCTGCAACCGGCGATCCAGATCCGCAGGTGATGATCAAGCAGCCGGTTATTTACAAGATCGGGGATGATCTTGCTTTCCAGCATGTCAAACACTTTCGGATCACGGAAGAATCCGGTGACATTGATCAGCAGGTCTTTGGCCAGCAGATCAGCTTCCTGGCTGTCATGCCGCAGGGTATCAATATATTGCTCCACATCGCTGATCTCTATGCCAACCATGGCCATGCGCTGCTCGATACGGCGTTGCAATGTGCCTGGCTTATAGAGCGTGAAATCATGCGCTGTTCCAACCCGCAGCACGTCGATCACCTTCAGCATCCATGCCGGCGTGGTTTTAAGCAATTCTCTATGATTCTGGATTCCAGGTTGCAGCGACGATTGCATATGCTTGATCAATGCTGCCGGTATCTCGGCCACCGGCAGCACCATATCCACCATGCCGGTATCTATCGCATTGCGCGGCATCCCATCATAATTGGCTTCTTCGGGATTCTGGGCAATTACAAAGCCGCCATGCTGTTTCACGATCTTGAGGCCAAGGCTGCCATCGGTGCCGGTGCCAGATAGAATCACACACATACTGTTATTGCCGGTTTCAGTCGCCAGGGATTGCAGCAAAAAATCAAATGGCATGCGAGCGCCATGGCGCTCGCGCGGCTTGGTCAGGCGCAGGGCGCCGCTTTGCAGCGCGAGATAAACGCCAGGCGGAATGATATAAACGCAATCACTTTCCACCAGCATGCCTTCGGCGGCATGGCAAACATTCATCGCGGTATGTTCTGAAAGCAGTTCAACCATCATGCTGGGATGCGTCGGGTCGAGATGCTGCACCAGGATGAAGGCTGCGCCACTATCCGGCGGCATGGCGCCAAAAAATTTCTGGAAAGCGTCGAGCCCGCCGGCAGAGGCGCCCAGGCCTATCACCGGAATGGCGGGATCAACGGGCAACGGCAAGGTATGCTGGAGCTGTTGCAGCCCAACGGCGTCATCCGGTAGTGGCCGGCGTCTGGTCATGTTGTCTTTCAGCCCCACCCTGGCGCAGCGCGCTAATTGGCGGGAAGTTTTCAGCATAGCAGCTTCGGCTGGCGGCGTCGAACCCGGAGAAACCCGACGCTCTGAGTATATTCCGATTCTGCCGCCTTTGCCCGCTTTGGTCTAGCTTGCACCATCCTAACATGCGGTTTCCGCCCATGCCGAAAGGTCTTGGCCGGCAGTGGCCGAGCCAAAATACTTGCAGGAACCCTTGCCATGAAAATGAAGCTCTTTCTGACTATTGCCGCAGTGTTATCCGTTGGCCATGGCCCGCCCTTGTCTGGCTCTGCCTATGCAGCAGAGACGCATTCAGAGCAGCAGCCTATCGGCCCGCCGCTTTCATTGCTTGATGCCGCAAAAAGGGTGGGCGGCACGGCAACCGCAGCGCCGCCGCCTCGGCCTGCTTTTGGCGCCAGCGACAGGTCAGGCCTTTCAGGTAAAGCTGTGGCGCAACGCCATGTCGGCCTCATCAGCGTTGAAGGACCGGGCGGAATACGCAACGAGTGGGTGCCCTATCAGCGCTTCCGCTTTGAGCCGGGCGGCGCCGATATTCGCGCCTCCGACATGCGCCAGGCCGCCGATATTGCCAGTTACATGAAAGCGAATCCAACGGCGCGCCTGGGCCTGGATGGTTCATCTCCGATGCAGGGCACAGATGCGCCGAGCCAGACTCTTGGCGAGCGCCGGATCAGCATTGTCCGCGCGGCGCTGATCCAGGCCGGCATAGCCGCCGACAAGATTCAGATTGGCGCCTTCGGCGATCCGCAATTTCAGCGTGATAACCAGATTGAGGTGCTGCTCATCACCGCCCGTTAGGGCGGTGCACAAGCTGACGGGGGTTCCACCGGCTTCCTGTTAGGAGAGAATCCCCTTGCGCGCCCCCCGCGCGAGGGGATTTTTTTATTCGGCTGCCACGCTCAAAACGATATCCGCAGTTCATGGGCGCGCCCATCCAGGGGAATGCGGGCGCCGGCCGCAATGCCAGTCAGCGGCAGCCCGTCAAGCGTGGCCTGCATACTGCCGTGCTCCTGCCCACTGGCCGTCACCGTGATCGAGCAGCGGGTTGATGCCATGTTCACCACAGCCGTGAAGCCGGGCCATGTCTGCGGCAGGCAAGGGGCCACAATCAGGCTATCGCCTTCGCGGCGAATACCCAGGATGCCTTCGATCCCGGCGCGATACATCCAGCCTGCGGAACCGGTATACCATGTCCAGCCGCCACGCCCGACATGCGGCGCTTCTGAATAGACATCGGCGGCAACCACATAAGGCTCCACCTTGTAGCGCGCCGCTTCGGTGGCTGTGCGGGCATGGTTGATCGGGTTGATCAGCGCGAATAATTCTGCTGCCCTGTCGCCGTTGCCAAGCTTGGCAAAAGCCAGAATTGCCCACATAGCGGCATGGCTGTATTGCCCGCCATTTTCGCGCAGGCCTGGCGGATAGCCCTTGATATAGCCTGGATCATGCAGGCTGTTCTGTTCAAAAGGTGGTGTGAACAGCAATGCCAGGCCATCTTCATGCCGCACCAGATGTTTGTCTAAAGACGCCATCGCCATCGCGGCGCGCGCAGGATCGGCGGCGCCAGATAACACGGCCCAGGATTGCGCAATGGAATCAATCCGGCATGCTTCACTATGCTGCGATCCGAGCCAGGAGCCGTCGTCATAGGTTGCCCGGCGATACCAGGAACCATCCCAGGCTTCGTGTTCAATCGCCTGCTGCAAGGCGGTGGCATGCGCCTGCCAGCGCGCCATGCGTGCGGTATCGCGATCAGCGGCAAGCGGGGCAAACAGGGCAATGGTGCGTAACAGAAGCCAGCCCAGCCATACACTTTCACCCTTGCCGCCGGCCCCCACCCGGTTCATGCCGTCATTCCAGTCGCCGGTGCCGATCAGCGGCAAGCCCTGCGCGCCGGTAAGATCAAGGCATTGATCCAGGGCGCGGGCGCAATGCTCAAACAATGTGGCAGAAATATCGGCCGTCATGGGCTGAAAGAAGGCATCATGTTCATCGGCATGTAATGCAGGGCCGTCGAGAAACGGTACGCATTCATCCAGGATGGCGCTGTCATTGGTTGCATTTATATAGGTGGCCGTGGCAAAGGCGAGCCAGACCCGGTCATCTGAAATATGCGTCCGCACGCCTTGCCCGGAATGTGGCAGCCACCAATGCTGCACATCACCCGCAATAAACTGCCGCGCCGCAGCGCGCAGGATATGGTGTCGTGTCTCCTGCGGCATCGTGAAGGTCAGCGCCATGCCATCCTGAAGCTGGTCGCGGAAACCATAGGCACCGCTGGCCTGATAGAAGGCGGCGCGGGCCCAGATGCGGCAGGCCAGGGTTTGATAAAGCAGCCAGCCGTTCAGCATGATGTCCATGGCGCGATCCGGTGTCTTGACCTGTATGCTGCCAAGCAGGGCATGCCAATATTCAGTCACCTCGGTGAGCACGGCATCCAGATTGGCAGCGCGATAGCGTGTGATCAGGGTTCGCGCCTGCTCGGCCGATCCAGCTTGCCCAAGCAGAAAGACAACCTCGATCGTCTCACCCACGCCCAGCTCGATCATTTGCTGCAAGGCTGCGCAGGGATCCAGCCCGGCACCGGTTTGCCCTGAAAGCACGGTTTTGCCCAGCAAGGCGGCGGGTGCTGCGGCATTGCCATTGCGGCCGAGAAATTCTGTGCGATCTGCCGTCCAGGCGCTTTGCTGGCCGCCAAGATCAGCAAAGCCGATGCGGCCAGGGAATGCGATATTCCAGGGGTTATGTGCCAGCATTGCGCCACTGGCTTCATCCATCCCGGTGATGATGAAAGGGCCGGATGAACTGCGCGCAGTTCCCAGCACCCATTCAGCATAGGCTGTAATTGATAAACGGCGCGGCCTGCCAGAAAGATTGCGCAAAGTGAGGCGCGATATCTTCACTGGATCGGCAAGCGGCACATACTGCAACAGCTCTGAGGCGATGCCGTTGGCCTGATGCTCGAAGCGGCTATAGCCATAGCCATGGCGAATGACAAAGCTGCCGCCATCCTGAATCGGCTGTGCCGTGGCACACCACAGATCAGCCGAAATTTCGTCGCGAATATAGATTGCCTCGCCGCTGGGATCGCTGATTGGATCATTCGACCACGGGGTGAGCTGGTTCTCACGGCTATTTTCAGCCCAGCTATAGCCGCTGCCTTCCGCTGATACCTGAAAGCCGAAACCAGGATTGGCGATCACATTGATCCAGGGCGCCGGCGTTGTTTGGCCCGCATTGAGGATGATCACATATTCGCGGCCTTCCTGGTCAAAACCACCCAATCCGTTGAAGAATTCCAGCCCGGCAGGCGCGACCGGCGGCGGCGACGGCAGGGGCAGCCGGGCTGGGTGAAACCGCACCGGTTTGGTCGTGGCTGGCGGAATGCGACTCAACTGGCTGGCGATGGGGCCATGGCGTGCCACAAAGGCGATGCGGGCTACGGATTGCAACAGGGCGCGTGTCTCGGCTCTGATCAGATCGGCACGCAAAGCAAAAACCGCACCTTTTCCATAAGCCTTGCTGAAATGCGGCTGTGATTGACCACTGCGTACGGCTGTCTCAATCGCTATCTGCAAATCCTGCGTATAGGAAGAGGCGCGCTCATTGATGATGACGAGATCAACCCCCAGGCCTTTCATGCGCCAGTATTCATGTGCACGAAGCAATTGCCGAACCTGGGCAATGTCCTCAATCTCGTCGATGCGCAGCAACACGATGGGCATATCACCCGAAATGCCATGCCGCCACAGCTCGGATTGCAGCCCGGCGCCGCGTTGGATTGTTTCAGATGGGGCGCGGAAGCGGGCATCGGCATAGAGGATCGGCGCAGCCAGGCGCTGGAAGTCGGCAGCTTCATCAGGTTCAATGTCAAGATGGCGCAATTGCACCTGAGCCTGAGTCCAGGCCAGGGTTTTTGCCCGCTCGAAGGCGCTGCGGTCCTGGTGTTTGTCAATCTGCGCCAGCAACTCGGCTTGCGAAGCCGCAGCAACAGTCCAGAAGGCAATGCGCGCGATGCCGCCTGGCGGCACGGTCAGGTGATAACGCAGCGAGAAGATGGGATCCAGTACGGTGCCAATGCTGCCTGACAGGGGGCGGGATTGCATGATTGCGGCGGCATTGCCGATGTCACGTCCACGCTCAAGGAAACGGCTGCGGTCGGATTCATATTGTGGTTCGGCAATGATTGTGCCTTCCACCACGGCAAAATGCGCCGCCCAGATTGCCGGTTCGTCTTGCGAGCGTGGCCGGCGTGTTGCTGTCACCGCGCCAAACTCAGCCAAATAATCGGTTTGCACAAACAGTTTGGAGAAAGCCGGGTGAGCAGCATCGGCGGCAGGCGGCGCCAATACCAATTCGGCATAGGAGGTGAGTTCAATATTGCGCGCCTGGCGACTGTTGTTGGTTAATGAGACACGGCGCACCTCGCCATCATCCTCGCCGGATACCAGTATTTCCAGGATTGTGGTCAGCTGACCATCCGAGCGAATAAACTCGGCATGATCCTCCGCGAAAATAACCTCTGAATGATCTGCGGCGCTGCCGATGGGCTGGCCGCTTGCCGACCATATCTGACCGCTTTGTGTGTCGCGCAGGAAGATGAATGACCCCCAATTATCGCGGCTGGCATCCTCGCGCCAGCGGGTTACGGCGATATCATTCCAGCGGCTATACCCTGCTCCGGTGGCGGTCAGCATCACGGTGTAGCGGCCATTCGACAGCAGATGCGATACCGGAGGCCCGTTCATGGGCGTAGTCAAGTGCCGTTGCGTCGTGCTTGCGCTGTCCAGTGCAACGACTGTGCCCTTCACTTCCTCTGCGCGTGGATGTGCCAATGCTACATTCCGCGGCATGCGCTCTTGCAGCAGCAATTCGGTGGCCTGGATCATCGGTTCACGATGGAAGCGGCTGCGCATCAGCCCATCCTGCAACGCATTGGCTATCGCAACGATGGTCATGCCTTGGTGATGTGCCATGAAGCTGCGCACAATGGCAAAGTCAGCGTTATCTGGCAGCCGGCTACGGGTAAAATCGAGCGCCTCGTAAAAGCCGTATCTGCCGCGCGCACCGATGCTGGCCAGGCGCGCATAATTCTGCCGCGCTGCTTTTGGCGCCACCATTGTGGCCAGGCCGGTGGCATAAGGCGCGATCACCATATTATCCGCCAAACCACGTTTTAACCCGAGGCCAGGCACGCCGAAATTGGAATACTGGTAAGTGTATTCCAGGTCGCGGGCATTATAGGCTGATTCCGAGATGCCCCAGGGCATGCCATGTTTCTGGCCATAGTCTTGCTGGCGCTGCACCACCAGGCAGCTGGTTTGTTCCAGCAGGCTGCCGATTGGCGCCCGCATCACCAGCGACGGCATCAGGTATTCAAACATCGAGCCTGACCAGGAAATCAACGCCGAGCCGATGCCGAGCGGAGTTGCGGCACGGCCCAGCCTGAACCAATGCTTTGTTGCCGCATCGCCCTTGGCGATGGCGAACAGGCTGG
>DLGP01000110.1:0-2084 GCA_002482765.1 Alphaproteobacteria bacterium UBA7691
AATACGGACGAAATTTGACGCAAGGCTTAAGAGGCGCAGTTCCACTGCGCTTTCTACCGCGGCGCGCGCTTGGCCAGGATGCGCTGCAAGGTGCGGCGGTGCATCTTCAGCCGGCGCGCCGTCTCCGAGACATTGCGGTCGCATAATTCAAACACCCGC
Organism: Alphaproteobacteria bacterium UBA7691; assembly: GCA_002482765.1. Taxonomy (GTDB): domain Bacteria; phylum Pseudomonadota; class Alphaproteobacteria; order Ferrovibrionales; family Ferrovibrionaceae; genus Ferrovibrio. The sequence continues at coordinate 160 of DLGP01000110.1, forward strand.
TGGATATGTTCCCAGCGCACCCGCTCGGCCGACATCGGCTCGTCAGGCGGTGCCGGATGCGCGGCATTGGCGGCGCGCAGGGCGCGGTCAACATCGTCGGCATCGGCCGGTTTGGGCAGGTAATCCACCGCACCGGCCTTCACAGCGGCCACGGCGGTGGCAATATTGCCATAACCGGTGAGCATCACCACGCGGGCATCCTGGCGCACGGCGCGGATTGCGCTCACCACATCCAGGCCATTGCCATCGCCTAGTTTAAGATCAACCACGGCATAGGCCGGCGGGCGGCTGCGCGCCATCTGGATGCCGGCCGCCACACTATCGGCGGCCTGCACGGCATAGCCGCGTTTTTCCATTGCCCGCGCCAAGCGCATACGCAACGGCTCGTCATCATCCACGATCAGCAGGCTGAGGTCGGTCGTCATGGCGCCAATGTACCCGAGCCGGGCAGCGGCGCAACCCTTGCCGCGCCATCCTGCACCAGCAGGGGCAGCGGCCAATGGACGCGCACCCGGGCGCCGCCACCGGAACGGTTGGAAAAGCCCAGCGTGGCACCAGAACGGCGCAGCAGATTGATCGAAATGAACACGCCCAGGCCCATGCCACCGGATTCCGGCCGGCTGGTGGTATAAGGCTCGCCCAAAGCCGACAGGATATCCACATTCATGCCCGGGCCATCATCCAGGATATCGATGCGCAGTGATTGCTGATCCCAATCCACCTCGGCAATCACCGTGGAACGGGCAAATTCCATCGCATTCTGGAACAGGTTGCTGAGGCCCTGAACAATTTCCGGCCGGCGCGGCAGGCGCGGCGCCTCACCTTCCTGTTTCAGCCGCACCCGGAAATCCACGCCGCTGCGGCGCCATGGTTCTGCCGCCATGGTGAGCAGGTTGGCGATGCCAAGATCGGCAAAGGTTTCGCCTTCGCTGGCGCCGCTCGGGCGCTGCGACAATCGCGCCAGAATGTCTCGGCAGCGCTGCGCCTGGCTCAGTAACAGGCCAATATCCTCGGCCAGCGGATCATCCGGCTCGATCTCGCGGCTCAGTTCCTTCGCCACCACGGCAATAGTGCCAAGCGGACTGCCCAGTTCATGCGCCGCCGCCGCCGCCAGGCCGCCCAGCGCCGAAACCTGCTGTTCGCGCGCCAAAGCCATCTGGGTGGCGGCCAAAGCATCCGACATGCGGCGAGCTTCCTCGGCCACCTGCCAGGCATAGGCGGCGATAAACAGCATACCCAGCACCAGGGCAACAAAGGCGCCGGCCTGATAGGCCTGCGGCAGGGTCAGGCCCGGCTGGCTCCAGGGCAGCGGCAGATGCCACACCGCCAGCAGGCCGGTAATCGTGAAAGCCAGCAGGCCAAGCAGCATGGTGGAGCGCAGGCTGAGGATGGTGGCCGAGATGGTGACCGGCACCAGCACCAGCAGGGCAAAGGGATTCTCCACGCCGCCGGTCAGAAACAGCAGCGCGCCAAGCTGCACCAGGTCAAAAGCGAGATAACCGGCGGCGCCGCGTTCCGACAGCCGCTTGGCGGTTGGGTAGACCAGGAACAGCACCACATTGAGCGCGGTGGACAGCCCGACCACAATCAGCGACCAGCCCAGCGGCAGGCTGAAGCCGAGGCCAAAATGCACAAACAGCAGAGCCAGCAACTGGCCGACAATGGCAATCCAGCGCAACAGAACCAGGGTTTGCAGCAGCACACGGCCCGGCGCCTGCTCCATGGCGCGACGCCGCAGCAGCATGCGGCGCAGCAGGCGAGCCAGTGGCTGTGGCAGATTCACGCCATCGCCTCATGCCAGAGCCGGTCATTGCCCCGGATCAGCGTGTTGGCGGCAGCCGGTCCCCATTCGCCCGCAGCATAGGGCAACGGTGCCTCGCCGCTGGCCTGCCAGCCTTGCAGGATCGGCTCGATCCAGCGCCAGG
>DLGP01000110.1:2160-16703 GCA_002482765.1 Alphaproteobacteria bacterium UBA7691
TTGCCGCGCACCACATCCATCAGCAGGCGTTCATAGGCTTCCGGCTGGCGGCCGGAAAAGGTCTCGGCAAAACTGAGATTGAGTGGCGCGCGGCGCAGCCGCATGCCGCCGGGCCCCGGCACCTTGGTCATCATATGCAGCTCGATGCCCTCATCCGGCTGCAACCGGATCACCAGCCGGTTACCCACCACATCGCGCGCCGCATCGCGGAAGATCAGATGCGGCACGGCGCGAAACTGGATGACAATCTCCGAGCGCCGCATCGGCAGGCGTTTGCCGGTGCGCAGGAAAAACGGCACATCGGCCCAGCGCCAATTGTCGATCTTGGCCTTCAGCGCCACAAAGCTTTCGGTGCGGGTGGCCGGATCGCCCACTTCCTCAATGTAACCCGGCACCGGCCGGCCGGCCATCTCGCCCGCCACATACTGCCCGCGCACCGTGCGGCTCTGGGCATGGCGCGGCGCAATCGGGTGCAGGGCTTGCAGCACTTTCAGCTTTTCGTCGCGCACCGCATCAGCGGTGAAGCTGGCCGGCGGCTCCATCGCCACCAGGCAGAGCAGTTGCAGCAGATGATTCTGCACCATGTCGCGCAGGGCGCCGGACTGGTCATAATAACCGGCCCGTTTCTCCACCCCCACGGTTTCAGCCACCGTCACCTGCACATGCTCAATATAGCCGCGATGCCACAGCGGCTCGAACAGCGCATTGGCAAAACGCAAGGCCATCAGGTTCTGCACCGTCTCCTTGCCGAGATAATGGTCAATACGGAAAATCTGCTGTTCGGGAAAAACCGCGCCCACGGCATCGTTGATCGCATTGGCCGAGGCCAGATCATGGCCAATCGGCTTTTCCATCACCACGCGGGCAAACGGCCCGTTCAGCCCGGCAGCCCCCAGATTTTGGCAGATCGGGCCAAAAAACCGCGGCGCCACCGCCAGGTAATGCAGCGTGACCCGGCCGGCGCCGATACCGGGCGCGTCATGTAAGGCAGCCGCCAGCCGGGCATAATCCGCCGCCTGTTCCACATCCAGCGCCACATAATGCAGCCGGGCGGCAAAACGCTGCCAATCCGCCTCGCGCCATTCGCCGGCCGGCAGAAAGTGATGCAGAGCCTCGGCGGCATGGTCACGGAAGGCTGCCGCCGACATCGCGCCACGGGCGACGCCGAAGATGCGGCAATCCGGTTCCAGTTGTCCGGCGGCGTCACGCAAATACAGCGCCGGCAGCAGCTTGCGCATCGCCAGATCGCCGGTGGCGCCAAACACTACCGAGTCGAAGGAGAAGCTGCCGCTTGGGTTGGCCATCAATCACACCTCGATCAATCTTGGATACTACCCTGTCATGTTGCGGCATCACCTTCAATTCCCGACTCTGGTGTTCGGCGCCAGGGAATCGACACCGACTCGGGATGCGACTCGGGAAATTCTTGTGGATAAGCCCGAAAGCCGGATTGACCGGAACGGCCGCAAAGTGCTTACTCCATTTAGCGTCTTGGTCCGAATACGGGGGCTATATATGGTGTGGACTGACGAGAAAGTTAAAATGCTCGTGCAACTCTGGGAATCGGGTCAATCGATCACCCAGATCGGCAAGGCATTGGGCATGACCCGCAACGCGGTGGTCGGCAAAGCGCATCGCATCGGCCTGGCCAAGCGAGCCTCGCCGATTGTGCGCAGCGACAAACCGGCACAGGCCAAGCCGGCCCATGCCGCGCCATCGCATGGCAATGCCGGGCATGCTCCGGCGGCGCATAGCCCGGCAGCCCAGAGCCATGTCACGCATGCCGCCCGGCCTAGCGCGGCGCATTCGGCCCCGGTTCAGCCGGCGAGCCATGGTTCAGCCGCTGGCGAAAGCCATGCCGCCGCGCCAGAGCCGCGCCACAGCAACGAGAAACCTGCACAGCAGCTTTCGGCTGCCATGCTGGCGGCGCTGACGCCCAGCACCGGCCCGCGCTGCAAATGGCCAATCGGCGACCCGAAGAGTTCGGAATTCGATTTCTGCTCGAAGGTCGGTTTGCCCGGCAAGCCCTATTGCGCCGAACATTGCGCCATGGCCTACACCAACTGGAACCCGGAAAGCGCGGTGGAATCGGTCAAGGCCGCCAACGCCGCCTGACCCAGGCCGTCCTTGTTAAAAAAAAGCCCCGGCAGGTGCGTCCCGCCGGGGCTTTTTTTCAGGCAAAGCAGTTGATCATCCAGGGTGTGCCGTAGCGGTCGGTGAACATGGCGAAGCGCTTGGCCCAGAAGGTTTCCGCCAGCGCCATCTGCACCACTGCGCCGTCGCCCAAAGCAGCAAAAACCCGCTCCGCCTCGGCCACACTCACCACCGTGATATTGACCGAAAAGCCCGCCGGTGGCTGGTATTGGTCGCCGGGCGCATCGCCGGCCATCAGGATCGTCTCGCCCAGATTGACGCAGGCATGGATGATCTTGTCCTGCTGCTCTGGCGGAAATTCGGCAGCCATCGGCGTTTCGCCATGGGTCATCATGGCTTCCACCTTGCCACCCAGCACTTCGGCATACAGCGTCATCGCCTCGCGGCAATTGCCATTGAACGATAGATAAGGATTGGTCTGCATCATGGCCTCCTGTTTGTTGCTTCAAACCAACTCAACTCAGGGCGCGCAGATCGGCGCGCAAAATATCCGGCCCGCCATGGCGCAATAGATCGTCAACCACGCCATGGGTTTCGCGCCAGATCGGCAGCGCCCGCACCAGCAGGTCGCGGCCCGCCTCAGTCAGGCGCAGGCGCCGGCTGCGGCGATCATTGGGGTTGACCAGAATTTCCAGCAGCCCGCGCCGCTCCAGCGGCTTGAGATTGGCGGTCAAGGTGGTGCGATCCATCGCCAGCAATTCCGCCACTGGTGCCATCGGCGGCGGCTCGGGCCGGTTCAGCGCCATCAGCAACGAAAATTGCCCATTGGTCAGGTCCAGCGGCCGCAGCGCTTCATCAAAACGCCGCGCCAGCGCCCGTGCCGCGCGCTGCACATGCAGGCACAGGCAGGTATCGCGCACCATGATCGTTGCCGCATAGGGCAACGGATTTGCGAGCGATTCTGTGGATTGGGCGACGGCCTTTGACATGAAGCAATTATGTTGATATCAACATTTATCGTCAAGACTTGTCTCTACTTATGGACAAGCCGGATTAGAATACGCCCACCCAACAAGAGCAAAAAACCAAAGGAGCAACGGGATGAGTTATGTGGATGGTTTCCTGCTGATCGTGCCAACCAAGAATCTGCCGGCCTATAAGAAGATGGCCAGCAAAGCCGGCAAAGTGTGGATCGAACATGGCGCGCTGGATTACCGCGAATGCGTCAGCGACGACCTGGACGTGCCGTTTGGCACCCCCTTCCCCAAGCGGCTGAAGCTGAAGCCGGATGAAAGCGTGGTGTTTTCCTGGATCGTCTACAAATCGCGCGCACAACGCGACAAGGTGAATGCCAAGGTGATGAAAGACCCGCGAATCGCCGCGTCCTGCGATCCGAACAACATGCCATTTCAGATCAAGAAGATGAGCTATGCCGGCTTCAAAACCCTGGTAAAGGCCTGAGCCGCCATAGCCCCAGGCTCAAGCCGCCTCGGCATTGCTGAGGGCGGCGAAGCGGCGCTGGTGATGATCGGCATGGCCAAAGGCCGTGTCGATCTGCATCAGCCGCTTCATGTAATGGCCGACAGTCAGCTCATCCGTCATGCCCATGCCGCCATGCAATTGCACCGCCTGCTGGCCAACCCATTTGCCGGATTTGCCGATCTGCACCTTGGCCGCTGCCGCCGCCTTGGCGCGCTCGGTTGCCGAACGGCTCAGCGCCAGGGTGGCGTAAAGCGCCAGCGAACGCGACTGCTCAACATGAATCATCATGTCGACCATGCGATGTTGCAGCACCTGGAATTCACCAATCGCGCGGCCGAACTGTTTGCGGGTCTTGAGATAGGCGAGCGTGGTTTCATGCAGCACCTGCATGGCGCCCACTGCCTCAGCGGCCAGATAGGCGATGGCCTGATCCACCACGCGCTCCACCAGCGGCAAGGCCGCTTCGGCATCGCCCAGGGCCACGGCCGGCGCCGCTTCAAACACGATATCGGCGGCGCGGCGGTTATCCACCGTGCGGTAATCCTGGCGGTTGACGCCCTTGGCCTTGTTGTCCACCAGGAACAGGCCAAGCCCTTCGGCATCCGTGCGGCCGCCGGCACTGCGCGCCAGCACGATCAGCATGTCGGCGCTTGGCGCGTCCCAAACCACAATCTTCTTGCCTGAAAGCACATAGCCGCTGCCGACCTTCTCGGCCTTCACGCTCACATCATTGAGCGCGAAGCGGGCGCCATGTTCGGCAAAGGCGAAGCTCAGCTTGGCCTTGCCCTCGCCGAGCCGTGGCAGCATTTCCGCCTGCTGCGCTTCACTGCCGGCCGCCGCGATCAGGCCGCCGCCCAGCACCACGCTGGAGAAATACGGCTCGGCCACCATGGCGGCGCCAAAACGCTCACCGATCACCATGGTTTCCACTGCACTGCCGCCCAGGCCGCCATGCGCTTCCGGCAAGGCCACGCCGAGCCAGCCCATTTCAGCGAAATGCGCCCAATTGGCATCGGAATAGCCCTGTTCGGTCTTCACCAGCTTACGCCAATGATCGAAGGAATATTCCTTGCGCAGCCAGCCTTCCAGGCTATCGGCCAACAGCTTCTGTTCGTCGTTGAGCTGAAAATCCATTGCCTATTTTCCTTCGCTCAGAGCCCCAACACCATCTTGGCGATGATGTTGCGCTGGATTTCATTGGAGCCGCCATAAATCGTGGTGGCGCGGTAGTAGAGATAACTTTCCATGCGGCCCTCGGCATAATCCGGGCCGACCGGTGGCTGATTGGAGCCATCCGGGAGGTGCTCGTAGGGCGCGGCATAGTAGCCAAGGGCCTCGCAGGCCAGTTCGGTCAGCGTCTGCTGGATTTCCGAGCCACGGATTTTCAGCATGCTGGCTTCCGGCCCCACGCCCTTGCCGGCGCTTTCCGCGGCCAGAACACGCAGATTGGTATATTCCAGCGCCAGCAATTCGATCTCCACCGCGGCAAGCTTGGCCTGAAAATCCGGCTCGTCGATCAACGCCCCGCCCAAGCTGGCGGCCTCGGCACGCGCAATCTGTTTCAGCCGGCGCAGGCGCTGTTTCGAGGTTGCCACTTCGGCAATCGTGGTGCGTTCATTACCCAGCAGGAATTTGGCATAGGTCCAGCCCTTGCCTTCCTTGCCGATCAGATTGCGTTTCGGCACCCGCACATTGTCGAGGAAGACCTCGTTGACGCCATGGCCTTCATCAATCGAGATGATCGGCCGCACTGTGATGCCGGGCGATTTCATGTCGATCAGCAGGAAGGAAATGCCCTCCTGCGGCTTGGCCGTGGGATCAGTGCGCACCAGACAGAACATCATATCGGCGAAATGCGCTTGCGTGGTCCAGATCTTGTGGCCGTTGACGATGTAATCGTCACCATCGCTTTCCGCCTTGCTGCGCAGCGAAGCCAGATCAGACCCCGAACCCGGCTCGGAATAGCCCTGGCACCACCAATCTTCCATGCTCAGGATACGCGGCAGGTAATAGGCCTTCTGCTCCGGCGTGCCAAACGTGTAGATCACCGGGCCAACCATGGCGATGCCAAATGGCACCAGCGGCGGCGCATCGGCAGCGGCGGTTTCCTCGTCGAAGATATGACGCTGCACCGGGGTCCAGCCCGGGCCGCCATATTGTTCCGGCCAATTCGGCGCGCCCCAGCCGCGCTTGTGCAGCGCGCGGTGCCATAACACATAATCTTCCTTGGCCAGATGCACGGCCCGTCGATTGCGCGCCGCCAAGTCTAGCGGCAGGTTATCACGGATAAAGGCCCGCAGCTCGTCGCGGAATGCCAGCTCTTCCGGCGTCAGATCCAGATTCATGGCGTTTGCTCCCTGCTCTTGCGAAAAGGTTAGTAAGCTGGCGGCAGGGTGACAAGGCCCGGGCCGCTCGGTGACGTTGCGGAAAGCCCCCAGCTTGGCGTAAACAGGATCGGAACAATGAAAAAAAACATGAGCCTCCGATGACCTTCGATCCCGGCCTCCAGGGCTGGAAACTGCACCGCACCGCCGATAATCCCGGCTTTACCGGCCTGATCGGCCCGCTTTGGGCGCGACAGGCGCCGGATGGCCTGTGGCAATATGCCTTTCAGGCCCAGCCGCAGCATCTTAATGCCATCGGGATTGTGCATGGCGGCATGCTGATGAGCTTTGCCGATCATGCCCTGGGCATGATGGTGTGGCATGCGGTGGCCCGCCGCGCCTGCGCCACCGTGAGCCTGAACAACCAGTTTGTGGCACCGGCCCGCACCGGTGACTGGGTGGAAGCGGCGGGTCGCATCGTGCGGCAGACCCGCTCGCTGGTGTTCATCCAGGGCAGTGTCAGTGTTGGCGGCGCCGAAGTGCTGATCTGCGACGGAATCTGGAAAATCCTCGGCGAAAAGTGAGCCGGCGTCAGTAACGCCGGCGCTGCACCAGTTGCTTGTGCGGCATGAGATTTTCGAATTTCGCCGGGCGCTTTTCCTGATTGGCGCGCATCTGCTCCATCAGATCGTTGGTCAGGAACATGCCGGCCTGCCACACCTGCATGTAGTTCAGCGCGTCGGCCACGCTGTGGTCGCGGGTATAGTTCAGCATTTCCTTGGTGCCATGGATCGCCAGCGGCGACTTGCCGGCGATGCTGTGGGCAATCGCCATCACCTCTTCCAGCATCAGGCCGTGATTGGCGAAACTGGCATTGACCAGGCCGCTGCTCTTGGCCTCGGCAGCCATGAAGCGCCGGCCGGTATAGGCCAGTTCGCGCACCAGGCCGGACGGCATCAGATGCGGCAGGCGCTGCAAGGTGCCCACATCGGCGGTCATGCCAATATTGATTTCCTGGATGCAGAACCAGGCATCATCGGTGCAATAGCGCATGTCGCAGGCCGAAATCAGGTCAACGCCGCCGCCGACACAACCGCCCTGCACCGCAGCCAGCACCGGCACGCGGCAACGCTCGATCACGGTGAAGCTCTCCTGCATCTCGGCCACCGTGCGGCGGAATTGCTCGCCGATGCGGCCGCGGTCGCCCTTCACCATGTCGCCGGCCAGGCCGGCAAAGGCGGAAAGATCAAGGCCGCCGGTGAAATGTTTGCCGGTGGACGAAATAACCACCACGCGCACTTCAGGCCGCTGGTCGATCTCGGTGAACACATCCACCATCTCCTGCCAGAACGGCAGCACCATGGCATTGGCCTTGTCGGGCCGGTTGAACACGATATGCGCCACATGATCGGCAACGCTGAAATCAAAGGTGCTGTAGGTCATGCTTCCCTCCCGTTGACGCTACGGAACACCTAGCCAGGCTCCGTGCGCAGCTTTAGACTTGCCGTTAAATAAGGAGGAAACATGACAATTGTCTATGATCAATTGCTGGGGCTGGACCTGCCGGAACGGGCAGCCAGCTACACCACGCGCGATTCGATGCTCTATGCCCTCAGCGTCGGCATGGCCGCCGATCCAATGGATGAGAACGACCTGCCCTTCGTGGTGGAAAATGGCGCTTATGAAGGCCGCCTCAAGGCTTTGCCGAGCCAGGCCACGGTTCTGTGCTGGGATGACAGTTGGGGTTTCAAATCCGGCATCAACATGGTGATGGTGGTGCATGGCGAACAGCGCATCACCATGCACAAGCCGCTGGCGCCGGAAGGCCGCATCCTGTCAAAAACCCGGATCAAGGAAGCCTGGGACAAGGGCGCCGGCAAGGGCGCCGTGGTACTGGTGGAGACCAGCATTCGCGATGCCGCCAGCGGCGAGGCGCTGATCACCCTGCTATCGACCGTGTTTGCGCGTGGCGATGGCGGCTTCGGTGCGCCGGCCAACCAGGCCCCGCCGCCCAAACCACATACCGTTCCGGATCGCGCCCCGGACCTGACGATTTCTGCCCGCACGCAGCCGAATCAGGCGCTGTTCTATCGCCTCTGCGGCGACCGCAACCCGCTGCATGCCGATCCCAGCTTTGCCAAGGCGGCCGGCTTTCCGCGCCCGATCCTGCATGGCCTATGCACCTATGGCCATGCCATCCGCGCCGTGGTGAAAGGCGCCTGCGACCACGATCCGGCCCGCGTGGCGCATATGGAAGCCCGCTTCACCGCGCCGGTTTTCCCCGGCGAAACCATTGCCACTGATATCTGGCGCGACGGCAACATCGTGTCATTCCGCGCCCGGCTTGAAGAGCGCGGCCTGGTGGCGCTGGATCACGGCAAGGTGGAATTGCGCTGACCGGCCGGCCACAGCCTATTTACGCTTGAGCGTGAAGGCGCCGGGATCGAGATGATTGCCGCCCGGCGCCGCCAGCGCAATACGCTCGGCCCAGCTATGCATATCGGGTTCGGGCCGGCCAAACAGCCAACCCTGACCATAATCTATGCCGAAATCGAGCAGCAGGCGGGCCTGATCCTCGGTTTCGATCATCTCGGCCACAGTACCGATCTTCAATTCCTTGCACAGCCACACCATGCCGCGCAGGATGGCGCGATCACGCTCCATTTCGCGCGATTGCAACGCCTTAACATAGGCGCCGTCGATCTTGACAAAATTCACGTCAAGCGCTTGCAGATACGGGAAGGACGCGGCGCCGGCGCCAAAATCATCAAGACAGACGGCATGGCCATCCTGGCGCAATTGCCGCACCGCATTGCCGGCCAGCACCAGATCGGTGATCTGGGTTGATTCTGTGATCTCGAAGATCAGTTGTTTGCGCAGGTCGGCATCATGCGCCAGCAATTCACGCAACGCGCCGATGAATACAGTGCTTTCCAGGCTATGGCCGGAAAGATTGACCGCCACTTCCGGGTATTGGCCACGCTTGCGCGCTTCATGCAGTTCATCCACCACGCGCTGCACCACGGCCAAATCAAATTCGCCGATCAGATGCACACCTTCGGCCAGCCGGATGGTCTCGAATGGCGACTGATCGTCACCAAAACGCACCAGGGCCTCGTAATGATGCAGCTTACGATCCGAAAGCGCCACGATGGGCTGGAACACCATCTGGAAATCACGCTGGCTGACGGTGGAGCGCAGGGCGCGCACCCGCGACACGGTTTCCGACAGCAACAGCTTGAGGCTTTCCTCGGTGTTGCGGAATGATAGCCCCGCGGCGCCCTGGGCGGCAAAACGCTGCACGGCGAAGGCCATCGCCGAAGCCGCATCCTCGTCGCTCATGCCCTTGGCATGCAAATCCAGCGTGGCGCCCTGCACCCCCAAAGCCTGCGCGGTGGCGGCTGCCGGATTGGCCGTGGCCACCAGCTGGCGTACTTTCTCGGCCATTGCGGCCTGATCGACGCTGCCGGCATGCAGGATGGAATATTTCTCGGCATCAATCAGCCCGGCAGTATCGCCGCCGATTGATTTGGAACGCAGCAAGGCGCCAACATCGCCGAGCAACGCGGCCTGTTGCGCCGGCGGCAATTCCTGGCTGATCTGCTTGAGGCCAACAATTTCCAGCAGCGTGATCTTGACCTCTGAGCCCAATTCACGCGCCAGTTTGAGCCGATCACCGGCCCGTTCCTCAAAATCCGCAGCGGTGAGCAAACCGGTCTGGTAGTCGCGTTTGTTCTGCAACGCCGCTTCGGCCATCGGCAGGCGGGCGGCGGACAGGGTCAGGTAATACCGCCCCTCGCTGCGCGGCAGGCAGCAACCGCCCAGCACGCATAATACTGCCGACTGGCCGGCTGCCGCTGCGGCAAGCCGGATTGTCACTGGCTCGATACGGCTGCCGATGCCCAGCGAGGCAAGCAGATTAAGCAGGAAATGCCGGTCTGATTCGTCAATCAGCGGCCCGAGCTGGCGGCCAACCAGTTCCGCTGCGTCAACGCCAAGTAACTGCCGGCCGGCGCCGGAGGCATAGGAAATCCGGCCATCCTCGGCCACTTCCAGCATCAGATCGGCGGCGGAAAAGGCAAAGGCAACAAACCGGTCGCGTTCCGCGCGCATGTCCCTGGCTGCGCCGCCGCTCATACCCGCTTCCTTCGCTCGCTGTGCATGTTCGCTTGGTGGTGGTGACACCACTGTGCCAGACAAGGCGCCCGCCAGCAACATGGATAGGCGCGTTCACGCTGTTGAAACGCCGCCCGCAGCAACTTAGATTAGATAGCATCAAAACATCGGGCCGGCCTTTCGGCACCGCAGGGAGGGACATTCATGACCGCGCCATTCTGGGAAAAGTCGTATCCTGAAGGGGTGAAGTGGGCGCTCGATATTCAGCCCAAGCCGATCTGGAGCATTCTGGATGAGGCGGTGGCGAAATTCGCCCCTAAGCCATTCCTGGAATTCATGGGCAAGAAACTGACCTATGCCGCCGCGTCCGATCTGGTGGACCGTGCTGCCAAGGGGTTTCAGGCTTTGGGCGTTGGCCCCGGCGTGCATGTTGGCCTGTTCCTGCCCAACACGCCGCATTATCCGATCCTGTTCTTCGGCATCCTCAAGGCTGGTGGCCGGGTGGTGAATTACAGCCCGCTCGATGCCGAGCGCGAGCTGCGCTATAAGATCGAGGACAGCCAGACCGACATCATCTGCACGCTGGACCTCAACGCGCTGTATCCCAACATCGCCAAGATGCTGGGCAGCACGCGGCTGAAGAAGGTGGTGGTGGGCGGCCTGCCCGATGTGCTGCCCTTCCCGAAGAATTTCCTGTTCCCGCTGCTCAAGGGCAAGGAAATCGCCAATGTGCCGAAGGACGACCGCCATGTGCGGTTTTCCGATCTGGTGGCCAATGACGGCCGCTACACGCCGCATGCGGTGAAGAATCCGGCCGACGAAGTGGCGATCCTGCAATATACCGGCGGCACCACCGGCGTGCCGAAGGGCGCCATGCTGACCCACGGCAACATCACCGCCACGGTGCAGATGTATTGCTCCTGGACGGCACAGAACAAGGCGCTCAATCTGACCGATGGCGAAGAGCGCGCCTTGATGGTGCTGCCGATGTTTCACATCTACGGCCTCAGTGCGGTGCTGCTGCGCATGATGGTGCTGGGCGCCGAGATGGTGCTGCATCCGCGCTTTGACCTGCAAGCCGTGATCCAGGATCTGCATAAGAAGAAGATCACCATCTTCCCCGGCGTGCCGACCATGTATGCCGCCATCATCGGCCTCAAGAACATCAAGGATTACGATCTTTCAGCGCTGAAATTCTGCGCATCCGGCGGTGCGCCGCTGCCGGTGGAAGTGCAGGACAAGTTCGAGGAACTGACCGGCCACAAGATGATCGAAGGCTGGGGCATGACCGAAACGTCGCCGGCCGGCACTCAGACGGTGTATGGCGGCCAGCGGCGGCGCGGCTCCTGCGGCCTGCCGCTGCCGGGCATCACGATGGAGATCGTGGATGTGGAAGACCCGCTCAAGGTGCTGGGCATTGGCGAGCGCGGTGAAATCTGCATCAAGGGCCCGAATGTGATGAAGGGCTACTGGAACAAGCCGGAAGCCACCGAGGAGGCTTTTGCCGGCGGCCGCTTCCATACCGGCGATGTGGGCTATATCGACGAGGATGGCTATATCTTCATCGTTGACCGCAAGAAGGACATGATCCTGTCAGGCGGTTTCAACGTCTATCCGCGTAATATCGAGGAAGCCATCTACGAGCATCCCAGCGTGGAGGAATGCACCGTGATCGGCGTGCCGGACCAGTATCGTGGCCAATCCGCCAAGGCCTTCATCAAGCTGAAGCCGGGCGCGCCGAGCTTTGATTTTGAAGCGCTCAAGAGCTTCCTCAAGGACAAGCTCGGCAAGCATGAAATGCCGGTGGCGATGGAAATCCGCGAAGCCCTGCCCAAGACCCTGATCGGCAAATTGTCGAAGAAGGAACTGGTTGAGGAAGAGAAGAAGAAGTATGAGGCGGCGCAGAAGGCCGCCGGCTGAACCCGGCTTGCGCATCCACCTGACATATGGCGGCGGGCGCAGGCTTGCCGCCATTTTGTTTTGTACCCTGCTGCTGGCCTGCCACGCTGCCTGGGGCCGCGAACCGCCGGACCAGCGCCACCCGCGCCACCTGCAACCCGGCCCACCCGATCCGGCGCTGTATGATTTCAAGCCGGCCAGTTTTCCTGCCGGCCTGCCGGCCATCGCGCCGCGCGGCCCAGGCGCCGCCAAGGGGCTGGTGATCTGGAACCATGGCCGCGACGTGAATGCCCAGGCGGCGGATGTGGCGCCGCCGATCCTGTGGGAGATGGCGCGCCAGGGCTGGGATGTTTATACCCAGCACCGGCTTGGCACCCATGATGTGCTGAATGTGGCCTTGCGCATCGTCGGCGCCGGGCTGGATGCCGGCCAGGCGCTGGGTTATCGCCGCATCCTGCTGGCCGGGCAATCGGTCGGCGGCTGGCTGGCCCTGGGCGAGACGGCGCGGCGCGACCAGCCCGGCCAGGTGCGGCCTGAGACTGTGCTGGCGCTGGCCCCGGCCGCCTATGGCACGCCGGATGGCCCGATGGACTGGCGCCGCAACGATAGCGGCCTGCGCGCCATCTGGGACGCCATGCGCGGCCAGGATACGGCGCTGATGCTGGCGTTTTTTGCCGACGACCCGTTTTTTGAGCGTAGCGAACCGGCCAGCCGCGGCCCCTGGGCGCAACGCCGGCTGGGCGAACTGGGCCTGCCCGCCCTGGTGCTGGACCGCCCGGCACCGGAATTGCTGCGCGGCCATGCCGCCGGCATGACGCTGCCCTTTGCGCGCCGCTTCAGCCCCTGCCTGGTGCTGCTGGCGGAACAGCGCAAACCGCCGCCCTGCCAGGATGGCGAGCGCGCCGCCATCACCACCTTTGGCCTCACCGCCCCGGCGGCAGCCGCCCAGGTGCCAACCGGGCCGGGCAGCGATGCCTTGGCCGGGCTGTGGCAGGGTACCAGCGGCAATGGCCGCTACCTTCTGCTGCATCTCGGCCCACTCCTGCCCGGCCAGCAACGCGAGGCCAGCTATGGCATCGGCCGCAGCCTGAATAACGAGGCGGCATCGCAGCAACGCCTGAGCCTGACCAGCGAGGGCAGCCGGCTGCGCTGGGCCCAGGGAACCCAAAGCCTGGATGTGCAACGCCAACCGGATGGCCGGCTGCGGCTGCACCTGCAAAATGGCGACCAGCCGGCCGCCGAAAGCTGGCTGCGCCGCCTTAACTAACCGCGCCAGTTCATCAGCACCAGGCCGGCGCCCACCGCCATGGCGGCGAGCAGCCGGCGCGGCCCGAAGCCTTCGCCCAACAGCAGCGCACCAATCGCCGCCGCGAAGATCACGCTGGTCTCCCGCAAAGAGGCGACATGCGCCGCGCCGCCCTTGGTGAAGGCCCACATGGCGATGCCGTAGCCCAGCGTGGCGACCACGCCGCCGGCCAGGCCACGTTTCCAGCCGCGCCGCGCCGCCGAGAGAAATTCCGTGCCGCGTGTGGCAAAGGCAAACACCGCCACCCAGGGGCCTTCAACAATATTGAGCCAGGCGATATAGGCCATCGGGTCGCCGGCGGCGCGCACCCCACGGCCGTCAAACACCAGATAGCCGGCAATGGTGCAGCCGGTGAGAATGGCATAAAGCAGCGCATGGCGCCGCTCGGCCGGGCTGCCGCGATACGGCCCGAAAGCCAGACTGGCAATGCCGAGCGAGATGATACAGGCGCCCAGCATCTCGCGCCCCGATAACGGCTCGGCGAAGACCAGACCGGAGAGCAACGCCACCGCCAGTGGCCCCATGCCGCGCGCGATGGGATAGACCTGGCTGAGATCGCCATGGCGATAGGCTTTCAGCAGGCAGGTGTAGTAAGCGCAATGGATCAGCGTGGAGCCGCAGAGCCAGGCCCAGGCTTCGGCGCCCATGCCGGCGCCGAATGGATCCTTGGTGAAGGGCAGCAGGCACAGCCCCATCGCCACCCCGGCCAGCATCACCAAAGCCATGCTGGTCTGCCGGTCGGTATCGGATTTCACCACCGCATTCCAACTGGCATGCAACAGCGCGGCGAGCAGCACAAGCGCCGCTACTACAGGATCGAGGGCCATGGGAAATGCGGGCGACGCTTGTGTTAAGGATTGTTGCGAGACGATGACGATCATGCCACGGTAACAAAAATCCGTCATTACGGATCATCATCGTGATTGGTCTAGTTGCAGGAAGGAAAATCCCATGGGCGCGTTCACACATCTCACCGCCGAGGACGGCCATCGTTTCAGCGCCTATATCGCCGAGCCCAGCGGCAGCCCGAAGGGCGGCTTGGTGGTGGTGCAGGAGATTTTCGGCGTCAACAGCCATATCCGCAGCGTGGCCGAAGGCTATGCCGCCGAGGGCTATTACTGCGTGGCGCCGGCCTTGTTTGACCGCGTGCAGCGCGAGGTGGAACTGGGCTACAGTGCCGAGGATGTGGCGGCCGGCCGCGAGCTGCGCGGCAAACTTTCCTGGGCCGATGTGCTGAAGGAAACCAACACCGCCATCGCCGCCGCCAGCCAGGCCGGCAAGGTGGGCATGGTGGGCTATTGTTTCGGCGGCTCGGTCACCTA
>DLGP01000110.1:16722-17192 GCA_002482765.1 Alphaproteobacteria bacterium UBA7691
ACCGCCACTGGCCTGGCGGCGGCCAGCGGCTATTACGGCGGCAATTGGGCCGAACTGGCCGAGCAGGTGCCGGCCTGCCCGACTTTGCTGCATTTCGGCGCCAAGGACAAGATGATCCCGCTCAGCGTGGCCGAGGGCATGAAGGCGCGCCATCCCAGCATCGCGGTGCATAGCTACGATGCCGATCACGGCTTCAACTGCGACCAGCGCGGCAGCCATGATGCCTTCGCCGCCGCCCTGGCGCGCCGCCGCACGCTCGGGCTGTTTGAGGCTGTGCTGTAGGGCGGGCTTCAAGGCTCACCAGGGATCAGGGGGGCTGGCGTCAGGCTCCAGCCCGGCCCCATCTCCTGGCCCCAATATTCCGGCATAATCGGCACAAACAGGCCGTGGTAATAGAGCGCTTCGCAACCCTCCGGCACCACTTGCGGCGGCTTGGCTTGCGCTTCAACCGCCGCGCCGGGCTTCGCGGC
>DLGP01000135.1:0-12831 GCA_002482765.1 Alphaproteobacteria bacterium UBA7691
GCTGCTGCTGCTGGTGGTGTTTGCCATCGCCAACCGCCAGGGCATCACGGTGTCGCTCGACCCGCTGCCATTTGCCATCACCCTGCCGCTTTACCTGCTGGTTTTTATCGTTTTCCTGGCCGGGCTGTGCCTGGGGGCGCTGCTGCAATGGCTTGGCGGTTTCGGGCGCCGGCACAAGCCGGCGGAAACCAGCAAAACCGCCGGGCCGGATGACAAGCTGCCGCCGGCGGTGGTTTGATATTTTGAGGCCAAGCCGATGCGTGTGATCGAAGCCGAGGCGGTGCATGCCGCGCTGCCTTACCCTGAACTGATCGAGGCCTTGCGTGCGGCTTTCCGGCTGGGCGGCGAGGTGCCATTGCGCCAGCATTACAGCATCCCGAATCCGGCCGGCCGGGATGGTATGCTGCTGGTGATGCCGGCCTGGCAGGCCGGGCGCCATATGGGTATCAAGGCGGTCAGTGTTTATCCCGATAATCCGCGCCAGGGGCTGCCTTCGGTGATCGGCGCCTATCTGCTGTTTGATGCCCAGACCGGCGCGCCCAAGACAGTGATCGACGGCGTGGCGCTGACCCTGCGGCGTACCGCCTGCGCCTCGGCTTTGGCCGCCGGCTATCTGGCGCGGCGCGATGCCGGGCATCTGCTGCTGGTGGGGGCCGGTGCGCTGGCGCCGCATCTGGCACGCGCCCATTGCGCGGTGCGGCGGTATCTCAAGGTCAGTATCTGGAATCGCGATCCGGCGCGGGCCGAAGCGCTGGCTGCCAGCCTGCGCGGCCAGGTCAATGCGGCGGTGCGCGCGGTGGGCGATCTGGAAGCCGCCGTGGCCGCCGCCGACACAATATCCTGCGCCACGCTGAGCCATGAGCCGCTGGTGCAGGGCGCCTGGCTCAAGCCCGGCGCGCATCTTGATCTGGTGGGCGGTTTCACGCCGAAAATGCGTGAGGCCGATGATGCGGCGGTGGCGCGGGCGGAAATCTATGTTGATACCCGCAGCGGCGCCTTGCATGAAGCCGGCGACCTGACCCAGCCGCTGGCCAATGGCACCATCACGCCCGATGCCGTGCGCGGCGATCTGTTTGATCTGGTGCGCGATGCCTGCCCGGGCCGTTCCGGGCCAGAGGCTGTCACCTTGTTCAAATCCGTCGGCTATGCGCTGGAGGATCTGGTCGCTGCCGAACTGGTGGCGGAAGCCACGCCATGAAAACCATCATTGTCGGCGGCGGCATCATGGGGCTATGCGCCGCCTGGGCTTTGCGCCGGCTTGGCGCCGAGGTGACGCTGATCGAACAGGCCAGCCTGCCCAATCCGCTGGGCAGTTCAGTGGATCAGCACCGGCTGATCCGCTATCCCTATGGCGCCGCGCGCGGCTATGCCCGCATGGTGCATGCCGCTTACGATTCCTGGGAAAGGCTGTGGCGCGATCTTGGTGTCACGCTCTATGTCGAAACCGGCACGCTGGTGCTCTCGGGTCCGGGTGATGACTGGGCGGCGCAGAGCCGCACCATGCTGGCTGCCGAGGGTATTCAGCATGAAAGCCTGGATGCGGCGGCGCTGGCGGCGCGGTTTCCGCTGCTTGATGGCGCCGGCATCGCCGAGGCGTTTCAGTGTGAACATGGCGGCATCCTGCGCGCCGAAGCGATTATCGGCAGCCTGAAACATCATCTGCTGGATCGTGGCCTGCGTCTGCTCAGCCGCATGCGGGTGGATGCGGTGGATGCCGAGGCCGGTGCTGTGCGGTTGATGGATGGCCGCCGCCTGCAAGCCGATCAGGTGCTGGTGGCAGCCGGGCCATGGACTGCTGCGCTGCTGCCCGATCTGGCCGAAATGGCGCGGCCAAGCCGCCAGGTGGCGGTGTATCTGGCGCCGCCGCCCGATCTGGCCGTGGCCTGGTATCATGCGCCGATGCTGCTCGATATCGGCCAGCAGACCGGATTTTATGCCGTGCCGCCACGGGTTTCCGGCGATGGCATGCGGCTGGGCCTGAAGATCAGCGACCATCGTTTTGGCCCCACCGGCGATCCCGGCGCGCCGTTTGCCGGCGAGCGTCAGGCGCGGCCAGACGAGATCGAGGCAATCCTGGCGCCGGCGCGGCAGCGTCTGGTGCGGTTTGATGAATATCGCGTGGTGGAGGCGCGCACCTGCTTCTACGACGTGGCGCCGGAGGAACGTTTTCAGTTTCGCCGCCTCGGGCCGCGTGGCGCGGTTTTCTGCGGCTCATCCGGCCATGGCTTCAAATTCGCTTCCTGCCTGGGCGAAGCCATGGCGCTGGCGCTGACCGGTCAGGCCGATTTTGCCGCCGTGGCGGATTGGATCGGCGGCGCCTTGCTGACACCGATGGATCAGCCGGCATTGGGCGTATTTGGCGGCATCAATGCGCTGCCGGCTTCGGCATCCGATAGCAGCGCATGACGGCGCGGATCAAACAGTTGATAATGCCACCATTCATTGCGATAGAAATCCCAGCCGGCGGCGGTCATCAGCCCCAGCAGCAGGGCGCGGTTGCGCTGTGCCGTCATACTGATATCCAGCCGGCCATGATGCGACAGCGGCGTGAAGGCGTCGAAGGCAGTGCCCATATCGAGGTCATGGCCATCGGCGTCAACCAGGGTCAGGTCGACCGCCGCGCCGCGCGAATGCGGCGAACCGCGGCGCGGATCGGCCAGGAAATTCGGATCGGGCGTGTGATTCCACAACACCCATTGTGCCTCGGTGGGGCGATAGGCATCGAAGATGCGCAGCCGGTAGCCCAGCGCGCCGGCCAGGGCAATGGCACGGGCCAGCAGCTCGGCGGCCTCGGCATTGAGGAAGGCGGCCTGGCGCGCATAAACCGGCTGGCCGGTGATGTTGTCGCTGGTCGCATAACGCAGGTCGATCAGCACGGGGAAATCAGGCGGGGTTATCGCCACAAGCGGCATTGGCATGTCTCCAGGCTGGGGCCGCTTCCTTCCTATACGAAGCGGGCGTGGCGATGAAGTGGCTGCTGCTGGATACCGCGCTGGATGGCTGCCTGGCGGCCATCGCCGAGGATGCGCGCATCCTGGCTGTGCAGGATGGCCAGGATTTTCCCGGCCGCGGCCATGCCGAAAAACTGCTGCCGGCGATCGAGGCGGCGCGGCTGGCGGCTGGCATTACGCTGGCCGATCTTGATGCGCTGGCGGTTACCACCGGCCCCGGCTCGTTCACCGGCATCCGCACCGCGCTGAGCGTGGCGCGTGGCCTCAGCCTGGCCTTGCGCCGGCCGCTCTGGGGCTTGTCCACCACGCAGGCTTTGGCCTTGCAGGGCGCCGCAGCCGGCCGCGCCACTGTGGCGCTGATCGATGCGCGGCGCGGCGAGGTTTATATGCAGGCTTTTGCCGCCGCAGAGCATGGCCTGGGCGCGGCATTCGGGCCGCCGGCCCTGCTGCCGCTGGCGCAGGCCATTGCCGCCTTGCCGCCCGGTCGGCTTAGCCTGGTTGGTTCCGGCGCTGCCTTGTTGCCGGCGCATGAAGCCTGGCAGGTCTCGCCGGCTGCCCCGGCGCCGCTGGCCGGCAGCCTGCTGCATCTCGCCCGGCTGGCCGCAAGTGATTGGCAGGCTGGTGATAAAATGCCAGCACCGCCCAAGCCGCTTTATATCCGTGCGCCGGATGCCGCCCTGCCCAAAGTGGTGCAGCCGGCGGCCAGCCTGATGGTGCGGCTGGTGCCGGCTGATGCCATGCAGGCCGCCCTGCTCAGCCGCCTGCATGCCGAGGGTTTCCATGACGCCTGGGACGAGGCGGCTTTTGTGGCCTTGCTGGCGATGCCGGGGGCTTTTGCCCTGCTGGCGCTGGATGGTGCCGAACAGCCGGTCGGCTTTGCCCTCGGCCGCATCGCTGCCGACGAGGCCGAGGTGATCTCCATCGCAGTGCGGCCAAGGCTGCGCCAGCTTGGCATCGGCGGCGTGCTGCTGCGCGGCTTGGCGGCAGAGGCGGCGCGGCTGGGGGCCGGCAGTCTGTTCCTGGAAGTTGCAGAAGGCAACCTGGCCGCCCAGGCACTTTATCATGCCTGCGGCTTCAAGCAGGTCGGGCGGCGCAAGGATTACTACGATAAGCCAAGAAATAACCCGGATCAGCCACCCATGCGCGAGGCGGCATTGGTGATGCGAGCAGATATTGTGGCGAAAAATACCGCTGAATAACTTATATATCTGGAATTAATCGCGGCCTGCCCATATAGTGAGCGCAGAATTACTATACATAACCGGGATAGAAAAAATGGCTGATACGCCAGATAAATCTGAATTGTTGTCGCTTACCGCTGATATCGTGGCAGCGCATGTTTCCAATAACCGCGTTGAAGCCAATGATCTGCCGGCCCTGATCCGTCAGGTTTTTGGCACACTTTCCGCCCTGGATACGGTGGTGCCGGTGGCGCCGGTGGCGGCGCCGGCGGAAAAGCCGCAACCTGCGGTGTCGATCAAGAAATCCATCTCCCCGGATTTCATTATCTGCCTGGAAGATGGTAAGAAGCTGAAGATGCTGAAGCGGCATCTGATGAGTCATTACAACATGACGCCGGATCAGTATCGTGAGCGTTGGGGCCTGGCGAGCGATTATCCGATGGTGGCGCCCAACTACGCCTTGCAACGGCAGGCGCTGGCGAAGAAAATCGGGCTTGGCACGTCGCGCCGCAAGGCCGGCCGCTAAGTTCTAGCGGGCTGCTCCGTCGCGGCAGCCAGTGAGGCTAATGGGCGCTTGGTTTTGCCGGCGCCCCACTAGCAGGGAGTGGACCACGGCATGACCAGCCGACTGGAGCAATTGTGCATGTCGAAGGGCATGCGCATGACCGAGCAGCGCCGGGTGATTGCCCGCGTGCTCAGCCAATCCTCCGATCATCCGGATGTGGAGGAGTTGCATCGCCGCAGCCATGCCATCGACCCGCGCATCTCGATTGCCACCGTGTATCGCACGGTGCGGCTGTTCGAGGAGGCGGACATCCTCAGCCGGCTCGATTTCGGCGATGGCCGGGCGCGCTACGAGGAGATGCCGGAGGCGCATCACGATCATCTGATCGATACCCGCACCGGCAATATCATCGAGTTCAACGATCCTGAACTTGAAGCCTTGCAGGAGAAAATCGCCGCCAAGCTGGGTTATCGCCTGGTGGATCATCGCCTGGAACTTTACGGTGTGCCGCTGGAAAGCGGCGATGCCGACAAAACGGGGCGCAAGTAAGCGGGGCGGCGGTTGTCGCGCGCGCTCCGGCCGCTCATTCTATTCCGAAGCCCTTTCGCTTAAAGCTGCTGCATGGCCCTGCGCGCCTATATCACATTGCTGCTGTTCCTGTGCTGGACATTGCCGCTGATCCCGCTGCAATACCTGCTGGTGCATTTCAACCATCCGTTTCAGCGCCTGCTGCCGCTGATCTACCACCGCAGCCTGGCCTGGCTGATTCGCGCCCAGGTGCGGGTGGAAGGCCGGCCACATGTTGGCGGCCCGGTGCTGTTTGTCTGCAATCACATCTCCTGGCTCGATATCGTGGTGTTGTCCACCGTGGTGCCGGTCAGTTTTGTGGCCAAGAAAGAGGTGGATGGCTGGCCGTTCTTCGGCCTGCTGGCGCGGCTGCAACGCACCGTGTTTGTGGAACGGAATGCGCGCCAGAAAACCGCCCAGCATCGCGACGAGATGTTTGATCGGCTGCAAGCCGGCGACAGCCTGATCCTGTTCCCGGAAGGCACCTCGTCGGATGGCCTGCGCATCCTGCCGTTCAAATCGGCCTTCTTCGCCCTGGCCGAACAGCCGGTGCGTGGCCAGGCGCTGATGGTGCAGCCGGTCAGCCTGGGCTATGCGCGGCTCAACCACATGCCGGTGGGGCGGCGCTGGATGCAGCTTTTTGCCTGGGTGGGCGACGAGGATTTGCTGCCGCATCTGTGGCGTTTCCTCAAGGCCGGCCCGTGCGAGGCGGTGATCGAATTCCACAAGCCGGTCAGCATCAGCGATTTCAAATCGCGCAAGGAAATGGCCGCCTTCTGCCATCAGGTGGTGATCGAGGGCCTGTCGGATATCAATGCCGGGCGCGAGCCGGGGCCGCGCAGCCTGCCAAAATCGCGTTTGGGGCCGATCGAGGAGCCGGCGGTGGAAGATGCCGTTGGCGATGAGGCCGGCACCGCTGTTGCGCTGCGCTAAAAAAATAAGCTTTTGAATTATCTATGACATTCCGGCTTAGCCCGCTTGATCGCTTGACCTTGCCGGGGCCGGTGCTAGTCTGGTGTTCAGTTTCAACCCCTTGGGGAGTCCCAGCCGGGTGATCTAAGCCCGGCTCATCGAAGCACTTGGCCAGAAAACTCTACATTAAAACATACGGTTGCCAGATGAATGTGTACGATTCCGCCCGCATGGCGGACGTGCTGGCACCGCTTGGATACGCCAAGACCGATTCGCCCGAGGATGCCGATATGGTGATCCTCAATACCTGCCATATTCGTGAGAAAGCCGCCGAAAAGGTCTTTTCCGAACTGGGCCATTGGCGCAAGCGCAAGGAAGCCGGCGCTGATCTGACCATCGCGGTGGCCGGCTGCGTCGCCCAGGCCGAGGGTGCCGAAATCCTCAACCGGGCGCCGTTTGTGGATATGGTGGTGGGGCCGCAGGCCTATCATCGGCTGCCGGAATTGCTCGCCCAGGCCGAGCGCCAGCGCGCCCGCAAGCAGAGCGCCGGGGCGAAGGCGCCCAAACTGGGTGTGCTGGATACCGAATTCCCGCCCGAATCAAAATTCGACCATCTGCCCGAAGCCCTGGCCACGCCGCCCGGCCCGGTGGCCTTCCTGGCAATCCAGGAAGGCTGCGACAAATTCTGCACCTTCTGCGTGGTGCCCTATACCCGTGGCGCCGAATATTCGCGTGGGCCGGAAGCCATCCTGGCCGAAGCCGAACGGCTGGTGCTGGCCGGCGCGCGTGAAATTGTGCTGCTGGGCCAGAATGTGAATGCCTATCACGGCGAGGATGCCGCCGGCCGTGTCTGGTCGCTGGCCGGCCTGCTGACAGAACTGGAGCGGCGCCTTGGCGGCCGGGCAGACAGCCCGCGCTGGCGTTACACCACGTCGCATCCGCGCGAGATGGATGACGCCCTGATCGCGGCGCATCGGGATCTGCCCAACCTGATGCCGTTCCTGCATCTGCCGGTGCAATCGGGTTCGGATGCCATTCTGAAGGCGATGAATCGTGGCCATGATGGTGCGCTTTATCGCGACATCCTGGCGCGGCTGCGTGCGGCGCGGCCGGATATTGCGCTCTCAAGCGATTTCATCGTCGGATTCCCGGGCGAAAGCGACAAGGATTTTGAGGCCACGCTGCAATTGGTGCGCGAGACCGGCTTTGCCCAGGCCTATAGTTTCAAATATTCCGCCCGGCCCGGCACGCCGGCAGCAGCCTTGCCCAATCAGGTGCCGGAAGCGGTGAAGGACGAACGGCTGGCGGTTTTGCAGGCGCTGCTGCGTGAGCAGCAGTTGGCCTACAATGCGGCGATGGCCGGCCGCCGCATGCAGGTGCTGCTGGATCGTGTTGGCAAACGGCCGGGCCAGTTGCTGGGCCGCAGCCCCTATATGCAGTCGGTGGTGGTTGAGGCGCCTGAAGCCCGCATCGGCGACTTGCTGGATGTGGCAATCGTCGCCGGCTATCTCAATTCGCTCAGCACCCTGGCGGCGCCAGGGCTTGAGGCGGCATGACGGCGCGGCGCAGGCGCAGCCCAATCCAGCCCAGTTTGCCATTCGGGGGCAGCCGATGAATGCGCCGCCAAACCCGGCCAATACCCCCACGGTGCTCGATTTTGCCGATAACCGCTTGCTGGCTTCACTGTTCGGCGAACATGACCGCCATCTGGCGCGGATCGAGCAGCAGCTCGGCGTGCAGGTTTCCACACGCGGCAATCGCGTTGCCATCACGGGCCCGCAAGATGCCCGCGATGCCGCCCGCGCTGTGCTGACCGGGCTGTATAGCCGGCTTGAACATGGCGCGCTGATCGAGATGGGCGATGTGGAAGGCGCCATCCGCATGGCGCGGGGCCGCATGGCGGAAGCCGCCAATGCCAGTCCAAACACTTCCAGTCCAAATAATTCCAGTCCAAATAATTCCAGTGATGTATCGCAGCAGGAGTTCAACCAAACCGGAGGCGAAATGCAGGCAGTTGGAAAGTCCGTTGTCACCCAGGCCGTGCCATCCACACGCGCGGCCCGCGAAGCTGCCGAACGCGCTGCCGAGCGCGCTGCGGCCAATACGGAAAGCCGGCTGCCGGAAGGTGCGATCCGCACCAAAAAACGCATCATCCTGCCGCGTTCACCCACCCAGGCGCGCTACATCGCCGAATTGCTGCGCCATGAATTGGTCTTTGGCCTTGGCCCGGCCGGCACCGGCAAAACCTATATGGCGGTGGCGGTGGCGGTGCAGATGCTGCTGGATGGCCGGGTTGATCGCATCATCCTGTCGCGCCCCGCCGTTGAAGCCGGTGAACGGCTCGGCTTCCTGCCCGGCGACATGCGCGAGAAGATCGATCCTTATCTGCGCCCGCTTTACGATGCGCTTTACGACATGCTGCCGCCCGACCGGGTGGAGAAGGGCCTGGCCAGCGGCGAGATCGAAGTGGCGCCGCTCGCCTTCATGCGCGGCCGCACGCTGGCCAATGCCTATGTGATTCTCGACGAGGCGCAGAATACCTCGCCGGTGCAGATGAAGATGCTGCTCACCCGCCTGGGCGAGAATTCGCGTCTTGCCGTCACCGGCGATCTGTCGCAGGTTGACTTGCCGCTCGGCGTGCCTTCCGGCCTGCGTGATGCACTGGATATCCTGGAAGGCATCGAGGGAATTTCCTTTGTGCGCTTTTCCGATCAGGATGTGGTGCGGCATCCGCTGGTCACCAAGGTGGTGCGCGCCTATGCCCAGCGTGAGCAGGATTTGGGCTTGGCGCGGCCGGATGCCGCCGGCCGGCGCGGCCGCTGAACCACCAGTCGATTCAAGTGCAGACAACAGAGCAGAGGAATGCCCGTTACATCCCGTAAAACCGGCGCCGCCAGCAGCCGCTTCGCCATTGACCTGCGCATTGCCGATCCGGCCTGGCGCCAGGCCTTGCCGGGCGTTGCCGCCCTGGTGCGGCGCGCCTGCCGGGCAACCCTGCGGCGCGAAGTGGCGCAGGGCAGCACCGGCCTGGCATTGCTGCTGACCAATGATGCCGAGATGCGGCAGTTGAACGGTGCCTGGCGCGGCAAGCCGAAGCCGACCAATGTGCTGTCCTTCCCGGCCGAGGCGGCGATTGATCCTGCCGCGCCGCCGGATTATCTCGGCGATGTGGCCTTGGGCCTGGAAATCTGCGCCGCCGAGGCTGCGGCACAGGGCAAGACCCTGGCCGATCATGTGGCCCATCTGGTGGTGCATGGCACCTTGCATCTGCTCGGCTATGATCACGAGAGCAGGGCACAGGCGATGGCGATGGAGCCGCTGGAAGTGGAAATCCTGGCCGGCCTGAAGATCGCCGATCCCTATGCCGGCAGCATTAAAACCAAGACCAAAACCAAAGCCCGGGCAAAAACGCCGGCAAGGAAACAACGATGAGTGAGAATCGCCCCGAGGCCGGCAGTACCGGCTTCTGGACCAGGCTGTTGCAGGTGTTGCGTGGTCGCGACAGCGAGGAGACGCTGCGCGAGAGTATCGAGGAATTGCTACAGGAGCATCCCGAATCCGAGGGGCCGACCGGCTCGGCCGAGCTCGCCCTGCTGCGCAACGTGCTGGATATCGGCGATCTGCGGGTGGGCGAAATCCGTGTGCCGCGTGCCGATATCATTGCCGTGGCTGAGGATATTGCTTTTGACCAGTTGGTGCGCGTGCTGATCGAAGCCGAGCATTCGCGGCTGCCGGTCTATCGCGAGACCCTCGATGATGTCATCGGCATGGTGCATATCAAGGATGTGATGCCGTATCTGGCCGGGCGCGAGGATTTCTCGCTGGCCAAGATTCTGCGCCGCGTGCTGGTGGTGCCGCCGTCCAAGATTGTGCTCGACCTGCTGCGCGAGATGCGCAGCACACGCACCCATATGGCCGTGGTGGTGGATGAATATGGCGGCATTGATGGCCTGGTGACGATTGAAGATCTGGTCGAGCAGATTGTCGGCGAGATCGACGACGAGCATGACGAAGTGGAGGGGCCGTTGCTGGTGGAGCGTGGCCCGGGCCTGTTTGATGCCCAGGGCCGTTGCCCGATTGAGGATTTGGAAGAGCGTTTTGGCCGCCGCCTGATCGATCCGGAAGAGGATGAGGCGGTGGATACATTGGGTGGCCTGATCGTGGCTGAATTGGGCCGCGTGCCGCAGCGTGGCGAATTGGTTGAGCATGCGTCCGGCCTGGCTTTTGAAGTGGTGGATGCCGATCCGCGCCGGGTCAAGCGTGTCCGTATCCGTGTGCCGGTGGCCGAACTGCCGGCAGCCAGCCATAACAGCTGAGCACCATGCTCGCAAAATTGATTGTTTTGTTTGAAGGGCTGGCCGGCTGGCGCCGGCTCGCGCTGGCCTGGCTGCTCGGCGCCGTGCTGGCAGCGGCGCAGGCGCCGCTTTACGCTTGGCCGCTGGTTTTTGTGGTTGTGCCGCTCTGGCTGCTGTTGAGCCGTAATGCGGCAACCGGCTGGGCGGCTTTCTGGCCCGGCTTTGCCTTTGCCTATGGCTATTTTGTTGCCGGGCTCTATTGGATCGGCATCGCGTTTTTTGTTGATGCGGCGCGCTTTGCCTGGCTGCTGCCCTTGCCGGTGCTGGGCCTGCCGGCCTTGCTGGCCGTGTTTCCCGCTGCCGGCATCTGGCTGGCGCAGCGTATCAGCGGCGATGCGGTCTATTGGCGCGTGCTGCTGCTGCCGGCCGGCTGGACCCTGGGCGAAGCCCTGCGCGGCTTTATGCTGACCGGTTTTCCGTGGAACCTGATCGGCTATATCTGGGCCGATACGCCCGCTGCCATGCAGATCGCGGCCTATATCGGCAGCCATGGCCTGGGCCTGCTGACCTTGCTGGCTGCGGCGGCACTGGCATTGCCTATGCTGCTGCCGGCCTCGCATCGTGCCAGGTTGGCCGCCATTGCCCTGCCGCTGCTGCTGGCCTTGTCGATTGGCGGCGGCGCCTGGCGCCTGCATAACGCACAGGGCGAGATGATGCCCGATGTGTGGCTGCGGCTGGTGCAGCCCAGCATCCCGCAGAGCCTGAAATGGCAGGATGATCTGCGCCAGCAGCATCTGCGCCAGCATGCTGAACTGACCCGGCAGCCGGGGCAAAAACCATTCACCCATGTGATCTGGCCGGAAACCGCCATCCCCTATCTGGTGGATGAGAATCCGGAATTGCTCAAGGCGCTGGCCGGCCTGCTGCCGCCCGGCGGCCAGCTATTTGCCGGCGCGCCGCGCCGTGAATTCCCCAATGGCCGGCTGACACTTTATAACAGCCTGTTTGTGATCAATGAAAAAGGCGGCCTTGATGCGCGCTATGACAAGCTGCATCTGGTGCCGTTTGGCGAATACCTGCCGCTGCGCGGCCTGCTGGGCAGTATCGGCCTCGACAAGCTGGCGGTCGGCAGCGTCGATTTCTCGCCGGGCCGCGATGCCGAGCCGCTGATCCTGCCCGGCGAACTGCCGCTGATCCGCGTCCTGATCTGCTATGAAGCGATTTTTCCGGCCGAAGTGATGGCGCATGAGCCACCGCCGGCCGCCATGCTGCTCAATGTCACCAACGATGCCTGGTTCGGCCGCTCCAGCGGGCCGTATCAGCATTTTGCTTCGGCGCGGATGCGCAGTGTTGAACAGGGCGTGCCGCTGGTGCGCGCCGCCAATAATGGCATCTCGGCCATTGTTGATCCCTGGGGCCGTGTTGTTGCCGCGCTTGGCCTTGATGCGGTTGGCTTTGTTGAAGGGCCATTGCCGGCCCCATTATCGGAACGCACGCCCTATAGTCGTATCGGTGATTTGCCGGTGCACCTATTGGCCGGTCTATTTCTGCTGCTGGCCTGGCTGTTTCGCAAATTGAACCGCTGAACTCGCTATAGCCGTTATGCGGACGGTTGACCCTGCGCGTCCAACGAGCATACAAACGTAACCCATACGAATGTATGTCATTTGAAACCATCTAGTTGGTCAGGGCGGCGGGGGTCGCTTCAACTGGGTGGAGGGATATGTGAGGGGCTGGCGGCGTGGCGAAGAATCCAGTGGACGTGTTCGTCGGCGGACGACTCAAGGTCAGACGCACTTATGTCGGCATGAGTCAGGAGCGGCTGGGGCAGTTTGTCGGCCTCACTTTCCAGCAAATCCAGAAATACGAAAAAGGTGCCAATCGCATCGGCGCCAGCCGGCTTTACCAGTTTGCCCGGCTGCTGAAAGTGCCGCCGGCATATTTTTTTGAAGGTATCGAGGGCCATCCCGGCATAGATCAGGTGCCGGGCCTGGCCGAGCCGCCAGCGGCCGAGATCGAGGGCCAGCCGATGCCCCCGGAACCCCAGATGACGCGCGAAAACATAGAGTTGCTGCGGGCTTTCGAGACCATACGCAACACCGCGCTGCGCCGCCGGGTGCTCGATCTGGTGCGCTCGATGGCGCTGGAACAGGGGCCGGAGCCGGCCGCCTGAGGCGCGTTATCGCCCGATTTCAAACGATCTAACTTGACCCATCGCGCCGGCTCTGCGACATAACGGGGCCATTTTTCCGCCCGGCGACACCGAATCGCCGAATCTGCGGCGCGCGCCATGCGCCGACAGCGTGAGACAAAAAATCCCGACCGGGTTGGCGCGGTCGACTGGAGACTACCGACGTGGCGCGTAAATCCTCCTATCTCTTCACCAGCGAATCGGTTTCCGAAGGCCATCCGGACAAGGT